>JARXAL010000287.1 GCA_029865835.1 Verrucomicrobiaceae bacterium
CCTAGACTCTTACAGCGATCCATCAGCGTAACACTGTAACCCTTTGCACGGAGTCGAAGCGCTGCGGCAATTCCACCAAATCCAGCTCCAATGACAATTGCCTGCACCGATCTTTAACCTTTCGTTAAAAGTTGGTTACTCAACCCTTGGGCTAACTCCCGAAGGAAACCTCCCGCTCCGTTTGGAAGACGCCCAGCAGATTCAATTGCGGAGCGAATGTGGTAAAGACCGATCTCACGAGCGACCGCCTCAGCGTTTTGCCCATGTCCCCCAGCTCGCAAAACGAGCAAAGCGTTTACAGCCCTTGGTCCCGCCTCTCCCATCGCGTCGCTCACTACATCCTCGATGTCGTCCCTGATCTGGTAGGCAATTCCAAACGACCTCGCAGCGCGCTCCGCCTCGCTCAACCACGCATGGTGATCGGACGCTATGAGCCCCAATTCCAGAGGCAAACCAAGGAGCGCTCCAGACTTCCCCGCAGCAATCCCTTCATAAACCGCCATGTCGGTAACTTGTTTTCCCCTCGCAGATAGCTCGGCACACTGCCCGCGAATCACTTTAGAAGAACAATCATGTGCTTGTTTGATCAAATCGGGCAGCTTCCGGCAGTCACTAAATTTGCTGAGCACCCCGTAGGCGGAAGACAGTAACAAATCACCCGTGCAAATCGCTATCTCGTCCCCATGTGCCGCCCAAACTGTCTGAACGCCGCGTCGAGATTTTTCGCGGTCCTGCAAGTCGTCGTGCACTAGCGAAGCATTGTGCAAAAGTTCGACAGCCGCTGCGACGATTACGGAATCATTAACCGAAAGGCCGAGCGCTTCACCAGCCTGGAGCGCCAGCCGAGCCCTGACGCGCCGACCGCCTGCGGTTAAATGATCAATACCAGCCCGCGCAGCTATCCCACATTCACTAACTCTCTCGCCACCAACCGCGTGTATCATAACACTTTCCACCGCCGCTAGCCCATCCTCGAACAGTTTTTCATTAGCGCCACAACCAAGCAATGAAGGACGTTTCATGGTGAAAGAACGTGATACCGTCATTTGAGTTCCAAGGATTTACGACGCCGCGTTACAAAAACTAAAAAGGGGGTTGGTAAAAAATGTTTCACCAACCCCCACAAGCAAGTCTGTTGGAATGGTTACTTTGTTGTCGTCTGAAGTTTGTCAGACTCACTCACCGCTGCGGTCCAGATGATCACACCAAACGCGATCTTGTTCACCACATCCGCAATGTTGTAAACTACGTTGAGCATCACCATGCTTTTGTCGGGAGACGCACCCGTGAGGTAACCCAAGAAGTAACCGATAGGATAAATTGACCAGCCAAGAACGACGATCCAACGCATTAAATTAAATGCAGACTGAACAGAAGGCGGTGCCGATTTTGCGTTGATCTTTCCCGCCTCACCAAGAAAAATTTCCCACAGAATCATGGCCCAACCGGCCATTCCAATGATGAACGCCACCCATGTGTTCATGTACCCTGCTTCACCAAGATATCCACCGATGAGCATCACCATAGTCCCAATTATCAAGCGCCAAAACACACCCCCGGGCACCTTCGTGATGGCAGACAAAATCAAATAGAACTCAACCATCAGGAGTGGTACCGTTATCAGCCAGTCGATGTATCGGAACACGGTTGGTGTGTTTCCGGTCGCTACCCAGACATCACGCATGTAAAAATAGTGGGTTGCAGCGACCATCGTAACGAGGCCTGACACAGTGAGAGAGGTCTTCCATTTTGGTGCGACACGCTGAATCTCAAGAAAGAAAAAGGCGGTTGCCGCAACGAGCGCCATTGAGATTGTCCAAAAGGAAATTCCCACAATGTCATCAGCTCTCAGACCACCGTCACCGACGGCAGCGGCAGACGCAGTATTCGTAAAGGTGAACCCGAGGAGTGCCAATCCGAGGGTTTTTGTTGTAAAAGAGCAACACGTTAAGTTCATAGTCTGATTTTCGATTTGGTTGTTTGGTTGGTTTGGATATGCCGGCTAGCCTAACGTTGGATTCAAGCTACCCGAGAGGTGACAACGAATGAAGCATTTAGTTGGACGCGGCCATTTTGTAAGATACCGATTTTTCGGTCATTCACCAGCGGTAATTTCCGCGCACCTTTCGGGTATTCGGTAGACAAAAACGGTAGACAGAATGTGACGTGTCAAATCTGAGCAACGACTGACTCTGTGTCTGAAATTTCCTCCCGTTTTGCAAATAATCGTGGTGCGGCGTGAGTGAACGGGACCTGAAATGTTGTTCGCTCAACTTTCTACGCATCAGAATCCACCTGGTTCGCTAAACCCGTGCAGGGGCTTCCCTGTGGCTTTTTCACCGATTTCCCCATCATACCAACGGCATGGTTGCATGGCTTGCCCCCGACCCTAAAAAATTTCAGAGTTAATCGACGCCACCCTGGGCTTGGTCCCGCGCTTTCCTGACCTCCTCCCTGATGGACTTCCGTCTCTCTGCTTCCTCCTCCACCCGAAGAGTCCCCAGCGCCACGACGAACGAAATAAAAACACCCGCAATGAAAATCATTGCCACCCCACTCAAGAGAAATTCCATTAAAACCTTTTTCTTCAATAATAAGTTAAATTGAACCGAGAAGCTCACGAACGACGATCGTGATCAAGCAGAACAACACGGATACCCGTCCAGAAAGCTAGGATCGATGGGACCCAGATACCGACGTAAAGACCATAACTTTGATTGTACAAAAACCAAAGCCCAACGCTCAAGGCAAAGCTGACGAAAGCAGCGCCAAGAAAAAAATAATCGAATTTTGAAAACATAAGTGAACGAAGATTATGAGAACGTTGTTAATTGGTCATCCAGAGAGTTTCTCTGCACTGCCACCTTTATAACGAAGGCCGCAACAAATTGAATCAACTTAGTAGATAAAAATCGCATGAGCCGCTTCACCCAACGGCCAATCAATCGCACACGAGTTAACCGCAAGTGGCTAGTTTGTAAAGCCCATATTTACAAGGGCCATACGCCACTTCTTTTGATAGCAGGGCCCGTAAATATCCGGCCAATGCTACCGTGAGAAACCCGGAACCATGGCGCAAAAACGTTACCGTCTCCGGCAGTCAAGCAAAACGACATGATGTTCGCTCCAACTCACTCCCCCGCCCCAACCCGCCTCTCAAACACCCGCGGCACCGCCACCGACACCTTCTTCTTCTCCGGCTTCGGATCCAGATTCTCACGCAGTTGCCCTGACGCGACACTCGATACCACCCCACCCTCCGGCACCGCCACCCCGCTCACCCACACCAGCGCATTCAGCACCACCTTGCGAAAATCGTCATTCGCCCAGTTCAAATGGAAATGCCCCCCGGTGAACCCAAACCCGCGTCCACCATCCCCCCGCTCCACCGTCCACATCATCGCCTCGGGTTGCCCCTTCTCCGCCTGAATGTGCGGATACGGCCCCTTCGGTGCCACATACGGCCCGTCCCGTGTCGCATCCGACGGCACCGCCACCAGGATCGGCACAAAACCCTCTCCCCCATCCTTCGCCGCCACAATCCCATCTCCAAAAGCCGGCCGGAACCGCATGTTGAAATACCACTCGTCATTGATCTGAAACGGCTTCACCCCGCGCGTCACCGCATGCTCCGGAAACGACTCAAACTTAGGCTCCCAAATCGGATTGCACGAATACGAGTTCTCATAGTGCCCGCCCAACCACTTCTGAAACTCCGCCCCCGCCTGATCCGCCACCACTTCCACCCCGTAGTGCATGCACCCAAAACCCACGCCCTTCGCCATCAAACCCTTCAGCGTCTCCAAATGCCCATCCACCACCGCCGGATGTTTCCCGCCACCGTCCGAGTAAATCACCACCGCATCCGCATCCGCAAACGTCTTCTCATCCGTCACCCAACCCATCTCATGCCGCTCCACCACCAACCCCGGCACCCCCTTCAAACACTGCTCCAACAAAATCGACCCCGCCCGAAACTCATGCATCATCGGCGGATGCGACGGCTTCCCCGCGATTAAGACCAGCTTCTTCTTCCCCTCCGCAGTCACCCCAAACACCGACCCACCCGCCAACAAACCGCCCAGCCCAAGCACCATCAAAAATCGCATCTTCATCATCCCCAAATCCTGCCCACCCCCATTCCCATAGTCAAGCCATTCTCACACCCCAAACATACCCCTCGACATCCCCCCTCCCTTCTCCCAATTTCCCCAACCATGAACCGCCGTCACTTCTTCCGCTCCACCACCGGCAGCCTCCTCACCCTCACCCCCGCCACCCACCTCCTCAGCCAGGACACCGACCCCGCCCCCACGCTCCCCACCGTCCGCCAAATCACCCGCCAACCCGGCTTCCACTGGTTCGGCTACTACGACAAACTGCAATTCTCCCCCGACGACCGCTACGTCCTGTCCAACCAAGTCCACTTCGAGCACCGCTCCCCCAAACCCGACGACGTCATCCAGGTCGGCATGGTCGATCTCCAGGACAACGACAAATGGATCGAACTCGGCACCTCTCACGCCTGGAACTGGCAGCAAGGCTGCATGCTCCAATGGGTCCCCGGCACCGAATCCACCGTCATGTGGAACGACCGCCAGGACGGCCAGTTAGTCTGCCACCTCCTCGACATCAAATCCGGCAAAAAACGCACCCTCCCCCGCGCCCTCTACGCCCTTAGCCCCGATGGCAAATGGGGCATCTCCACCGACTTCCGCCGCCTCAACGACACCCGCCCCGGCTACGGCTACACCGGAGTTCCCGACCCTAACAAAGACATCCTCGCCCCCGCCGACTCCGGCCTCTGGCGCGTCACCATCGAGACCGGCGAAGAACAACTCATCTTCACCATGGCCCAAGCCGCCGCCATCCCCTACACCGGCTCACCCGACGGCTTCAGCAAAAACGCCAAACACTGGTTCAATCACCTCCTCTTCTCCCCGGACGGCTCCCGCTTCATCTTCCTCCACCGCTGGAGAGGCGAAGGCGACAAAGGCTTCGTCACCCGCCTCTTCACCATCAACGCCGACGGCACAGACCCCTACATCCTCGATCCCCTCGGCAAAACCTCCCACTTCGTCTGGCAGGACAGCGCCCACGTCTTCGCCTTCGCCTTCCACCCCTCGCACGGCGAACGCTTCTACCTCTTCAAAGACAAGACCACAGAGGTCCAAGTCATCGGCAAGGACAAAATGCCCGTCAACGGCCACAACACCTACCTACCCAACACCAACTACGAGTGGGTCCTCAATGACACCTACCCCGACACCAAGCGCCTCCAAAACCCCTACCTCTACCACATCCCCACCGACCGCCGCCTCCCCCTCGGCCACTTCTACAGCCCCGCCTTCTACACCGGCGAATGGCGTTGCGACAACCACCCCCGCTCCTCCCGCAGCGGCAAACTCATCTGCATCGACTCCCCCCACAACTCCGGCCGCCAACTCCACCTAATCGACGCCACCCCACTCCTCCAATAGCCCCTCTCCTAATTCACCCCCAAAGTACCCGTCATCGCTCCGCGTGACGCCCCTCACCCCCCGCCCACTCTCGGTGCAGGTTCAATACATCGGTAACAAAACAGTTTCAGAACATGGGTAACACCATGGCCGGCAGGGTTTGCGAATGCGAGCCTTGCCGATGCCTTGGAAGGAGACCCGAAAAATGGACCAACGAATCGAATT
>JARXAL010000003.1 GCA_029865835.1 Verrucomicrobiaceae bacterium
GCAAATCCCGCCGCATCCCATTCCTCGCCGACACCTCCTCAATGAAAAACCGCGCCTTCGTCAGCCCCCGCTCCATCACCTCCGTCATCCGCGTCGAAACCCCAAACCCCAGCGCCGCAAACGCACTCGCCAGCTTCGTATTCCCCGTGCTCCAACCACTGATCTTCTCAGCCATAAAATAGAAAAAAGTAAACCCAACCAGCGGCCCAGCCACCCCTCATCAGATCGCCGTCCCCGAAACAAACGGACGATACATCGCCGGAATCGTCACCGTCGGCGCCTCCGAATCCGAAAGCTCCCGAGTCGGATTCAGCACCACAGTCAGATTGTCCGCATCGATGTCGAACCCATGAATGTCATCGCCATCCGCCGCATTCGCCAGATCCACACTCGACCCCGGATGCGCCTGCGCCAAACCCTCAGCCGCCCCGCCCGAAGTCGCCGGAATAATCTCCCCCGTGAACGAAATGCCCAAACGAGGATCCTCATGCCGCTCATAATTCACCGCACGATTCGACCCCTTACGAGTCACCACATCCCGCTCCGGCGTAAACGTCACCGACTTCACCAGCACCCCCGTCTCATTCACCAGACCAAAAGAAGGAGCCAAACCGTATTCAATGATGGGATCAACAGGCATAAAAAAAGAGGGGATTCCCACACCAGCGCATGTCAAACCCAGCACACAAACCCCAGTGCCAAACGCATCACCACATCCCCCGCCTGATCCCGCTCGATCGGCTCCGCCGGCACAATCATACGATGCAGAATCCGATACCCCGTCCGCACCTCCTCCGCCTCATCCGCCAGCCAAGAATACCACGCCTCATCATCCCGCAGCCGCGCCTCACACGCCCGCATCCACCCCGCCCCCACCACCCGCGTCGTCTGCCCCTCAGCCATCCCAAGACGTTCGTGCAAATGCAGCGTCACGATCACCGCCCGCCGCGCCGTCGTAGCCTCCCGCACCTCACCCCCCACGATCAAACACGGCAGCGCCCGATCCTGGCCCCCATCCGCCACCAGAATCGGAATCTCCGGCACCCCAGCCGCCACACTCTCCGCCGTATCCAAATACCGCGCCACCAAACCCGCCAAAGTATTCTCCAAAGTCTCAATC
This sequence comes from Verrucomicrobiaceae bacterium, assembly GCA_029865835.1. Taxonomy (GTDB): domain Bacteria; phylum Verrucomicrobiota; class Verrucomicrobiia; order Verrucomicrobiales; family Verrucomicrobiaceae; genus JAGRPD01. The sequence goes on from JARXAL010000003.1 coordinate 1,121, forward strand.
ATAACTCAAAAACCCCCATGTCATAACACCCCCATCGACTCCAACCGCGCCCGCTTCAGCGCCCCCTTCAACACAAACGGCAACCGCGCCTCCAGCTTCCTCCCACGGCCCGCCAGCACCCGATCCGCAATCGCCTGCAAATTCACCCGATCCGCAAACGGCACCCTATTGGAAATTGTCACCGAATACCCACCCCGAGTCACCCGCAGCACCACCGACCCCCGCGCCGCATGTCGCGTCACCCACGCCGGCAGCTTCACCTTCAGCCTGGCCGCCGCCGGTGCCCACCCCGCCACCAGCTTCCCCACCCGCTTCTTCCGCTCACTCTTCAAAGCCGCCAGCTTCACACTCGAAACATAAAACGCCGCCTTCTGCCCCCGCGAAATCCGTTTCGCCCCCTTATCAAACCGCCGCTTCAACCGCTGATCATACACAGCCCCCAGATCCGGAATCTTCTCCACCGTCGTCACCACCACCTTCTTCTTCATCGGCTTCCCAAACACCTTCGTAATCGTCCGCTTCCCCCGCAGCTTCACCCCCGCAAAAATTGCATCCATATCCGCCTCGATCTTCCGTTCCCCCGCCTTCTTCGCCACATTCCCCGTCACCGTCTGAAACTTCGCCACCGACTGCTTCCCCCTCGCATGCACCTTTGCATGAAACGGCGGAGTCGATTCCACCGCATCCTTCACAAACCCCCGCGCCTCAGTATCCACCACCTCCTTAATCGTCCGCTCAAATTCACCACGAAACTTCTTCAAATCCCGCACCAACGGCCTCAGATCCGCCTTGATCGTGATCATACCGGAATCGACGGCACCACCCGCACACAACTCACCACCCACGCCACATCCCCCACCGAAAAGCCCGCCACTTCCGCCACCTCAAAGCGCAGCGACCCCACCTCCACCACCCCACGCACCACCGGCGCCGTCGGCAGGATCGACTTTAAAATCTCCAGCTTCAAAGGCTGCACCGTCACAAAGCCCGACCCATCGCCCTCCTGCTGCCGTTGAAATCCCCCCAAATGCACCACCGCACCCACCACCCGCACCCCATCCACCACCACCACCTGACTCCGCACCCCAGCATGCCCCCGCACCCGGTCCACATGCGCCGCCTTCAAAGTCTTAGCTGTCACACTCGTCGCCATAAAAAATCAATCGTCCGGATTACAAAGTTGCACCCCCACCTTATTCAAAAGCGCCACCCCAAGATTCACCAAAGCCCGCCCCACCTCCTGATTCGTCGGCACCCGCTCCTTGATCTCCAGCAGCTCCACCGCCTCCCCCGTCAGATCCCGACTCTCCAGCCCGCACACCTGCACCTCCACCGCCGTCTCAGCCTCCCCACTCAGCCCCTCCCACAGCACCCGAAACGTCCTCACCCCGCAATCCGCCGAAGCCGGCACCGTTGTCTCAACAATCTCCGGATCCATGCCACGCCCCCCATGTCAAAACACAAAAAACCCCCGCGCGGACAACCAGAACCGCACGGGGGTTTTCTCTCTCATTCAGCGGAGGACACCGCAGAAAAAACTTAACCGATGATCGTAGCGATGTGCTCCGGCTTCATCACCTTCACACCCCACGCCGCAGACAAGTGATAAGTCACCATCCGGAAACCAGGATAAACCGCCAACTCGAAAGCAATCCCCGTGCGAGGATCGACTTCCACCGTGCGATCAATCGCCATATCACCTTCACGCGGAAGCGCAGGCAAACGAGTGCCAACCAACAGCGCATTGCGAGTCATCGCAATGTTACGGGTAGACGTTGCAAAAACCGTGATCGCCCGAGTTGCAGCAGCCTGCGCCTTACGCAACCCAGGAGCCGCCAGCGTGATCGTGTCACCGCTCGCAGGGTTAGCACCCGCAAAGCTCACCGAAGCCACCACATACTTGTTGGTATCGTTGGCGAAAGTGATGATGTCACCCGCAGCCACCACACCCGTCCCGGCAGTCGCCAAAGGAATCACCGTCTGCCCGACCGTGAAAGCCGCATTGCTGGAAGTAGCGGACGCCATCGTTCCAGCCGTAGGCGTCACCACCTGCGCCGACTCACGAATGTCGAACCCGTAGAGATTGCCAAGAATACCTTGGCGAAGCATGGTCGGATCACCCGCCTCGTTCACCTTGAACAGATTGGAAGTCCCACGCAAAGCAACGCCCGCAGTGGTATCCACAATGAAATGGCGATCACTCATCGGTGCCCCGTTATCATCCAAAATCTTCTTGGCCTGAGCAAAGTCAGCCAGCACAGGAGCCGTCCCAGCCGTCGCACCGAAAGCGCGGGAAGCACCCAAAGCCGCAGCCGAAGCCAAATCAGCTTCCATCTCATTCGTCAGCGCACGGATCGCCTGCGCAATCTGATCCTGCTGAATGTTCAAATACCCAGGCCCAGAATCCACACTGTTTTGCTCCTCACCCGTCCAAGAGAACGGTGCAAAACGAGACTTCTGAATCGTGAACGCCACATTGCCAATCGTCTGATCAGCAGCGGACGGCAAAGACATCGCCGGAGTAATGTTGCCAGCAGCCGCATTCGAAGGAGCCACATGCGAGCGCATAGTCGCATTCAAAGCACAGCGATCCGCCGAAGCGTCACGTTGAGAAGCAGGCAGAAAGCCCGTCAACTCACGCGAAACCACATCAAGCGCCGCGTAAAAGTCCGGAATCAAATTCGTTAGAGTATTAGCCATAATTTTTTTAAGTTAGGAATCAGTTAGGAATCGTTCAAGTTTGGATGTCAAAAATCAGTCCACCAATTTGCCGCCAGCATTCAGGAAAGCCGACCGCTCTTTAGCGTTCATCGTCTCCCACTCACCCCGGCTTTTTTCCTTCGTCGAAGCCGCAGGAGCAGCCGCTGGCGTAGGCGTTCCAGCCGCTGCCGAATTGAGCATCCCATTCCCCGCCGCCGTGCGAAGATTCGCCACCTCAGTAGCAGCCGCAGCCACCGCACCCTCAGCCGTCGCCAGCCGCTCCAAAAGAGGAGCCGTCGCCGCATTCACAGCTTCAGCGATCACCGGTTGAAGCGCAGTCACAAGAGCCTGGCGCGTAGCCTCATCCTGCAAATTGATTTCCACCGCCGCAGCTTGCTGCGTAGGTGCCGACGGGGGAGTTTGGGTATCCATGATATTTGAATTAGTGAGTTCTGGCTCAACTAGAGCCGCCGAATTCAAATGGATGTCAAAGCGCCCCCGATACTTCTCCGGCACCCGCTCCATGTTCAGACACGACACCATGCGCGGATCGATCACACACGCAGACAGCGCCACCTCATCCGTCACCACATCCGCCAACCCCAGCGCCTTCGCCGCCGCACCATCCAGATACGTCGTCGCATCCATCAAAGGCTGAAGCACATCCGCCGTCTGGCCGCTCTTGCCAGTATAGGCCCTAATGATCGCCTGATTGTGCGCCTTCAAACTCGCCACCGCCTGCTCCATCGCCCGGTAATCCCCATACGCCGGCCCCGCCGCATTATGAATCATCAGCAGCGCATTCGACGGCATCCGAATCTCATCCGCCGCCATCGCAATCACCGTCGCAATCGAAAACGCATAACCATCAATGTGCGCCACCACCCGCGCCGAATGCCGCGCCAGCATATCGTGAATCGCCAGCCCCGCCGCCACATAACCGCCCTCGCTCGAAATATACAAATTGATCACCGACACCCCATCCAGCGCCCGCAACTCCTCCTCAAACTCACGCACCGTTCCACCTTCTCCCTCGTAACTTCCAAACCAATCCTCGCCGGACTTGTTGGAAATCCCCACGATACCCCGGATCGAAATCTCTCCGACTCCCGCCTGATTAGTGATCTTGAACCAATTCTGCCGCATGAAAGCGGCCCCCTGTCAATCCGTCCCCACCGCCGCAATCTGCGCCGCCAACTCCGCCGGATCCAGCCCCAGCGAATTCGAAAGCCCCGCCATCGCCATCATCTCATTCGGCGGAATCGCCCGCAGCATTGCCAACCCAGGCGGCAACTTCATCTTGGCCCCCAACTCAATCGCATACTGCATATCTTCCAACTTCTCCGCAATCCGCTCCCGCCGCACCGCCACCCCACTCCCACCGGTGCGCCGCTCAGTATACTCCTCCATCGTCGCCGCATTATTCTCCAGCCTCGACATCTCCGCCTTTTCATCCCGCCCCGAATCCACCGAAGGATCCGGATCCGCCACAAAATCCACCTCATTCCAATCCGCCACCCCGATAAACTCAGCCAGCTCACCCGTCACCGTCACCGCATCCGAAATCACCCAATCCCAACACCACTGAAGAAACGGATGCAGCAAAGAGCGCAGCCTTTGATGCGCCCGCGACACCTTCGCCAGCACCGTCCGATTCGCCGTCCCACCCAAAGCCCCCAGCTTAAAAATATACTCCGGCGGATACCCAAACCGATACACAAAAGGCGAAATCAGCTCCTCAATCAGTTGCCCATAGTTCATCGCCTCCGGCGCATTGAACCAATTCACCGACTGCCCACGCATCAGCGGAATCATCACCGCCCCACCAAAAATCTCCGCAAACCGCTGCCCATTATCCACCGCAGGCGTCCCACTCACCCCCTTACTCTGCACCACCCGCAAAGCCTCCGGCACCTGCCCATCATCCGTCACCGTCGCCCCCAGAAACGCCGCCTTCACCTTTGCCGCATGCTTTCGAATCGCCTGAATATCGATCGTATCCAGCAGATCCTTCCCATCCAAAAGCCAAGGCTGCCCATGAACCTGATTGATCCGCGTCAGCTTCATCCCGTGAAACATCAGCCCCGCCGGAATGTCCGCAAACTGCGACTTCCCATCCCTCGGCTCCAACTGCACTCGGCACATCACCGTTTGATCAAACGCATTCAGCAACAACCCATCATTCCACTTCTCCCCCGGCCCCGCCTTCCCATCCCCACTCACCAACTGATCCCGAGTAAACAACTGAAGCTGCAACCGCCGCCGGCTCGTATCACTCAACCCCCAAGACCTTGGCACATCCCCCTCCGCCTGCACCTTCTGCGTGAAAAACTCCCCATCCCCCAAAATCGTCGAAAGCAGCAAAGGCTGCAAAGCATAAAAATCCAACTTCTTTCGCAGATCCACCGCCGGACTATTCGCCCACTTTGCAAAATAAGCCGTCGCCGCCTTCTTAAACTCCGGATTCGTGCTAATCGACTTGATCCCAATCCCCCGCCCCACCGCCTCCTCCGGCAGCGTATTCGTCACATAGTAGGCAAACGGCAACGCCTCCTGCAAATACCGCGAAATCGCCACCCGATCCCGACTCACCGAAAGCCGCTCAATCGTCTTACTCCGCTGGTAAGAAATCGAAGGAGAAACCCGCACCCCACCCGTCGTCGCAGGCAAAGAATTCACCACATTCGGCGCCGCCACCGACTGCACCCCATCCACTCTTTTTTTTGCAATCTTCTTCGCCATAATCAAAGCACCGCCGCAGGCGCATCCGTAAATCGAATTCCAAACAACCTGGGCGCCGAAGCCGCCGCCACCTCCTCAGCCAAAAGCGCATCCAAATGCTCGATGGCTTGACGCAAAGCCGCCCGCCTATCCTCCGGCGTGCTTCCCCGAAACTGCACACTCGACGCACTCCCCTCAAACGCCGTCGAAGTCACCTCCCCACCCGAACGATCCTCCGACTCAGCCAAATACAAATCCGCCAGCCACGTCCGCTTCTCACTCACATCCATAAAGCGCAACCCCGCCTCAAACAGATAATCATTTTTCAGAGATTGGATGTCAGCCGCCACCCCCGACCGCCCGTGTCAATATATCACCCCGCCCGCAACTCACTCAGCAGCGAATGCATCACCCAACTCCCCACCACCCCAAGTTTCGTGCAATCCCCATAGTGATCCCAAGGAATCTTTTTCCAATGCCGCCCCGTGCTTGTCTTGATCAACTGCTGCCCAGCATGCCCCCCAATCAACTCAGCATCCGCATCCGCCGGAAAGTGCAACCCAGGACTCCCCCGCATCGCAATTCTCGAAAGATACAAATCATTTTTCGCCGTGTGATCCACATAAGTATAAAGCTTCAACCGATCATCCTCCGGCGGAGTCGTCTCCGCCCAAGTCCCATGCTGGCTATTACTGCCCTTAGTCGGAAACCAAGTAATCCCCGTCTGCCTCGACGCCCGACAAAACTTATACACCTCATGCGTCCAATCCCCCGAATCCATCAACCCTATCACCGGATGCAGCTTCTCAGTCGAATTCGCCAGCGGATAACTCCGCGCCGCCACCCAATCCGCCGCAAGGCAGTTTGTCCAATGCAGCACCGTCCCCCAATCAATCACCCAAAGCGAACCATCCTTCATCACCGCCTGCACCTCCCAATGCGTCTGCCGTTCCCCCGGATCCGCCATCACCTGCACATACGCCGGCCGATGCGGAATCACTCCCCGCCGATAACTCCCATTCTTCAGCGCCGAAACATTTTCCTCCTTAATGTTCGCCTCGAACTCCTGCCAAGTCGTCGCCATCTTCGAATTCAGAAAATTCTGCATCCCAAACAGATCCCCCGTCATGTCCAAAAAAGTCGAAGCAATATCCCCAAACCTCAGCCGCGGATCATGCATGAAGTTCACCCGAAAACTCCGCTCATTCTTCGCCGCCGCCGGATTCTTCCGATCCTCCTCCATTCCCTTCAACATCTGACCCCGATGCTTATCCTCAATCACACACCCATTCGCCGGGCAGATATAATGCGCCGTCTCAATCACCTTCTCCTTGTTCCAAACCCCATCCGCATTCCGAGCATCCTTCGACCAAACCAGCGACCGATAACCCGACTTCTGATCATCCGTCAGCTCCATGTTGAACCACTCCCGGCAATGCGGACACATCAGCGCCGGATGCGTAAAATCCCCCCGCTCCACATGCTGCCAAAACAAATGATCCGGTGAATTCGGCGTGGATGAAAGCCACTTAAAAGCACTCGGCCCATACTCATTCGTCCGCTCAAACGTCAACAAAATCGGATGCGACTCCGGACTCTCCTCCCCCGAAGTGTGCGTAATCTTCGCCGCCTCCTCCACAATAGCGATTCCAAACGTCCCCCCCGCCAGCTCCGTATCCGAATTCGCCCCCGCCAGCACAATATCCCCCCCCTTCATCGCCATGTGCATGAATCGAAACTGATCCAGATCCACCGGCTTCTCCGAAGCCAGCGCCGGATTCTCATTGATCAACGGATGCAGCCGCCGCTCCGAAATCTCCCGCTTGCACCAATTCGCCGACGGCCCCACCACAATCATCGGCACCGGCTCCCACCGCATCCGATACGCCATCCCCAGCACCAGCGTCGTCGTCTTGAAAAACTGCGCCGCCCCCGAAACCGCGCAAAGATTGATCCCATTAGCCGGATTCCAACACTCCAAAATCCAACGCGTAAAAGGCCGCGTATCCAAATTCACCAACCCCGGCGCCTTCGGTGCCATCTTCCTAGGAATCGAAATCTCCCGCTGCAACCACTCCACCACCCCAGGCCGCTTAGCCACCTGAAACAACCCCAGCAAAGAATTCGCCAAACTCATGCCGCCGAAGCCAACCGGTGATTACACTCCGCCTCCACATTCTTCACCGCCGGATTAAACTGATTTTCCAGCCAAGTCATAAGCCCCTGCCGCGCCTCCATCGGATTCGCCCGATTCAACATCGGCGCCAGCTCCGGCAGCGCAGCGATCAACCCCGCCACCCGCGCCACGATCCCCTTCACCAAATAAAACTCCTCAATCGGCACCACCTTCCGCGCCCGCTCCTCCGACAGCTGCCGATGCCGCCGCGCCCCCTGCCACTTCGTAATCAGCTCCGCATGATGCCTCATCGCCGCCGACCGCTCCAGCGGATCCGCGCAAGTCTGCGCCCGCTGTGCATTCGCCCGCAGCAGCTTCCAAGTCTCCGCCTCCGCCCACTCCTCCGGCGTCATCTCCCCCACCGCCTTATTCACCGACTCCGGCGCCGGTGGCAAAACCACATCCTCAGCCCCCCCCCGATCCTCTGACGTTTTCCCCACCGTCATCCCCACACCCTTCTCCAAAAACTCCAACCACTTCACCGACCGCTGTTTACTGTTCCTTTGAGCCGTCCGCAGTGAGCACGAATGCAGAGCCGCAAACCTTCGATGCGCCTCCTCCAACTCATGGCCCCGCGTGCTCATGTCGTTTTTCCGTTTGTCAAAACGTCACACCCCCAGCCGCAACGGCAAATCGTCGCCTTGTCGCGTCGTTTTCCCCTACACCGCCCCCTCAAACAAAAACCGTTCGAGACATCTTAACCGTATCCCACCCGCATAGCCAAAAAGATTCCTTACACCCCCACCCCCACCCGCCACACCAAGAAACACGCGCGTAAGTCATAAACGCAAAACACAAACCCATCGAGTAACTCTTTTTTTTCTTGGTCATCTTGTCATCTTGTCAGAAACCCCGCAACCATAAGCCTTTCAAATATGGCAAGACGCAAATTGAAACGGAATTTAGGGCACGGGACTTGGCACAACCGCACACAAACCGAAAGAAATCACGACCCCGAACCCGCCGCGGCCTCGTCGATTCCAAGATAACTCGGCGCGTCATGGCAAGACGAGTCCCCCTCAATCAGTCCGGCATACGCCGCCCGCAGCATCATACTCAACGCCTCGACAGTAGAGATGTCGCATCATGTCGCATCACGCGACAGACCGAACACGATGCACCCGACGGCGCATCCCCCGCATCAATCCATCCACGTAATCGGGTAAACCCAATTACTCGCCTGCTTCCTCTTCCCAAACTGAAAGCGACGCCCGCTCGTAGCCACCAGATCCTCACGCCCGCGCCACTTCGCCAGCCGTCTCCCCAGCCTCTTCAACTCCCCGCCCTTCAGATCCTTGTCCCCATCGGCCCCCACCAAATCACTCAGCACATGCAGCATCCTCGCCTTCTCCACGATCTTCTTCATATCCACTACATACACGACCGCCTCACCCTCATCACCCGCGAACGGATCCGCCTCAGCATCATCCGCCAGCGCCACCAGCAGCCGCTTCCACTCCTCACTCTCCTCATCACCACCCACAGGTAGCACCGGCACCGCAAACGCATCCACACACACCCCAGCCGACTCCAGCAAACCACCCACCAGCCGACTCCACTGCGGTGCCCGTCTCTGCACCGTCTTCCCCATCGGCATCCCCACCTCCACCCAATGCCTCACCATCCCCCAACACGCCGACAGCAGCCCCGACCTCTGCTCCTCCATCGCCAGCCACATCGGCGTCATATCCAGCTCAAAACTCCGACTCTGTGAATCCACCGGCAAAAACAACTCCACCACCAGCGCCCGCTGCAAAATATCCCGCGTGATGCCCACCTGATTGCCCGTCATAAACACCTGCGTCACAGCCTCCGCCTCGAAAAGCTCATCATTGCCCCCATACTTCCGCCCCGTATGCACCGCCGCCGTCACAAAGCGATTCAGCGCATTGGAAAAAACCGACCCAGGCACGTCATCCAGCCACAAATACTCCTTCATCGACTGCGCCACCGTCTCCAAAAGCGCCGTAAACTTCTCCGGATTCAACCCCTTCTGACTCATCGGCAAATCCGTGCTCGCAGCCCCACCAAACACACCCGCCAGCACCATACTCACCAGCAGACTCTTCCCCGACCCTTGATCGTTCGCCGTGTAAAGCACCAAAGGCCGCACCGTCCCCGCCGGCAGCATCAACCGACAGAACACCCCCAGCATCACCCCCACATGCACCAGCGCACTCCGATTGCTCCAAAACATCCCCTTCCCCACCTCATACTCCGCAAACGGAAACCCCCCGCACAGCCCCTCGATAAACCCCAACGACCGCCCCACATCCCACCCCTCATCAAACCGCACCTCATCCAGACAAAACACCCGCGCCTCCTCATCATACCCCACCTTCAGCAGCTCCACCCGCCCATCCGCCCGCCGCACCGGCGACCGCACCGGCACCACCCGCTCCACGATCGGCAGCTCATTAAGCAGCTCATCCGTTTCCAGAAGCTTCGCCGCCAAATCCTTCCCCATCGACGCCGGCACATCCATCACCTCCCCACGCGCCATCCGCGACCGCACCACCTGCACATAGCACTCGACCCAAGAACAAAACCACAGCGCATTCATCTCCCTGAATTTCCCATCCCTCATCGCCTTCACCTTCCGACTCGGCCCCACTCGAAACATCCCACTCCGCCGCAGAATCTTCCCCAACTGCATCCCCATTTCCCGAATCGTCGTATCCAGATTCACCCTCGGCACCATCATCGCCGTCTCCGGCGCCTGGATACCCAACCGCGCCAGCTCCGGCGCCAACTGCGCCAGCAGCTCCGCCGGCAGCCGCACCATCCCACTCCCATCCGGCGCAATCACTCAGCACCTCCCGCCGCAAAAAAATCTGGTTGTAAAGCACTCATAGAAAAATCGAATCAAGCACCCGTCCACGGTGCCCTACTCACCCCACGTCAAACACCAACCCGGCACCCCATCAGCCCAGGCCGCGAAAGAATACTCTTATAAACCGGCGACTGCCCCCACCGCACCCCATCCAGATAAAACAGCTCCTGCACCCGCCCCACCTCATACCGCTTATACCCATTTTCCCCCGTCGAACCCTCCCGAATCGCAAACGGCAAACGAGTTAGCCTAACAGCCGTCAAAGCCGCCGCATCCGCCCCCAGCGGACACACCAAATCCATGATCCCCACCCCACGCCGCGACCCCGCCACCGCCCCATCATGCTTCCCACGCACCATCGCATCCCACATCCCCTTCGACCCCGCCTCCAGCCTCACCAAAGCATGCACACTCCGCCCACCGCTAGAGTAAATCGCCACGATCGGCAAAGGCAGTTTCACCAAAGCCCGCAACCACAGATCCAGCGGAGCATCATCACTCTCCAGCACCGCATAACGAAAACTCGACACACACCCCCACCACCGCCTCCCGAACTTCCCACTCGCCATCGGCTCCCAAAGCCCCGTCACTGGATTCGAAAGCATCCACACCCCCTCCGGCCCGCCACGCGGCAGCTCACTCCGCACCGCCTTGATCCCAGGCCGCGCCCCCAGCCGAAAGCCCCCACGCCCCACCTCATAAAGAAAATCCCCCTGCGACGTGAACCGCGTAAACATCATCACCCGCTCCCCCGGCCTAAACAGCACATCCATCACATCCGCCACCGAGCACACCGCAGGATCCACCCGCAGCGGACTCCACCGTTTCAAATCCTCCACAGTCACCACCGGCACCCCCACCACATAATCCCGCAACTTCCCCTCATCATACCCAGGCACATTCTCCAGCCCCACCCCCACCGGCTCCCCCACCACCCCCTCATCTAAAACCCCTTCGTGCCTTCGTGCCTTCGTGTGACAATCCCCACTCCCAACCCCACCCCATTTCACCCGCCGATCCTCCCCCAGCAACATCTCCCCCACCCGCTCCACACACAGCTTCCATTCCCAGCCCGTGCAATGCTCCAGCAGACTGATCCCATTCCCCGAAGCCACCCCCTTCCCACCCTGGGAACAAAGCCAAGTCCCCTCCCCATTCTGATCATCAAACCGAAACCGATCCCTCCCCCCGCACCCAGGACACGGCCCATGCACATCCCGCAGCAGCCCCACATTCACCCCCAGCCGCCCCAGCACAGACACCCACCGCCCCCGCGCCGCCTCCAGCACCTCCGCCGCCTTAAAATACCCCACCGCATTCACCGCCCCCATCACCCCACCCTCCTCTCATCACCCACCACCACCGCACCCGGAAACCGCACCACATTCTCCACCAACGGTGCCCGATCCATCGGACTCCCCCGCCTTGCCGTTAGCCTCGGCAGGCAGTGCGCATAAATCTCCGTCGTGCTGATATGCGCATGCCCCATCAGCTCCTTCAGCTCATGGATCGGCATCCCATCCATCAGCATCTCCGTCGCAAACGAATGCCGCAGCGCATGCACCGTCACCCGCTTATCCCCACCCCAGATCCTCACCGCCTCACTTATCGCCTTCCCCAACGTCGAACGATGCACATGATGCCGCCTAACCACCTTCGAACGCGGATCCACCGACTCCCCCGCCGCCGCCCACACCCAGAACCAAGGCCACTCCCTCCCATCGAACTTCGCCGAAGGCACCTCCACCCCCGCCCGACCATTGCGCCGATCCATCTCCCACAAAGCCCGCATCCGGTCCCGATGCTCCAGCAAAGCCGGCACGCACGCCCCAGGCAGAAACGTCACCCGATCCTTCGCCCCCTTCCCCTGCCGCACCACAATCTGATTCCCCGCAAAATCCAAATCCTTCCACCGCAAAGACGCCAGCTCGTGACTCCGCAAGCCCGACCCATAATCCACCTCCGCCATCAGCCGAGTCACCCCCTTCATACACCCCAGCAGCCCCCGCATCTCCGAATCCGGCAACCAAGTCGGCAACCGCTTAGCCCGCTTCGCCGCCGCCCACGGCCCCAGATCCCCCAGCGGCCGCTCCACCACCCACCGATAATAAAACACCAGCGCATTCCGAAACACCCGCATCGAAGACTCAGACCACCCCCGCGCCCGAGACTCCACATAAAGCCGCGCCAGTTCCTCCGGCCCCGCCGACTTCACCTCCGGACAGTAGGCACAGAACCAAAGAAACTGCTTAATGTGGCTCACATAACTCCGCTCCGTATTCAAACTCCGCGCCTCCTTCGAAGTCGCCATCACCACGCGCAACCGCTCCAACCGCTTCTCAATCACCTCATTCGTATTCATAGAATTATCGCGAATCGTTTCGTTAGAATCATCTGTTCGGAGGAGTGAAATCCCAGTCCCACCACTGGGTGTAATCCAGCAGGTATTTGAGTCCATCGACGCTTTCGTCCTCGTGGTCTTTGATGTAGGTGATTACCCCTTCGCGGAGTTCCTTTTCGCCTTGGATCAGATTCAGGACTTTATCGACCAGTTCGTCTTGCATCAGCTTCCCGCAAGGATCGCCAAGTGCTTCCCTGATTTGGATCAACGCCTGTATTCCGGCAAACTCCGAACAAGTCGCTCCTGGACAACCGCCACCAGTCTCCTGTTTGGCGGGGCGTTTTCGCTTCGATGATGATTTTTTGGCGGGCATAGTCTTGGGGTGTGAGTGGTGGCGGTGCCAGAGCTAGGCGTTGAGCGAATGAAGGGATCGGACCTCCACTCGCCCTCAGTTGCGTTTAGCCGTTCCCTTTCTGGCGGGCTTCACACTCCAACCCGATGATCGCATTCGATGCGTTCACAGCGGCTTGGGTGTATTGCAGTGCATCCAGCGCGGTGGCGTTGGATTCTGCGGCTTTGGTGGCACAAGCGACGATTGCCGCTTCCAGTTTTTCTTTCGTTTTTTCATTCATGGGGTTCTATCTCCTATGTTTGTTTTTCTGTTTTTCCGCCGCGCAACGCTCAACAAGGCGGTGCTGAGACGGCGGGAAAGTTTACTGTTGGGGCGGCGTCTCATCGCGCCGTCCCAGACCTTGATCGTTCGGGCTACGCACACACCCAAAGATGATTCGGATTGTGCACCATGTCGGCAATATCCCACGCATCCTTCCACGACAGCCTAGCAGCGGACGGGTGATGGTCAGACTTGCGCCAGACAATGCTGAACGCCAAGCGGAGGCGACGGGCACGCCAGCGGCAAGCCCGAACAAGACGATGGACGACGACCCCCACAGCGTCTTGTCGCATGTGGGTTTCCGGCTTCGATTCTGCGTCTTGATTTGGCATAGTCATTTCCTTTCGTTGTGGGGGCTCGTCATCTCATCGTTGGGCCTACCTCTCCTGTATTCAGGCGGCAGACGGTTAGGCCAGTGAAGATCTAAAAACTCACCTCCCCACGGGTTCAAAATCCCGCCGTGTCTTTCCCAGAGAGGATCGGCACACCCAGGGATCGTCAGCGTGAGCAAACAAAGCCCAACCAGCCGAAGCAGACGACCCCTAACAGCCCCATGTTTGGGGACAGTGGCGGCTTTGGCGCGGTCAGTGGTGGGAATAAGCGTCATGGCTTCGTTGGGGTCGTCTGTTCTTAATCGTTCTGGTTCATGAGTTTGATTCCTTCGTTGGTGTTTTCTCTCCCCCGCTCTTTGCCACAGCTAGGCGTTGGCATTTGCAGCGGAGTCGCCAGTAGTTCGGGCGGTTACAACCTCGCGGACGATGGCGGCGCGTGACCTATCACGCTCCGTTTCCATCGCCGTGTGATAGTCCGCCATGATCTGCGGCGGCACATTCACCACGCCGTCCACCGTCTCGGGGTCGTAGCCGTGCGTATGATGCAGCACCGCCAGAGCCCCCCCGCTCATGCCGAGCTTTGCGACGAGCTTCGGCACTTCGCGAGTTGCTTTGTCGAGCAGCGCGAATGCCTTCTCCTCTTCGCTTCGGATCGTGTCGGCGATGTCTGGTAGTTCGTGTTGGTTCTGGCATTGCGCAGGTAGATCGTCCCACCTCACCCGTTCGCGGCTTCGTCCGCACCATTGACATTCACAGTCACGCCACGGGCCATCGAAATTGTGCGCCCCTGGATTGTCGCGGATGTGCTGTGTGTGATACGCAAAATAAGCTTTCATCACTTCGTCTTTTGCGTCGGGATGTTCCTCAAAATACTTCTCGACGATTGGCCGCAAAGGCTTCGCCACTTCGGGAGTCTCGGGAAGGCAAATGCCAACCAGACGCCGCAGCCAACCCCAGATGGGCCAGTTGTCGGACTTTGAGAGTTTGAGAGTTTCGATCATGTGCATTGGACTTCGCGTTCACTCCCCCACCACCCCCGCCATCGCCGTCATGCCCTCCAGCGGATCCACCGCCCCATCACTCTCGATGCACAGCATCAGCATCAGCGCCCACCGGATCGCCCCCCGCTGCCCCATATCCCCCTGCACCCGCTCCCACAGCTCATCATACCCCCGGCACCCCGTCCACGCCTCCGCCGCCCCCGCATCCACATCCGTCGCCGCATGCACCAGGTGCGGCAGCAGCAGCTCCCACACCCCCGTCGTCATCGCCGCCGCCGGCCGCAGCGTGATCTTCTCCATAATCCCCCCCAAAATCACCTTCATCCGCACCCCCATCTCATCCTCATATTCAGCCTCCTCATCCACCGCCACCTTCACCCCTCCCCCATCCCCCAGATCCACCCCAATCACCTCCACCGCACCGTCAACCTCATCACCCGCCCCCCGCTCACCCAATCCGCCATCCGCATTCCGCAATCCGCAATTCTGAGCCTCCGCCATCACCAGCAGCTTCTTATTCACCACCTTCACCAGCTCATCTTTATGCAGCGGCGCCGCCACAACCTGAATCGGCACCCCCACCGCCTTCGCCCGCTCCCCCCAGGACAGCCGCACATCCCCCCGCACCGGAAAGCCATCGGCAAACTCAAAATCCCCCCACGGCTGCCCACTCTCCCCCTGCACAAACGTCCCCTTCTCCGCCCAAGGAATCACCTCATACCCCTCCGCCATCGGAAACTTCCTTTTCAATCCCGGCACCTTCCCCTCCCACTCCTTGCGCCACTTATTCGGCATCACATAAGTCGCCTGAATAAAAGCCTTCGCCTGCCCATGACTCATCACATCCCCCGTCACCTGATCCTTCAACACCAGCTGCGTCACCTTCCGTCTGTCCTCACCCTCCACCGCCAGCAAAAGCTCCGCCGTATTCACCGAAAGCACCCCCTTAGCCAGCGCCACCTTCGCCGCGCTAGGCAGCCCCGCCTCCAGATCCAGCCACAGCTGCACCCGTTCCACCTTCACCCCCATAGCCGGTGCCAGCTCCGCCGCCGTCATCCCCAGCGCCACCCCACCCCGCGCCGCCACACACCGCTCCCAGCTATCCAGCGCATCCGTATGCCCATGATCCTGCAAAAGATAACGATACGCCCCCGCCTCATCCTCAAACTCCACCACCACCTGATCACACACCTCCCACCCCAGCAGCCGCATCGCCTCCAGCCGCCGATGCCCCTTCAAAACATAGTCCCCATCCACCCGCACCCAAACATGGATCGCATCTTGCAGCCCGATCGCCGCCAGCGACTCCGCCAGCACCTCCACCCCGCGATACACCCCCTGCCTCGGATTCTTCTCCCAAGCCCGCACCCGCGCCAAACTCCGCCCCCGCACCAAAGTCCCCAAACTCTTCTGATCATTGCTCATAGTCGTATTCATTCGTGTTATTCGTGGTTAAAAACTAAGTTAGAAAATCACACCCCCAACCTCCGCCGCTCCGCCGCCTCATGCAGCGCATCCAGCCGCAACCGCAACTGCCCCGCACTCAACCCCCGAAACTCCGCCTTCATCGGCACCGGCTCCGCCCGCACCCGGATCCGCCCCACCATCTCATACACCTCATCCGTCAGCACCCGCACCTCCTCCCGCACCCGCACCGACTCCTCATCCTCATCCTCATCCACCACCTTCACCCCACCCTTCCTGTTATGATTGCCCCGCTGCACCACCTCATAACTCACCCGCGCCGCCCTCGCCTTTTGAAACCACAGCACTGCCGGCTCCCGCATCGTCAACCGCATCCCGCACTTATCCATATCCGCCTGAATCTTCATCATCGCCGCACAGATCGCCGAACGCTTATTGGTCGCCCGCAGCCCCCACAGCAGACCAATGCTCTCCATGCACGGCAGTGCCTCCCGCACCACCGGCCCCCGCTCCAGCATATAGGCCAGAAGCGAAACCCGCCGCCCCAGCTCCATCAGCCCACCCGCATCCCCACGCACCAACTCACCCACCCGCCACCGATCCACCAGCTCCACCTCCGCCGCCCCCGCCAGATCCAGCCCACAGCACCCACCCACCAAAGCCCGATCCCCCTTACTCAGCCTCACCCCCGCCAACCCAAGGCCCGGACACAGCACCCCCAGCATCCACCACATCCGCGCCCCCATCACCCCCAGCCCAGGCCGGCCACCCACCGCATTACACAGCAGCAGCGAAAGCAGACTCAACCGCGCCGGACTCACATCCACCCCCATCACCCCCTCCTCCTCACCCATAAGCACATCCACCGGCGTCTCATCGACCACCGCCGCCCACGTCCCATCCACCCAAGCCCCACTCATCATACCCCCACCTCCTCTAAAAGCGATCTATCCCCAGCCCACAGCAAACCCCGCCGCATCGCCGCCAGCTCCGCCACCTCAGCCTCCCGCAGACCCTGAAACGCCATCTGCAACCACGTCAACCGCAGCCGCAACCGCACCAGCGCATCCTCCGCCGCCTCATCCAGCCCCGCCACCAAATCCAGCTCCTGCCGCATCGCCCCCACCGTCTCCATCATCTCCCGTCTCATCACCGCCGCAGTCACAGCCCACCCCCTTCCCACTTCACACCCGCCAGCATCGCCTCACTCTCACGCCGCGCATAAAGCTCCCTCACCGACTCCACCTCCCTCACCTTCAAAACCCGATCCTCCAACACCCCCTCACAAAGTGCCCGATCATCCCCCACCAACCCCCACTCCCCCGACAAATCCAGCAGCACCCCCGCCATCACCCGCACCTCCAGCATCTCACCCGCCCATCCCGAACGGATCACCCCCACCTCATCAGCCAACTCAAAAACATCAGAAATCGCACTCATAAAAAAATCCTGTTAATCCATTCACAAAAATCACAGCCCATTCCCCGTCTTCCCAGAGCCAATCCGCAATCTGCAATCCGCATTCCGAAATCCAGGATACTCCCCACTCGCCACCCGCAGACTCACCGCCTCCACATCCGCCCACCTGTAAAACACCGAATCCCGCCCCCGCCCCGTCTTCCGCACACACGCCTTCAGCCACCCAAACTTCACCGCATCCTCAAACACCCCACGGCGCAAATACCCAATCGCCTCACTCTGAGACAAATGATGCGGCACCGGCAGCCTGGACAAACGCCCACTCACAGCCCGCCCCCCTTCTCCATATTGTTCAGCCGCATCAACCCAACCTCCAAAGCCTTCAGCGTCTTCAACGTCGGCAGCTTGGCCGCGCGAAAATCCTTCACCGCCTGATCACTCAACCCACTCGCCCGCGTCAGATCCACCATCCACAGCCGCCGCATCATCCGCCCCTTCTCAAACCGCCCCCAAGCCACCCGCACCCGCCCCAGCGTCGCCTCCACCACCTCCACATGCGCCCGCATCACCGGCAGCGCCTGCTTCACCCACCCAATCATCTGCGGCGTCCACGCCTTCCCCTTCTCCAGCCCATTCAAAAACGCCCCTTCCGTCCCACCCATCTTCCGCACCGCCCCAATCATCATCGACCGCGCCCCATCCATGCGATTCATCCTCCCCGAAAGCGCCCGATACTGCTCCACCAGCACCCCCTGCTCACTCGAAACCGCCCGCTTAGATCGCCCCAGCCCAGGCGCAAAAACGCACCCCACCTTCCCAAACGGCACCGCCCGCACCACCCGCAGCTTCCTCTTCCCCCGCCGCACCCGCGCCTCCAAAATCGCCCGCGCCTTCTTCCTCTTCCCCTCAGCCCCCAACTGCCACCCCGCATCCACGATCGGCACCGAAACCTCTTGGGGAAGCTCCCCCAAAATCTCCACCTCCAGCTTCACCTCCTCCAGCTTCAACTCCCCACGTCGAAACAGCGCAAAATTGATCTTCTTATCATCCTCATTCGTCCCCGGCATATCCCGCCACCGATACCCCCCAAACGACATCTCCCACGGCCGCAGCTCAACCAAAGCCTCACACATCACATCACCCCCCCTTCCATCTTCGTGCCTTCGTGCCTTCGTGTGACCCCAATCCACCCCCCGTCCGGCCTCGCCACCACCCGCATCATCGGCCTCGGCGTGATCCGCCCTAGCCCCTCCTCCCGCCCCCAACCCCGCCCCGCATCAAACCCCTCATCGATCGCCCGTCTCACAGACCCCGCATCCCCGCCCCCCCGTCTCCGCCTCGGCCTCATCGGCCTCAGCACAAACGCCGAAACAATCGCCAAACAAAGCACCGCCCCCGTCACCATCCCACCCAAAAAAAGCTCACTGTTAGAATAGATATTCATAAAATCAAAATCCTGTTAATCCTAAAAAATCCTGTTAATCCTGTCCCAAAGCAGCCCCCGCCGCCTTCAGCATCCGCCCCCACATCGGCGTCCCACTCACCGCCGCCAGCCACGCCTCCTCCGGTCGCACCGCCCGCACCCGCACCATCTCCACCGGCACATGCGGCAGCAGCTCAAACACCCGCCGCACCTTCACCTCCGCCTCCATCACCGCCAGCCAATCCACCTCCGCCCGCACCATCACCATCGCCGTATAGCAATACAAAGGCGACTCAAACCCCATCAAAACCTCAAAGCACCTCATCACGCCCCCCTCCCTTCTCCCACCACCACCAAACTCTTACACATCCCATTCGCCACCGCCCCAGCACCCTCCCGCCACCGCCTCCACCGCTCATTGGACTGAGCATAGACCCGCTCCAACCGCTTACACAGCAGCTCCCAAAGCCCCCACTGTCTCGATTCTGCCAATTCTAAACGCAAAGCCTGAAGCCGCGCCTCACGCGCCCACAGCGCACTCAACTCATCATCGATCGCCCCCCTACGCCGCACCGGCACCCCCACCACCTCCAGCGCCACAAAACCCAGCGGCCCATACCGCACCCCATCCTCATTCAGCCCCACCGGCTGCATCTCCACCGTCACCTCCATCACCTTCGTGCATTCGTGCATTCGTGTGACACCCTCACCCAACCCACAAACATCAGCAGTCCCCACCTCCTGCACGCAACCCATCGACTGCTCCAGCGTGCCCCCTAGCGTTTTTCTCTTATTCTTAGTCTCAGTCATTCGCGTTGTCCTCCGCAATGTTTTTTTGGTTGTTTATTATCCCTTGAAAATCATGCCGCCACCGGCCCCGTCAGTTGCGCCAGCAGCACCGGCAACCCACGCTCCAAAGCCAGCCGCATCGTGTCCTGCTTGCTCAGCTTCACCGCCACCGACGCCTCATCGATCTGCTCCGCCAACTCCACCGGCAGCGCCAAAGGCACCTGAACCTTGCCCAGCTTGCGTCTCTCACTTTCATCACGTCTCTCGCTCATGTCCTAACTGATATACGTTTCTTATATCAAGTCAAAGAGAAAAAAGAAGAAACTTCTATCAAAGCCCTCAAACACCCGTAAAATCAGCCATGTCCCAATCTTCCAAACCTGTCCCCTTAGCCGTTCCTAACGAACTGCTAACGCAGATCGACACCGCCGCCACCCGCACAGGCCGCAGCCGCTCCGAACTCATGCGGCTCGCCATCGAAATCGGCCTAGCCGACCTCAAAGCCATCAACTACGACATCGCCTCCACCATCAGCAACGCCGCGCACCGACCGGATCTCGCCCTTGTCGCCGAAACCCCCACCCCATACAGCGTGCCCGGGAAGCAAAACCGCGCGGGCTAGAAAAAACTTATAACGCCGAAAACTTTTCCCTAAATATTCGGCATTACCTTGTAAGAAACCTCATTGCCTTTCGAACGCAAGCTTGACTCATCTGCTAGATTGGAGCCGATGAAAAAACAAACCTGGCGCACCACCCGCAAAGAGCACATCAGCGGCTCCCGCCCATTAGCGATCCTGCTACTCCTCATCGGCCTATACATCGGCCTATTCATCCAGCCCCTCATCGGCCTCATCATCTTCCTAATCGGCATCTTTGCAGACTCCAAACACCAGCGCCGGCACATCTGCTGCTATTGCGGAAACACCGTCACCCCCACCTCGTTAATGTGCCCCACCTGTCACGCCGACGAAAGCACCGCCATAGCAGAAGCCGCAGCCACCAAAGCCTAAAAAGCCGACGCCGCCGCCCTCAAAAAGCACCCGCACCTTCAGCGCAAATAGCGCCAATAAGCCGCACCCGCAAAGCCCAGGCCCACACAAAAACGCCTCATGGACGCCCCCAGCCTCCTCCTTTTAGTCTTATTCTGGTTCATCGGCCTCCTCCTCCACCCCAAAATCCGCCACCACATCAACAACGCCACCCGCTCCAAAACACCCCACAAAAAACGCCACTCAAAGCCCCACCGCCTCCCAAAAGACAGACCCCACCCCGACAGACCCCACCCCCAACCCCAATCCCCAAAAGCCTCCCAGCGTCCCCAACCCATTTATGGGGTGCAAGAGGTCGTGAGTTCGAATCTCGCCGGCCCGACCATATCACAAGGGCAAAGCCCATCCCACCAGCCTCCCACGTCTCCCGTTTAACTTGCTATTTATGCCATTTACCCGCTAATTGACAGACCTTGGCAGGCAGACCCACATATCTAGGACTCTACCAGCACCCCGGAAAAAAAACGTGGTGGCTCCGCTGGACACCCACCCCGGGCGGCCCCCGCCTCCGTCAATCCCTCGGCACCACCGATTTCACCGAAGCCATCGCCAAAGCCGAAGCCATCAAACGCACCGACGGCCCCCAGCATCGCGCCGCAGCCGCCGAATGCACCGCAGAGATTGACGCCTACATCACCGCCAAACGCGTCGAAGGCTTAACCCGCGCCACCCTTGACTCACGCCGCTACGTCCTCCGCAGCTTCGCCGCCGCCACCGCCGCCCAAACCCCGCGCCACATCACCCCCGGCGCCTGCGCCGTCTGGTTTGCGCATCACCTCAAAGCCAAACCTCAAACCGCCATCGCCTATCTTCGACAAGTCCGCTGGTGGCTCGCCTGGCTCATTGAGCAAAACAAACTCGGCACCGACCCCACCGCCGACATCACCCCCCCACGCATCCGCCCCCAGCCGCGCCGCCTCTTCCTCCTGCCGGATGAAGCCCGCGCCGTGCTCGACACATGCACCGACCCCTCATTAAAATTCGTCCTCTACTGCGCCCTCCACGCCGGCATGCGCAAACTCGAAATCATCGAAGCC
This sequence comes from Verrucomicrobiaceae bacterium, assembly GCA_029865835.1. GTDB lineage: Bacteria > Verrucomicrobiota > Verrucomicrobiia > Verrucomicrobiales > Verrucomicrobiaceae > JAGRPD01. The sequence goes on from JARXAL010000003.1 coordinate 23,042, forward strand.
GTCCCGTCGTGGTTTGATCTCACCCTCAGCCTCATCCACATCGACTCCACCCCCACCTTCGTCCCAAAAGACCGCGAACGCCGCACCGTCCCCCTCACCGACGAATTCCGCACCTACCTTCTGACCACCTACGGCCTCCCCGCCCCCTTCATGTTCCGGCCCGAACAAAAACACGGCCGCTCCGTTTACCGCGCCGACTTTCGCAAACGCTTCAACACCCACCTCGCAAAGCTCCACCTCTCCCGCTTCACCTTCCACGACCTCCGCCGCACCTTCGCCAGCCTCCTCGTCTCCGCAGGCGTCTCAATTTTTAAGGTGGCAAAATGGCTAGGCGACGAAATCGAAACCGCCGAATCCACCTACGGCCACCTCATCCCCCAGGACGACGAAATAAACGCCGCCTGGCACCGTCCCACACCTCCACCCCTCAAAGCCCACCAGCCCCGACGCACACGCCTACCACGCCGCCGCCGTTAACCTTCCATCAAAAGAAACGGCACCGTCGTCGTCCGCCACTTCGCCCCATACATCCGCTTAGCCTCAGCCACCGCCAGCGAAATAAACGCATCCCACTGCCCACCCTGCTGCGGCACCGTCTGGCAGCCCTCGCTACTCGTCCCACGCACCCCGCCGCGGTGAATGTTAATCCCGAACCACCCCGTGTCCTCATAGTCCGGCGACCCATCACGCACCACCGTCACCGCCCCCGCCCGCTGGCACAGCGCCAAATACTGCCCACGATGCAGATCAAACCGATACACAGGCCAAAAACCCGGCTTCAAACTCGCCATCCCCTTATCCGCACCCGTCCCACGCCCACGCCTCACCGCACTCGGATCCGTATTACCATTGAAAAACGCCGTCACATTCGGCGTCACTAGGCCAATCATATCGTCATAAATCCCACGATCATTCCCCCGCGTCGGCCCCATCGTGCGCCCATAGTAACCCCGAATGCCAAACACCAAAAACGGCCACCTCGCCAGATCGACCTTCTCCCGCCTCAGCAGCAAACTCAAATCTTTATCCGACAACTTCGGCTTCGCAGGAGGCAGCAAACTCATACCCACCGCCACCTGTCAAACCTCACACCCACCGCCCCACCACCCATGCCAAAAAGCCACACACGCCCACCCCCACCAAAAACAAGGCAGCCAGATAAAGCCTCCGCTTCACCCGCTGCCTCTTGCGCCCCCAATGGAAACGCCGTGTCACGGATTCTTCCGTGCCAAGAACGAAAGCGCCACCTCCACCAGCAGCACCACCGCCGCCGAAGCGAACGCATGAAAAGGAGTCATAACCGCTTGCACCTGATCCACAGGCAAACCCAGCGCCGCCGCTTTCGCATTGACCCAGGCACCAAGCGACACCAAACCCATCCCAGAGTATTTGAGCGCCTGCCGAATAATCCACCCCTTTGAGGTAGTAAGAAATAAAAGCACACTGTTTTTCATAATAGCATCTGCCTCGACTGTTGTTTTTTGGAATCTCTTTTTTGGAGAGACAAAATCTGGAAAACTCACGACCCACCACCCTCACGGAAATTCCCCGAAACCTGCGGTAAAATACGGTAGTCCTCGGAAATCACCCACGCCTTCCCCACCTTAGTCGGCGCCGGCTCGATCCGCCCACCCTCGATCCACAGCGTAATCGTCCGCTCATCCTTCCCCTCCCGCTCCGCCACCTCCTGCACCGTCAAATAATCCCGCCCACTCTCCGCCACCTTCTCCCCAGCCTTCCCCACATTGATCGAAGCCCCCGAGATATTCCCCGACCCCCGATGCGCCGTCCGCTCCAGCGCCGAAATCCGCCAATCATGCTCATTCAGCTTAAACGACGCATGCCACATCGCCGCCGCAAAAGTCGGCCCCCCAATGATCCCCATCCAAATAAGAAGCTTAAACGCCGCCGCATGGATCGTCCCCAGCGTGATACGTTGCTCACCATCATCAATACTCATCCCCATCACCCCGCTGTCAAAGGCTCAAACCACCCGATCACCCACCTGAAAATCCTCGGCCAAAAAGCCAACGCCACACACCCCAAAAGCGCCACCACCGCAAACACCTGCACCACCTCCCGATCCTCCTCCCACTCCAGCCAATAGACCCGATACGCCGCCGCCAGATACTTCCCCTTCGTCCCCTGGCACCCACCCCGAAACCACTCTGCCTCAGCCACCTTCCCATGCACCTCCAGCCACTCCTCAAAGCTCAGCCTCATAGCGTCACCCTCACCTTCACCCCAGCCTCCCACGGCAGCCCCTTCAGCCGCTCCACCAACTTATCCCCCTCCTCACTCGACTCCGGAAACCACTGGAAACCCGCCGCGATACTCCACCGAAACTCCCCCCGCAGCTCCATCGGCATCTCCCGCAGCCGCCGCTCCTTCTGCGCATCCGCAGCTGCCCACACCGCCTCCGAAATCTCCCTCGAAACCGGCTGATTCAAAAGTTCATCAACGTCCATAAATCGACTCCATTAAGGATACAAACACTCCCCAAACACCAACACATCCACCGTCTGCCGCGACCCATGCGCCGTCCCGGCAATCCTAAAAAACAACGGATTTGCGCTGATCACATCCGTGCCCGCCACCGCCGCCAAAGTCTGCGTGTTCAGCTTCGTCGCCGCCGTCAGCCCCGCAAAAGAAAAGCTACTCACCAAGGCATCGCCACCACCACCGGAAGCCGTCCGAATACTTGCCACACACCCACTCGCACTCAGATCCGCCGAAGCATTTAAAACCACAATCTTATCAATGCGCCACCGACTCCCGATCATGTGAATCGCCTGATCGCTGTTAATCGCCGCCCCCACGTTGATACCCCTCCCCATCCCAATCAACCCACGCGGCGCCGTCTGCTGCACCGCCTCCAAAATCACACGCGCAATGTTAGCGTGCCCCGTGTTTGATGGGTGGATGTTATCCACCCCGATATCCGCCGCCGCATTCGAAAGCGTCCGCCCAAACACATCCACAAAAACACACCCCGCAGCCACAGCCGCCGCCCGGGCAGCATCAGCGTAAAGCTTCTGGTTAGCGAACGTCCGCGCCCCATCGGGACTCCACGGCAGCGAGCAAACAAAGATATTGTTAGGCGACACACCCGCCGCAATCCAACCTGTTAAAAAAGTATCAAGATTCGTCCGGTAGCTTCCCGGATAAGCCGAAGCAGCATCATTCGTCCCATGCATGATGAAAATCCGCGAAGGATTCGGCCTTGTCGCATCCGCCCACCGCGTCAGCACCTGCGCACTCGTCGCCCCCTGCACTCCCAAGTTGACCTCTTCACCAGCAAGCGCACGATTCACTATCGTGGAAAAGCGGGTTGTTTGCATCGTCGTCGCCCCCGTCCCATAAGTGATGCTATCACCCACAAAAACATTCGTCGGCAAAATCCTCCGCCGCCCGATAGCAAACTCAAACCGCCTCACCGCTTGCCCCATCGCCCGAGCTTGAGCCGCACTCAATCGCTGCCCCAGATACACAAACGAAAGCCGCCCCGTAGCATGATCGAAAACGCTATTGAAAGACGCCCTCCAAAAAGTCATCGCTTGATCTAAAGTCGTCGCCGAAACCGAGCGACTACTCATAAACGCATCATCCAAATAACGAGTGCAAACATTAGCGTCGAAACTGTAAGTTTGCAGCCCTCCATTTTGCGTCCACGCCGGCAAACTCTCCGTAGAAGTTTGATTGTATAGCCCGCCTTGTGCAGGCCCCAAAACAATCTTAAACAACCCCGCACCACCAACACTCGACAAAATACAGGAAGTTGCAGACCCCGCAATGATTCCACTCGTCGAAGCCGCAAAGCAAAAGTTAGAACTACTCCGCCCATACACCGAAGGCACATAGTCACTCAGCGCAAACTTATTCGTATTCACCGACGGCCCAAACCCAAACACCGGATCCACATCCGCATCGGTCATATTCGTCGCCGTCAAAGACGCCGCACCAGGCGTCTTGAGTTTGATTAGCTGCTGCGCCAGCGTGCTCCCAGCAAAAACATAAAGCTCATCCGCCAGCGCCCACCACCCATCGCGCTTAGCTGAAACAATCAACTGATCCAAAGACTCAGCATAGGAAGCATCCAGCCCCGTCACCGCATTCAAAAACGCCACCGTCTCCGGCTGCAAACCCGCCCCACCATTGACCAAAGGCAGCACCCCCGTCACATGAGAAGCCAGATTGATCAACCCCCGAGTCACCACCTGCCCGGAAATCGTCAAATAATTCGGCACCCCCGCCAAACTCACATCCCCCGTATTCGTCCCCGTCGCCGCCCCCACCGGCGCATACCGCGCATCCCCCCGCGCATTGTTCAGATACTGCGGATGATCATCATCCGCCAGCCCCGTCAGCGCCCCGTGATCCGTCACCCCACCCACATCAAACTCCAACGTCCGCTCCACCTCATCCGGCGTCCCCTGCGGAAAAGTATCCTTCAGCAGCACCCACGCCGCATCTCCCGTCGGATCCGGCAGCTCATCCCCAGGCCTCACATACGCATTCACCACCACGATCTCCAACGGCTCACTGATCCCATACCCCGCCGCCCCCTCAGACCCCCAAGCCACCTGCAAAGAAAACACCGCCTCATCCAGCCCATTCAGCAAACCACTCAGCGTATCCCCCGTCACCAGCGCCTGCATCTCATACCGCCGCGCCGTCCCACTCCCAGTCACCGCCTCCGTCACATCCAGCGCCACCGCCGCCGCCGTATGCCCCAGCGCAGGCTTCACCACCAGCGTCACCCCCGTCCCATCCGCCAGCGCCTCCGCCACCTCATCCCGCACAAACCCAATGACGCACTTCAGAAACGTATTGAACCGCACCCGAATCGCAGGCGCCACACTGCGCGCCGCCTTCGACCGGATCGCCCCCGTCACCAAATCAACAAAAAGAGTCGCCTCAGTCATAGCTCAAAAAATCAAACAGAACACACCGTCACCACCACCACCAAACCACCCGCCCCAGCACCACCCGCACCACTGGAAATCGTTCCATTGATCCCCGCAGCACCACCACCCCCACCCGCCCCATAGTTCCCACCAGCACCACCCGCACCCCCGGCACTCCCACCCCCACCACCACCCAGCCCAAAGTAATTCGCCCCCGCCGCCCCTGCCGTCCCATTGGCTGCCGCAGCCCCACCAGCCCCACCTGCCACCGCCGTCCCAAACGCACTCAACGAAGCAAACCGCTGCCGCCCACCATTTCCACCCGCCCGCGTCGTATTCGCAGCATCCAGCCCACCGCCACCCCCGCCACCTGTCGGAAGCCCCGTCGCCAGATCCCCGCCATTCGCCCCCGCCGTCGAACTCCCATCCCCCCCCGCACTTGTATTGCTCACCGCATGAGAAATCTGATTGTAACCACTCGCAGCCCCACCCGCCGCCGAAGTCGAAGTTTGCCCCGCAGCACCACCCAGCCCCCCCGTCGCCTGCCACCCCATAAACGTCGTCGCCCCCCCAGGAAAGCCCGCCACCCCATTCGTCGAGTCGGACGCCTGCGCCCCACCCGCAGCCCCACCAGCACCCACCACCACCGCCTCAGTCGCATTCGGAAAAACAAACACATCCCGCATCACCACCCCACCCGCACCACCACCAGCCCCACCGCACCGCACCGAAGCCGCCGCCCCGCGCCTTCCAGAACCACCGCCCCCACCACCACCGATCATCAGCACCCGCGCCATCACCGCCCCATCAGGCCGCGTCCACGTCCCATTCGCCGTAAACACCTGCACATTCACCCGCGCCGAAGCCGCCGGCAGCCCCAGATTCGCAATCGCCTGCGCCTTCTGCGGCCCCGTCAAACTCTGCGCCGCATCATACCTCGGATACCGCGCCTCACTCTGCACTGCCGTCAGATAATCCGTCGGACTGCTCGCATTCGTCGGCGTCCCCTCATCCCCCACAATCAAATCATTCACCACCGTCACCGCCAGCGTCTGAGTCGAAGCCCACGGCTCACCCGAATCATCCCGCCGCGTCAGCTCCGCTTTCACTGAAATCGAATCAGGATCCGCGTCAAACGCATCATCCATTTCCGTTGTATTGAAATTGGGCTCAGCAACCCACCACCCATTACTATCTTCCGCAAACGCCGCACTTGAAACCAACGTCGTCCCACCCAACGCAGTCTTGATTGCAAACCGAATCTCCATCGTGCTCGGCATCTCCTCCAGCTCCCCACCTGGCGCCGTCCCCCGAAAAAACAAAACCTCCAGCCTCACCCCATCCCGCCGCTTAAACTCCAGCGAAGAAAGCTCAACGCTCCCGCCCAACTGAGTCACCAACCGATTCTTATCGAGGTTCCAAAAAAGCTTCACCTCTCGCCCGCATTGTCAAAGCCGCGCATAAAACACCGGACCCGCCCGCGTCACTGGCCCCACCCCCAGCGTCACCACCACCCGCTCCGCATCCACCTCACTCAGCGGATAATCTCGATCCGGATCCGCCTCCGGCACCGCCCGCCACACCGGCGCCGTCTCATCCGCCCAAAAACCCCCCGGCGTCATAAAGGCTATCACCGCCGGCACCTCATCCGCCGCCGTCTCCAGCCGCCCCTCACGCCACACCACACCCGCCCCCAGCACCACCAGCCGCCCCACCCCAGCGCCATCATAGACCACCCGGGGAGGCAGCACCCAATACCGCCGCCCACCCGTCACCACCACCCCACTCCGCGCACAGTCTAGAAAATCCACCACCTCCACATCCATCACCTCAGCCCTCGGCACCACCCGCGCACTCGGCCCCACCCGCGAAAGCCGCCCACCAGGTCGCGCCGCACCGCGCACCAGCCGCTCCCACGTCCGCACACTCAGCCACGCCCTCGGCGGCAGCTTCGCCAGCCCCTCCACCACCCGCCGCATCGCCGCCCGCGTCAGCCCCACACTCATTCCGGCACCCCCTCAAAGAAAAACTCAGTCAGCGGCATCAGCACATCCATCACCGCCCGATCCAATCCCCCCACCCCCTCCAAATGCGTCACTACCCCATTCACATCCACCGTCGCCAGCGCCACCCACGCCATCGCCAGCGACCTCGACGAAATCACCGACACCACCTCATCCGGCACCGTCCCCACGATGGTATAATCCACCGCCGCCCGCAAAGACGGCACCACCGCCCCCGCCCCCTCCAACGACACCGAAACCACCCGCACAAACTCCGCCAGCACCGTCGGCAGCACCTCATCCGGCCCCCATGACACCTCCCACACCACCTTCACCCCGATCACCCCCGGCACCGGCACCGAAACCGCCCCAGACACCGGAATCTGAGTAAACCCCGACTCAGAAAACGCCCGCACCCACAGCGGCTCCACCGTCACCCCACCCTCCGCCCGCCGCGCCTGCCCCGCAAAGAAATACCTCGGCCCCCTCGAAAGCCACTGATCTCCCCCCAACTCCGAAACACTCCACCCCCGCCCCTTCATCACACGCCCCCCCAGCCGCTTCAACAGCGCCAGCACACTCCCCACCTTCACAAACGCCATCGGCTTCACCATAAAACAAATCCCGCGTCAAACCTCCAGCGTCAGCACCTGGCCATATCGCACCAGCAGCACCAGCTTAAACAGCACCACCGCATCACTCTCCACCGACGGCAGATCCACCACCAAACGAAACTCCGCCGGCAAAACATAATCCTCCTCCGCCGACGGACGGGAAGCCCACACATAGCCCACCGTCGGCCCCACCATCTGCGCCTCAGTCAGCTCCACAAACGCAGGCGGATCATCCGCACTTGTCCCCTCCCCGATCGTCACCGGCTCCCCCTCAAAATCCGCCAGCACCGGATACAATTTGTTCCCCTCCAGCCGATGCGCAAAAGCATTGTCCACCACCTCCACCGACTCCACCAGTTGCAGCGACCCATCCGCCCCCGCATACAGCCTCAACCCATCGCCAAACGCCCCCAGCGCCGCCGCCTCTTGCAGCTCCCGCGTCAACCGCCCCCAGCGCAGAATCCCAGCCATAATCAGCTAAAGGTCGCCTGCGCATTATACACCCAAGACTCCACCACAAAACAAATCGAAGTCCCCGGCAGAATATCCACATTCAGATCCGCCAAAGTCCACCCATTTGGCCAGTTCCAGGTCAGATCCTCATTCGGCAGCGAAAGCACCGGATCAAACACAAACGGCGCCTGCGGATGCGGCGCCCCGCCCGTCTGAGTCGGCACCACATCCCTCGGCACCGACTGAGAAACATAGCTCAGCACACACGAACTCCGCCCCCACAGAATATTCGATTTCCTCGGATCCGCCCACCCCCCCGGCAGATTGACCGCGATCGCATCCTTCGTCATCTCCCGCCCCGCATTCCCCCAGCGCACCTTCACCTCCGAATCCAACAGCTGCCCCTTATACGAGCCATCATTATACCAAAAATCCCCATGCACCGGATGCTGCCGCCGCCGAACCGAAGTGCAAATCATCGCCGGCATCCCCGGCAAACTCTGCCCCTTCCGCAGATAATACTTCTGATTGGAAAGAAACGTCATCGACCCCGTATCAAACCCCTCCTCATTCTCCTCCTCCACCCGATCAAAACTCGCCACCCCCCCCAGCACCCCCACCCCCGTCAGATCATACAAAAAACAATCATCCGTCTCCTTCGTCTCCACCCCCGACTGCACCTTGTAGCCAGACACCCCAGGATAATCCGACCCCGGCAAAAACAGCCCCCCCGCATCCCGCTGAAACGTCCCCTGGATCTCCTGCAAATCATTCACCACCCGCCGGATCCGCCTGTCTGGCAAATCCAACTCCCTCAGCCCATACTCGATCAAAGGTAAAACCGCCATACAAAGAAAAAGTTAAGCCGCCGAAAGCGCCTCCGCCGCCGCCACATTCCGCTCCAGCAGCGCCTTCACATCAGACAAAATCCCCACCGCCGGATCCGACCGCACCCCCTGCGCCGCCGCCTCCGCCCGTCGCATCGACACCCCAGCCTCCCCCTCACCCCGCTTCCCGAAAAACGCATCCAGCGCAGGCGTCCTAGCCCGCGCAAACCCCGGATCCTTCTGATCCGCATAAAACTCATCCAACCCACCGAAACTCCGCTTATACGCCCCCGCCCGCTTCTCATCCCCAGCCGCCCGCCGCGCCGCCGCCCGCCCCCGCGCCTCCTCCGCCCCACCCATCTTCTCCGCCGAAAAACCCTGAATTCGCCGCTCCACATCCTCCCCACGCCTCGCCTCAGACTTCTCCGCCCGCTCCGTCAGATCTTGCAACTTCGTCGCCGCCGCCAGCGCCTTATCCTGTGAAAGCCCTGTCTGCTCCACAATCTGCTTCACCCGCTCCCGAATCGCCTCCTCCCGCTCCAGCCGCTTCACCACCTCCTCCTGCCCCGCCGCCTTCGCCGCCAGAATCTCCGCCTCCACCATCAGACCCTTCACCGCCTCATCCCGCGCCTCCGCCTCATCCTTCGCCTTCTTCGCCTCATCATCCCTCGACTTATTCAGCTGCTTTTGCAGCCCCAGCCGCTCCTGCTCTAAAGCCAGATCCGCCGTCGCAAACTCCAGCATCCGCTGCTCCGTCAGCGGCCCCGCCTCCATCTCCCGCCGCAGCTCCTCCGCCCGCGTCGTTTGCAGCTGCTTCAGATTCGCAATCTGCCCCTCCAAATCCGCATTGGATTGCAGCGCATCGAACTGCGCCTGCCCATACTGCTCCCGCAGCCGCGCCGTCACCCCCTCCATCGCCTGCTCCTTCCGTGCCGCCGCCTCCATCGCCTTCTCCCTCGCCCCCGCCTCCAGCTCCGCCGCCCGCGCCGCCTCCTGCGCCGCCGCCGCCGTCTCCCGCTTCCGCTTCCGATCTTCCTCACCCGCATCCTCATTCGGCATCGCCTCATTCACCGACTCCACAAAACCCTTCCCCTTAAACATCAACTCCGCCACATCCGCCGTCTGGGAAATGATCTGCAACACAGCCCCCAGCCCCGCCTTCGTATTCATCACAAAGGAATCCACCCGATCATTCAGCGCCGCCAGACTCGCCACCCCACCCGCATTCATCGTCACCGCCGAATCCATCAGATTGCGAATCTCCTCCGCCGAAGTCGAAAGCAGCGGAATCAACTGACCCGCACTCTTCCCCATCAAAGCCAGAAGATCGTTATACCCCGTCCCCGACTCCCGCGCCTGCTGGAACGCCTTCGACAAAACCAAAATCTTCTCATCCAGCGGCAAACGCGCCAGCGACTCCGCCGAAATCCCCAGATTCGCCAGCGCCGCCGAAGCCTTCTCATTGCCCACCTCCCCCAGACTCTTCTCCAGCCGCAGAAACTGACTCGTCAACCCCTCAAGATCCACCCCCGCCAAAATCTCCGCCGCAAACCCCACACGTTGAAGCACCTCCACCGACTCATTCAACCGCAGCGACGTATCCGCCAAATCATCAAACGCATTGAGCGACTGCTTAATCGCCCCCACCCCGATCCCTGCCAGCAGCCCACTCCCCATCGCCCCAAACGCCCCAGAAAACACCCCACCCGCCTTCTTAGCAAACCCCCCCAGCCGCGCCTCAAGCCCCCCCAGGCCCGCCATCACCGGCTTCCCATCAAAACCAATCTGGACAATAGCAGACATAGAAAAAACAACCCACCGCCCCCACCATGTCAAAAATCACCCCAACCCCTTCGCAAATATCAACAATATTTCGAATCGTTTCGTTAGAATCATCTGTTCTCCTTCCACACCACCCGCAAAGGATCCCGCTTCAACTCCCCCCGCCCAAACATCAGCATAAACCGCTCCCCCACCGAAAGCTGATCCAAAATCCCCCGACTCCGCGCCCTTGTCATTCCGACTCCCCTCCAAAACGCCTCATCACCCGCTCCCACCACCGCCCCCTCTTCGACAACCGCCGATCCTCCCACACCATCGCATGACCGTCCTCGATCCGCGCCGCATGGATCAACGCCCACCCCATCGCCAAAGAAATCTCCCATTGCATCTGAAAAAAAGTCAAACCCGGAACGGCCCTTGAAAGAAGCACCAAATAAGCAGCTTCCGTCAAAGGCCGGGCGAGTTTCCCGAGTCGCCCCCACTCCCCGACCTCGGCGCATGCACCGCCCGCGTCTTCTCAGCTTGCCTCAGAATATCCACCGCCAAATCCATCGCCTCCGTCTGCAAATTCGACCCAATGTGCACAGCCCCCCAGGACTCCGCCGCCGCCACCATCCCCCGCGCATCATGCCGCATCGCCTCCAGCGCCTCCCCCTTCGTCCGGCACAGCCACAGAATAAACACCGCATGCGCAAGGAACCCCTGTGGCCCCTTCGCAATCACCCGCATCGGCGCCAGCCCCGCCACCGCCGTCATCGTGTGATACATCAGCTCACGCGAAAACGAAAACTCCTCCAGCGCCACCCCCTGCCAAGCCAGCACCCCAAAAGCCGCCGCCTTCCGCTCCACCTCCGCCGCCGCCTCGATCGCCAGCCCCTCCACATCATCATCAATTATGTTTGGTTCACTCATAGAAAAAAGTCAGTTATCCCGCAATTTGAAAATGCTTCCTCACCTGATCCATCACCCGCCCCGTCGCCCCCTCACCCACCATCGCCCGCCGCTGGCTCCCCGGCGCCCGCAGCACCACCGCCTTAAAATGCCGCTTCATGTGCGCCACCAGCGCCGCATGAGAAAACGTCGCCTGATACCCCACGCACAGCGGATGCCCCGGCATCGACTTCTCCAGCGCCAGATCCCACTTCCCAGGCACCTCCCGCTTAATGAGTTCCCCCGCCTTCAGCACCCCAGCCTCCACCCGCGCAGCAGGCAGCACATACCGCCGCGCCCCCGGCTCCCCCTGGATATCCACCACCGGCAGCCCGATCACCCCCAGCGCCGCCGCCAGCGGCAGATCCCCCGTCCGAATCAACTCCCCACACAGCCGCAAACGCGAATCCTCCTCACCCCGCTTATACACCCACCCCCCCGGCCCCATCACCAGCACCCACCGACTCCCCACCGCCTGCATATCCAGCAGCGCCTCATAATTCTCGATCGCCGCCATCGACACCAAAAACGGATGCATCGCATCCGCCTTCGCCAGCCCCCCCTTCTCCCCCCCCCCCCCCCCCCCAACCCCCCCCCACCCCCTCCTCGCCCCCCCCCCCCCCCCGAAA
>JARXAL010000043.1 GCA_029865835.1 Verrucomicrobiaceae bacterium
CCTCGATCACCCACCCCGCTCCAGGCGCCCCACCATTGCCACTCTCCCAGGCATCCAAATTCTTCCCATCAAACAACATCACCGACTCTCCAGCCCAGGCTAAACCGGAAGTCAAAGAAACAGCAGCACCCAAAAACAGCAGTCGGAAGGAAGGAAACATCATGGCAGCCCATACAAACGCAGCCCGACCCCCACTTCCAACCAAAGTTTTTCAAAACATCGCTACCCTCTTTCCACCTTCCCCTTGGCCACCCCCACCCGCTGCGCACGATAAAGCCCTCGCTTCCCGCTGCAAACATACGCCACAAAACACGCCACTCCAAACGCCACAAGGTAGTGCCCCCCAAACAACTCCACCCCCATGACAGTGCAGGCAACCGGCGTGTTCGAAGCCCCCGCAAACACCGCCAAAAAACCCAGCGCCGCAAACAAAGCCACCGGCGCCCCCATCCACCCGCCCAGCGTATCCCCAAGCGTCGATCCAATGTAAAACAATGGCGTCACCTCACCGCCCTTAAATCCACTCCCCAACGTCACCGCCGTAAACACCGTTTTTCCCACCCAATCCCAAGCCTCCACCCCACCCGCTTCAAACGCCGACAAAATCGAAGCTCCGCCTCCCGGCCCCGCCTCCACCCCCAAGCCCAAATACGCCCGCGTTCCCGTCACCCAAACCAGCCCAATCACCATCAATCCCCCCACCACCGGACGCATCGGCGCATAAGCAATCCTCTTCGCGAAAAACCCCTGCAAACCAAGCGTCAGCGCCGCAAAACCCCGCCCCACCAATCCAAACACACACCCCGCCACCGCCACCTTCAAAAGCATCACGCCATCAAACCAAAATCGCCCTCCCACCTCAATGCTTCCCTCAAACGGAAACACCGTGTGTTGCGTCCCCCACGCCGAACACACCGCATCCCCCACCCCACTCGCCACCAAAACCGGCAGCCAGGCCCGATAATGAATCCGCCCTATCGTCAACACCTCCAACGCAAAAATCGCTCCCGCCAGGGGCGTCCCAAACACCGACCCAAACCCCGCAGCCACCCCGCACATCAACATCACCCGCCGACTCTCCCGATCCACCTTCACGAGCCGAGCCAGCAACCCCGCCAACCCTCCCCCCATCTGCACCGCCGTCCCCTCCCTCCCTGCCGACCCGCCAAACGCATGTGTCACCAGTGTCCCCATCAACACCAAAGGCGCCATCCGTCCCGGCACCCCGCCGCCAGGCTCATGAATCTCATCAATAATAAGATTGCTTCCCCGCTCCGCCTCTTTGCCCATTCGATGGTAAAGCAACCCCACCAAAAACCCCGCCACAGGCAAACCCCAAAGCGCCATCGGATGACTCCAATGCCACACCGTCACCACGTCCAAAGCCCACAGAAAAAACGCACTCGCCGACCCCGCAGCAACCGCCACCATCAAAGCCAAACTGCACTGCCATCCCTGCCGCCGAATCAGCAAAATCATGGAGTCAAAAGACAGCATCATCGTCCAGAGAACACCCACCTTCACTTCACCCGAACCAGCACCCGCACCTCCCCGGCCGCAATCGCATGGTGAAACACGATTTGAGTCCCCAAGGCCACCGCCTCAGCCTTCGCCCGCTTCCGCCCCGGCAGATCCTCCAGCACCGTCTGAATCTCGGAAACATGCCCCACACAATTGCCCTTGGCATCCACCACCGCCGACCCGCTGGACCCCGGCGCCCAATCCACCGTCGTCTCCAACCACACCGGTCTCGGCACCTCCGCACCCTTTGGCAACTCCGCCAATTCCTTCTTCCGCAAAAAAGGCCGCTGCACAAATCGACTCACCACCCCGCCGCTGTAATACCCCTTCTTCCCCGCCGGATCACTAAAACACCACACCTCATCCCCGGGTGAAACATCCGTCGCCAGTGCCAGTGGCGTCAACGCAGCCCCCTTGACTCGCACAATCGCGCTGTCGCGTCCCCGACTCACCGCCAACACTTCCGTCACCGGCATCATCACATCATCGTCGGTCGCCGCGATCAGATAACCCTCCTCCATCTGCGCAGGCTCAGTCAGCACATGCGCGCAGGTCGCCACCGCGCCATCCGCCGTGATCGCATAGCCTCCGGCCAAATCCAGATGCCAGTCGTCACACTTCAAACACTGATAGTAAAACCCCACCCTCAAATGCCCCGCCCGAGCCTTCTTCCAAAGCTCCCTCCCCTCCAAAACCGTCTCCCCAACCTCCGGCAGCGACAACTCACACGTCTCCCTTTTCATCTGGTCACCCACCGAACCAAAAGCAACCAACGCCCCGACCTCCCGCAACGCCTTCGCCTGCGCCAAAAGCCCCTTATCGCCCAGACTTCCCCGTCCCTCTTGATACACCGGCACCCCCACCCCCTGAGCGCACAATCCACTCGCCATTAAAAAACACAGTCCAAGAATTCGAATCATACAAGACCACCATCAGTGCCCGAAATCATAACCCTATCCGTTCACTTCACAAAGCCTTTGCAGTCGAGTCCTCTGCTCTGCGTTCCAGGTCAACGACGGCTGCTCTAGCGCCTCTCGCGCCGCCGACGCAATCTCCAATCGCATCCCAGTCTGCCCCTCCACACAGTGCTCCCAAAGCCCCACCAACTCCTCATCCGCACCTCTCCTCAACAATAGCCGTGGCACCATCATCCGGGTCTCCGCATCCTTGGGCGGATCCAAATGCAGCAACGCCAACATCTTGCGATACATCTGACTCTGCGACGGCAGATCGGCCGTCAACCCTGACAAAAAGCCCGCGTTCTCAGCCCAGCCTGCTGCTTTCACCGCCCCCAACCGTCCGACATGAACCAATTCACCCGCCAACCGCTCCCGCTCCTCATTACACCACACCGCCGCCTCGCTGCCCTCTTTGCGCACCACCGTCCCCACCTCGCCCGAATCCACCGTTTCCACCTTCTCCTTGCCAGCGCCCCCTGCCATGACCTGAAGCAAAACCGCCGCCAAAGCTCCGGTCACTCCCCCCGCCAGAAACCATCCCAGCCTCAGGCGCTGCTCCTCATTCACCGCACCCTCTTCCTCGCCGCTAAACTCTCCACCCATTTCAGGACCCTCTGCACTTAAAAGACCACCTGTCCACGGAGCCACCTCCTCACTCCGCTCCACCACCTCCACCTGATGACTCTTCACCCACCAAAGATCCCACCACACCACCGGCACGATTTTTGCAAACTCACTCGCCGCGGCATGCTCAGGTGTCAGCCACTCGCCCAACTCTCTCAACGCCTGCCGCTCCTGCGGCCCATTCCAATCCCAGTCCTTCGTCGGACTCAAAAACCGCAGATCCCACATCTCCCGTGTCGCCTGATTGGACGCCCCAATCACATCCGCGATCTGAAGCCGTTGCCTCGCTTCATTGAGCAATCCCTCATCAATCTCCGCCCCCTCCTTCTGACACTCCAACACATGATTCACCAGCGACACCGCTCTCGGCTGCTTCACCAGCGCCAACGTCGACGCCATCGCAAGCATCAACACCAGGCAATCCTCGGACTTCAAATGCATCTTCGCCGCTAGCATCCCATCGGCCAGCCGGATCAACCGGGTAAAATCCCGTTGCATCACCCACTCTCCCGCCGCCAGACACGTCAGCATCGCCTGCCCCGTCGCCATCTCTTGCACCAACTCCGGTGTCCCCACCCGTTGCGCCAGCCACGCTTCCTTCTCCTCATACGTCCGCGCCAAAAACGCCGCCCCCTCCGCCACAATCTCAGGCCGATTGAAGACCTCCGCAAAAAACACCCGCAGCGCCTCATCATGACGCCCCTCATCCCCACTCCCATCCGCCTTGAGCAATGCCTCCGCCATCCCCCGCACTCCCTCAGACAGCCCGACCATCCTCGGATCCTCAAGACCCGGGAGCGTTGCGTCTGTTAGTTTTCTTTTTGCCATCGTTAGGGCCTCAGCCCTTCTAGACTGGACGATGCCTAGAACCGCATCAATCTCAAAATAATCGGCATTTCACCTATTCCGTTACCTCATAGCCAAATGCCCCCATCCCCTTAGACCAGACTGAGCACCCCACTGCTATCCCCCACCCGCTCCGCCTTGACCCCCATCCGCTCCAAAATCCCAAGATGCAAATTCGTCATCGGCACCTCCCCTTCCAGCACCCAGCGCCGACCATGCTGCACCCCATCCGCCTTCCCGCCAGCCAGCAAAATCGGCAGGTTGTCGTGATTGTGCCGATCCCCATCTCCGATCCCTCCCCCATACGTCACCAACGTCCGATCCAGCAACCGCTCCTCTCCAATCGTCGCACCCTTCAGCTTCTCCAGGAAATACCCGAACTGCCGCACATAAAACCGATCAATCAGCGCGATTTTCCGCAACTTCTCCGGGTTCTTCTGATGGTGCGAAATCGCATGGTGTGCGTCCGCCACCCCTAACTCCGGAAAGCTCCGGTTACTCCCATCATGCGCCAGCAAAAACGTCGCCACCCGCGTGCTATCCGTCTGAAACGCCAGCACCAAAAGATCCATCATCGCCCGAATGTGATCCTCGTATCGCTCCGGGATCCCCTCCGGCCTTGCCACATCAGGCATCGACACGGAGATCGATTCCGCCTGCTCGATGCGCCGCTCAATCTCCCTCACCGAATCCAGATACTCCTCCAACTTCCGCCGATCCGCATCCCCTGCCTTCGCCTGCAAACCCTTCGCCTCACCCATTACCGCATCCAGCACACTCCGCCGTGTCTTCCTCGCCCGCTCCGCCTCCGGCCCGCTCCCCATTGTCACACTCCCCAATCCAAACAACCGCTCAAACGCCAACCTCGGATCCATCTCCGGCGCCATCGGCATCGTCTCCGACTTCCACGCCAAGTTAAACTGATACGCGCACGAATACCCCGAGTCACAACGCCCCGCGCTCCGCTGCCCGTCCGTGCTCAACTCCAAAGACGGCAGCCGCGTCTGCCGCCCAATCTGTCGCGCCGCGATCTGATCCACCGATTCCCCCAGTCGAATGTCCGCCCCAGCCGTCTTCTTCGGCATGCACCCCGTCAAAAAAGTCGCCGTCGCCCTCGCATGATCCCCCCCGCCATTCCCGTGCGACCTCGCCATGTCATGCGCCAAACCCGACACCACACTGAACTCATCCCTCAATCCCGACAACTCCGACAGCGACGCCGACAACTGATAATCCTTTCCGCTCCCAGTCGGCATCCATTCCTCCACATTCACCCCATTCGGCACATACAACCAAGCCGCCCGCATCGGCGCCCCGGCCTTCGCCACCGCCGCCCGCACCTCCCTCGATGCCAAAGATTCCAGCCAAGGCAAAGCCATGACCGTCCCAAACCCACGCAGCAAATGCCTTCGAGTCATCGAACGGGAATTTGGGGCTGTGTCAGTATGCATCCCTAAACCTACGCTCTCCAACCCCCATCCATATCACTCGATCCCCATGAAAGCCTCTGAAAGTGCTTGAAAACCCTATCCTCCGGCTATCCAGTGATTTCCAGCGGGACCTCCCCCATCCTACTCGCTTCATGGCACCTTCTTCCCTGCTGGCTCTGGTCTCCCTCGCCACCTTGCTCGCCCCTCTCGGCGC
>JARXAL010000047.1 GCA_029865835.1 Verrucomicrobiaceae bacterium
AGCGGCTGACGCAGCCAATGAGGCCGCTCCGCCGCCTGGCAAGGTGACAAGCATTTCGAAAATCGGTCTACCTCCCACTCCTCCACCAACTTGCCCAGGACGGTCTCATCCACGTCAGCCCCACCCACTTCACCCTCACCCCCCCCTGGCAAACCCCTCGCCGATAGCATCGCCGTCGCCCTCCTCGGCTGACCCCTTCCCCGGTAATTCTCGCTCTCACTATGGATCACGTTGCACAGGATGCTTTTGATCCAACTGCAAGAAGAACTCCGCTTCAACCTCCTCCTTGAGCCTTCGCAATTCCATCCGCTCAAGATCTGATTTCACAGCCTCAAATGGACGGGTGACCGAAGGGGTTTGCGCGAGATAGCGCACCAAAAAAATACCCTCCAAACGCGTCACGACTTCACTGACCTCTCCGATTTCTTTGAGCCCAAAGACGATCTCAGCCACCGCCTTGCTCCACTCATCCATGCCACCCGCCCTTTCCATCCAACCAACAATTCCTCCCGCATACCGACTCGCCTGATGCTCCGAATGGTCCACCGCAAGCTCTGCAAATCCGCGCTCTGGACTCATTGTCAGTCCTGATTGCTCAGTGACCCAGGACCGCGCCGACTTCAGCTTTTTCTGATACATCGCCAAACGCTGCGGATCTTTGCCCGGATTCAACCATAACACCGCCACCTGCCTCTTTTCGTTGGCCTGAAACTGATTCAGATTCGTCTCGTAGAGCTCACGCAACCGTTCTGCGGAAATTTCTATTTTTTTGAGTTCCGGAACCAAGTACAGCTCTTTCGCCCTGTTTGACAGCACTCGCGAAACCTCGGCACGCACCTCAGGGTCCTCAGCCAACCCCGAGGAAAAAGCCATGGCGACCAGTTGCCCTCGTCGTCCAAGTTCAACCAGGGCGGCCTTTCTTGCCGCCTCATCCCGGCGGCCTGCATGGGCTTCATCCAGATGCTTGAAAAGATCGGTTTCTCGAACTTCAAGCGTCCCCACCCTCAATAGAACGGGGTCGGACAGATCCCCTTGCGCCCCGGTGTCCGCACCCTTCTTGGGTGAGCAACCCACCAACAAGCTCCCGATCAGCCACAACACCCCAAGTCGTCTGTTCTGCGCCTCTGACCCCAGCCGCCTTAAAATGCCCATCGCCAATTCCCCTAGTTCTTCAAGTTTTGAATCACCACATTGCCGATCCCTCGCTTGAATTCCCACATCAACAAGTATTTGCCGGGATTGGTAAAGGTCTGTGTCACAGGAATCATCGCTCCCCGGGACTGCGTCTGCAGCACCCCATTCGTGTAGAAACTTAACAGGTCATTCTTACCCGCCCCAGTCACACCCATCGCAAAATGAAGTTGCGCCGGACCCTCCACCTCCACAAACAACCGGTGCAGTTTCCCTGCTGCCCCCCCCGAACTAATCAAGGCTCCTGTTTCACCATCAACACTCCAATTAGCGCTTCCAACGATGCCATATCGACTATCCCCAGCCAGCGCCGACACACCCGCTTCCACCGTTTGCCCCGAAGCTAAAGACATGCTGATTCGATAAAATACTTTTTTCTGACTCGCCGTGCGTCGTGGGCCCACCAAACGCACCCCATCCGTCCCCTCTATCCTTTTGAAGGCACTACCGACATCAACCCAACGTTCCCGGTCGGTTGATGCCTGCACCCGCCAGCGAAGATCTGCCCCCTTAAAGGTCCCCAAATTGGCAAATTCCGGCCGGGAATTCACCACCCGAAACTGCATGTCATGCTTGCGATAGGCTTCCGCCGAATCCAGCCCCAGTGCGTAAGCCAGGATTTGCTCGCGACTCGTTCTGCTATAGTCAGTCTCAGTGGCTGAACGCATCCCTATCCGCCTAAAGTCAGCCGTTCCTGTGGCGTTTGCCAGCCAACGATCAAAGCCAGCATCCTGAGCCTCCTTGAGCGTGTTACCGATGTAGATCGTGCCTTCATGAGGAGATCCCAGCAGGTAGGTGTCCCTTGAGGCCAAACGGATCACAGCCACTTTTGGCCCATCGCTCAGTCCGGCAACTCTCGGGGTGATCCGGAGTTCCACCTCCTCTATTCCCTTGCCAAAGGTGACCATGCTTGGGATCGCGCTCACCGTTTTACCGCTCACCGCTGTCCCGCCGAGCGGCTTCAAATAGACCACCAAACTTTTGCTCAGCCCACCGTTCCTGCGTATCTTGACGCGCGCGGCCTGCGCGGGTGAAACTGCCGCATTGGGCTCCGTCACTTCCACCCAGACACTCGGGCTGTCACTGATCTTTTGCTCCACGGCTCCACCCTCAACGGCATATTTGTAGCTTGGCAATACCGCCACGTGCACGGTGGACAAGCCACCCGCATCCAAGTCGGGAACAGGACGCACTGTCAGCGTCTTGCTCGTCTCGCCACGGGCAAAACTCACCACCGAACGCTGTCCCTCCGATGACACCGCGCCATCGACAATAAATTTAGGCGCCGCATCGCCCGCAAAAAATCCCACTGGCACCTCCAACTCCGCAGGCACTCCCGCACCGGTTCGGGTAATTTGCACTTTAAACGATTGATCCAACGCTTTTTGAATCACCTGTCCATTGCCAATCCTCGCCAGTTGCACGCTGGTGGGGATGGTCAGTTTCCCCATTCGCACTTGTCCCTCTGCCACCCAGCGCAGCAAGTCCGTCTCCGTCACCACCCGGTTTTGCAGGCGAATCTCCAGAACGGTCTGGTCCACCCGCTTCACCATCAAGATGCTGTCCAAGGTCGGCACAGAAGTCGCGCTGGAAGTCTCCAATCGCACGGAGAGATGATCCCGAGCGTCCCCTTGAGCCCCCCAGAACAAGGCGGACACATCAATCACATCTTCCGCCGGATCAAAGTCTGCAATGGTATCCCGCCCCAGATCCACCGCTCCAAACACAAAACTGTCCACTCCACCGCCGCCAATCAAATGGTCATCTCCTCCACCCCCGGACAAAATATCATCGCCCGCGCCGCCAGTGAGCAGATCATCCCCAAATCCACCCCGAATGATGCGCCGCCCGCTCGATCCGCCCGCATTCAGCACCACCCGCTTGAGTTCCGTGCTAAAGTTCCATATCACCGCGTCCCGCCATTTGGATTGCAGATAATCATTCACCCCGCGCAACTTCTGCTCGGGCAACGCGGTGGGATAAATCAACAACTCTTGGATACCGCCAAACAACGTCTCGTCAACCGCCGCTCCAGTTCCTGGCATGGCGGAGCGACGCGCGCCGAGGGTGGGTAAAACTGGATCAATCGCATCACTGCCGGCACCTTCCCCATCGAATGCCAGCTCATAAATGTTGTGCAGAACCGAGCCTTGCCGGCGGAAAATGGAGGTCGTCGTTCCCTTCGTCCGTTCAAAACCTCGCACGGCCGCCTGATCCATTTGGTAAACTGGAGCTCCAGGATACGACAGCGGCTGGGTGGTCGCTGCCACCTGCAAAAAACCTCGATTGGTTGAAATCAGCGTTTGTGGCAGATCCGACGACTCCGCGGCCTGATACGAAATCAGCACCGTGTGGTCGCCCATAGGCAGACTGCTGTCCCGCATGAACAAATGAGCTGCGGGATTGGTTGAAAAATCGACGGCCCTCTGCTTCACCACTGGCTGGTAGTCGGGCAGCGGCTGGGTGGCAGCCCGGTTGCTGCCGGAACGATCCGGCCAATGATTCACCAAAGTCGAATCCGCTCCCAAATCCATGCCATCCAGCCACAGGGATGCCTCCCCACCTGTCTCTTCCGTAGGGCGCGTCACCTGAACGACCAACTCCCCGGCATTCCAATCTCCACCATCACTCCAGCGGATCGGCACATTGAGCTGCCGGACCTCGCGCGCGTGATGTGAAACGGTCGCTCGCCCCGCTTTTAAATCGGTGAAAGCGACAACCTGGCTGCTCCCAGCAGGCACTTCGGCGCCATCCCAGTTCAGTTTCAATCCATTCGAGTCAAGCCCCGCCAATTCCACCACGATGTCCGAATCCGGCGAATCCGAATCCAATACCTGAACATAGAGACCGGCTTCGCCCATTTCAGGAACGATCACTTCCAGCGTGGCCAGTATCGGCTCCTGATTGCTGTCCATCGGATTGCCTCCCCGCTGATATTCCTGCAAGTTGCTCCAGCCATCACCGTCAGGATCGGCATTGGCCACGTTGGCATTCACATCGAGACCATACAACCGTTTCCACCAGTCCGGAATCCCGTCATTCGCCGTGCTGTTCGACTCCCCGGCCACCAGCAGGTCAAGACGATACTGGCCGGCCTTACTCGCGAAATTCAACACATAAAAATCGGAGCTCCCATCCGGCAAGGTCGCTGGCACTCCATTGATCGTGATCTGTTCCACTTTGAATCTCGTGGCCAGACTGTTCACTGCCAAAAATTCATTCATTCGGGAGGCCTCCGGCAAATACGCCAGAGGCACATTCAGTGCGTAGGAATAGGGCTTGTAATCGCCGTTGCCGGTCGGACGCAAGGTCGTTTCCAGTGTCACCCGATTCGCCGCGTTGGACTGATTGACAAAGGTGATTTTAAGTTGGCCGGACTGCAGTAAATGGGTTTGCCCTCCAGATGCCATCCGCACCTCCCCATAGAAAACGGCGTCCGATTCGGTGAACCCCTGCGCCCGGACAGCTTCAGGGGTGACTAACAATCCGCCAAGCAACAGAGTGGTAACGAGGGCAATCAAATTTCTCATGGAACAGGAAAGTTAAAAAGTGACTGGCATTTGGGGTTCGCCTACTGGCCCTGGTGAGAGAATGTCTGGAAGTGAAGCTTGATGTCAGACACCGACTCAGAGAAACTCTGCAAGCCAGTGAGCGGATCATGGTAAAGTCCAATCCCGGGAATGATCAACATCCACTCGGAATTCCAAACGGAGCGCCCGATCAAACGCCCGCTGGCAGTGAGCGCGCCTTCGTCACCTTCCTCGTAGAACATCCTGAAATCACCATGCCGGCGTAATTCACCAAAGCTTCCATCAATCCCGTTAAGCGAGGGAATGTAATTGGGATCGCTCAAGTTGGCTTGATTGATCACATAAGGAACCGGGATGCGCTGTTCAATGATGCTCCACCTGCGGACAATGGGGGTGTTTGAACTGGAGGTTCGGAGGTAGTCATTGCCCACAGGCACCAGGTAAGCACGCGGAGCGGTGGCCAAACCGGCGTTCTCGTAGTGATCCAGGTGAACGCCAAAGGTTTGAATTTTCGTGGCAAAATTCACATGGCTATAGGCATGGTCCCCCTCGGCCAACTGAAGTCCAAACAGGTTGCGTCCTGCTTCGATGACGGTGGGGAAACGAATCACAATGCCTGGCTGGGCTCCGGTGCCAATGGGGCGGCAATGTCTGGTGAACTGCGGCAATTGATTCAGGTCAGGCACAATGCGGGCCTTCACGCTCTCCTGCCAGCGGGCACGACTGGCCGGAGCTCCCGGGTTTTCATCGACCAAAACCACCTGCTCGGGTGTCCGCAACGCTGCTGGCGTGTCAAACGCATCATAGACCTCTTGATCGTAGGATTGAATGCGGAACAATCCGTTGCGAAGGGATATCACCTCCGTGGCTGCCTGTGGATTGTTGATTCCCAACTGGCCCTTCAAGACACCAAAATTACCCTTGAGTTGAGCCAAAATCTCGGCCAACCCACCGTTGCCGGTGGCGGGCTCACCATCCACCCAAAGGCCAAGCTGGCGCTCCTGAACTATCTTATCCAGCAACGTTCCCGGCGCAGCGGGATGCCCTGGCTCCAAGCTCGTTTCGTAATCGTAAGCCCGGGCAGCCAGCCAGGCGTACCTTGCCGCATTATTGAACGCTGTTTGATACTTGCCCAGGGCCTGATTGCGGGACATCCGGAATATCATGTCCTGATAGCGATTCTTCTGCACCTTCGAAGCCAGCATTTTATTGAATGCCTCACGCTCACGCAGCAGTCGAAAACCGGACGCCTGGGCGGTGAAATAGGCCTGCCTCTGTGTCTCCAAATTCTGCAGCGCCGTCCCGATCGCACCACGGGTCGCGTTCTCACCGGCCATAAAATCCTCGATCTCCGCAATCATGCCCAGGATCTCATTGACTGTGTCCAACTGCGCGTTGTCACGCTCTTTCCGCGCGATCACTTCATCTCGCACCAATTCCAGAACCGTTTTGGCGACTCCTGCGACGAGGTCTGTGACCTCAAATGCATTTTCCGAACCCTCCCTGATTGCCGCTGCTACCCCGCGGAGAGGGGCCAAAAAGTCGTTTGAAAAACCAATTGAAGTCGGCAATCCTTTTTCTACTGCAATGAAAGACGTTCCTGAAACTGAAGCAACGATCTTTGCAATGCTAATTCCAATATCAATGGCGGCTAGCGCGGTGTTAAATCCCGCTCGCACACCCACGATTGCATCATTATTCCCTTCCTTCTGGGCATTGATGTTCAGAAAGCTTTGCAAGTTATTGAGCTTCTGCTCATAAGTGCGCAAATACGCCACGTAGGTGGCGATTGCTGTATCGAGCTCGATCTCGGCGGAAAGCATATCGTGCAGGGTCGTTTGCAAGGTTCCATAACTGGTCCGGTTGCCCCAGCCCGGAAGGGCTTCAAACCCATACCTTGAAGCGGTGTTGTAAGGGAGACTGAGGTCTGCAAGCTGCCCACCCAAATGAAAGTCGATGGTGGCTCGATTGATGGACTCAAAGGCCGTGATGCGAGCGGAGTTGCCACCATTCGTTTTGTTGAAGAGACGAACCAATTCCGAATTATTCGAGATTCCTGTGAGCTTATCAGCGGATTTGTTGAAATAAATGACATTACCCACTCCACTGCTTTTTTGGGGAATGATTTTATCGATCTTGATTTTGTCCAAGTAAGCAAACAATAAGGTGTCCGGCCCCTCATATCCCTCTGGATAAGCTTTGCCAAACCCAATCGTCCCATCATAAGGACGCCCGAAGATTTCAATCAATCGATTGCGGAAATCAAGGTCTTGATTCATCGCGTCAAACATCAATGATTCTGTGTCCTCACCCAAAGCCCGCAACTTGTTGCCGGCCTGAGTGGCATATTCAAGGGAGGCCAGTGCATTGCCTGCCGTCTCCTGGGCACGAAGGAAAACTTGCTCAAAGTGGGAACGGCGATCGCCCCCTGATGAGTTGTCATAGAATTGTTGTTCGAAGTCAAAAACCAAGGCATCCGAATCGAAGCCAAGGGGGTTGTAGCCATTATTAGCTTCATCCATGGCGATCTGGATTTCATGGAGCCCCCCCACAATTTCACCCACCTCGTCAACTGCGGCGGAGCGCTCAATAAGGTCGAGATTGTCCGGATTGTTTCCGGCTGCTTCTTGAGGCAGCAGGGCGTTGGCAACAGCCGTGTCAAACCAGGCCGCCTGCCCCGCTCGATGCGCCCACTCCGAAACACCCCAAGCCCGCGCGGGATCGGCGCTGTCCGTGTATCCCTGCCACTGACCATCGGGGTTCTGCGTGTAGCGCAGCCGGTACGTGCCACGCACCACATCACGTCCCGCGCGCGCCTTCGCCGCGGCCAAGCGGGCAAACGTCTTTTCATCCAGGAAATCCACCTCAAGCACATTCTGCATCAACGAATAAAGCTCGGAGCGCGACACCCAACTGAATCCAGGGTGTTGCAGCAACGTGTAGTGCATTCCAACGGCTGACAGATAATGCCCCCAGGCATCGCCATGACCTTGAGGATACAATTTGCGCGCGTCATCCTCATTGATGAATCCGTCCGTGTCCGCATCGTAAATGTTGTAATTCACGTTGTAGGCAGCCTCCCCCAGCCCCTTGGCATAGTTCCAAAAGATTCGATTGTAAACCGGGTAGCTTTTCAGGAAATCCGTTCCTCTTAGCAGCGACAATTCCTCCTGCATCAAATTGCCTTCCATATTTTGAAACGCGTGGGTAAAAGGGGCAATCCCCAGCAGCGATCCATCCTCTCCGGCATTGATCGTGGAATCCTGCGCATCCGTGTAGGCTTCATTGCCCAGCAGCTCAAACAACACCGACAAGCGGGTTGCCGCGAGCAGCAGCGCCTGCTTGATCCCGGTGCTTGCCACGCCATTCGTCGAATTGTCGATGGAAAGCGATCGCGCCCGGTTCAAAACCGTCATGTAGAGCTCAATTAACCCGGTGTTTTCGATCACGTTTTTGTCCGGATTGAGGGCTACATTGCCCACGTAAGGCGCGCCTGCGATTTGGATCTGGCTGCTGTAGGTCGCCGGGCTTTCATTGCCAAAAAAGTCGGTGTAGCGCGCCTCGTAGGGGTTGATCCGGTCAAGGACCCGTTTCACCCACCCCATCACCAGTTGCGGAATGTAACGCTTGCTGCCATCCGCCTGCAGTTGGGGGGAATTGGCGGCTCCCGCCCACTGGAACGGAGCCGGGCTACCCGGAGCCCAAGCTGTGACCGGATTGGCCACCTCAAAGGGGACCAACTTCCAGTTGCTCTCATTTTTGTGTCGATACCGCATCAGCACCAGCTTGTCGGCAAGCACCACATCTGGACGTCCTTCAAACACCACTGAGTTCAGCCCCAGGTGCTTTTGGAAATCATTCAGGGCATTGTTTTCCAAGCGCTCCTTGGGCAGGTATTCCTGCCATAGCGTGTCGCCACTGGAGTCGAAAGGCGTCAGGTTGCCGTTGGCAAGCACCTCAAGAGCCACTTCATCGAGCGGGCCCGCATCTCGGATCCACCATTCGTAATAAAGGTCTCCCGTGTTTGCTCCAAACTCACCGTTGTGCTGAAGTGAAACCCGCTCGCTGAAGGCATCCGCAGGCTCAATGACCTTGATCGCGCCACGGTAACGGTCAGGAACAATCTCAACGATATGCAGACTCACTGGAGCCCCGGCGAGTTCCTGCCTGTTGTTCTCGGCAATCGTGACATAAAGCGAACCCGTCGGAGTATTGGTCAAGAGATTTGCGTTGGGCACCAAGGCCGCACCGACTCCAAAACTATCCAGCGGCGCATAAGCAGGCGTCGGAGAGAAAACCGAACCAAAAATATTTGAGACCCAACTAATGAACACCACCAACTCATCTGGCAATCCCCCAACTGGGCTTTTGAATCCCTGCAAATTATTGATAGCTTGGGTGGCAGCAGTGTTTGCGCCGATGGCGCCGTGAGGGTTTTGAGCAAGAAGGTACAACTGATCAATCGCCGCTCCCCAAACTGTCGATGTCGCCAGGGACTTCAGTCTGTCATAGTCATCCTTGGTCAGAACGTTCGGCTCCAGAATGTTTAGCGGATCAGGCCCTACCGTCAGGTCCTTGTTCCCGCTGTCCTTATCATTCAAATAACCTCTGAACACAAGTTTCTGGGCCAGCGAATCAAAATAGAAGCGCTTTTGCAAAGAACCCGGCAATTCCTTGAAGTACCAGCGCTCAGCCACAACAAAGACCTTTTCAAGCGCAGCGGGGGTAAACCCTGAAGCTCCCATGTTAGCCACGGTGAACGGCTGCTCCCTTCGATCCAATGGCCTGATGATTCGAGCAGACGCGCTGGTGATCGGATAACGTCCGGTAGTTGTCGGGCCGTAAACCATGCTTGGTGTCGCGCTGTCATAAACCAGTTCCGCGGCCTTCATTGCCACCAGCGCCGGAAGCCCTTGGGCGCCGGGATTCTCGCTCAAGTACTCACCGCCTTGGTAGGTGAGCGTCTCGCCGCGCTTGAGCTTGGGATAGGTGGTGCGCCAGAACGTGTCGTACACCACTCTTACCGGATGCAGGGAGGTTCCCACACCGGTGAAGTTAGACCCTGAATCGGGAAGCCAGGCCACAGGGGTGCCTGCCGGCGGTGCGCTGGGAAGCCAGAAATCCGCGCGAAATGGGTAGAAGAACTGGTGGAAGAACCTTCCATTGCCGGAAACCACCCACGCGTTTTTATTCACATCACGCCACAACGAACGCTGATTCACCCCATTGACCGCGATGCTGTTGCCTCTGGCATCGGCCATGGCTACATTGCCGATGACCAAATTTAATGGGTAAGGAGGGATGAGCAAATCCCCCGCAAAGGCATTAAAATGGAATTGATAACTAAAATTGAGCGTCTTGGAGGTGTCTGCCACCAAAAAACGATCCTCGGGTGTGGAGGCACTTTCATACTCCAGACCGTCCGTGGCGTCTACCACGCTATCTAGAGGCCGAGGAAATGGAATGGATCCTGAGCGTGTTTTGAACACCTGATAGGCCGCCATTTCAGGCTCGCCCGTGAGGAGGTTGTTCACTTGCACCAGAACCCAGGGATCCGAGGTATAGGGGGAGTTTCTTGTGTTCAAATCCGCCTGCAGCGCAAAGGCAGCCAGCGGCGGATTATTTGCAACATCCTCACCCTTGCTTTTCACTTTCAATGCCGCCCGGCCGGAAGCAGCCACCAACGCGTGTTCTTCATTTGGATTATATCCTGCCGACGATGAGCTGGGTTGCTGATAAATCGTTAAGCCCTCATACTGGTCCAATCGGAAGGGTTTTTGAACACGTCCAAGTTGGTCCACACCCTCAGAGCCGATCCGGCTGGCAATGTAGATGGCCTTGCTCCGATGCGGACCGAATGCGGGAAACCGGGTCTCGTTGTAGGCCGCCACTTCATAGGGCCACGCCACATTGGGGTGGGATGACTGATCCGTGCGGTGGGGGTTCTCATAATAAGCCACCTCCAACCTTCGGTTCGCCGCAGTGAAGAGCTGATTGGCATTCACCGGAAAAATCGCACCCCAAGTCCCGACCTCCGCGGCACGGTCATAGATGTTTGGATTGTAGTTTGAGACTTCATTCAAGACATAACCACTGCCGCCAAAACCGGCATCATCCAAAGTGCTCTCCAACCGGGTCGCCACTTCCTGGATGTCCGTGCGGGCCAGCGTGCCAGCAAAGACATTTGTTCCATCAGGAGTCACGGGTCCGACGGTCACATCAAGCGTTGTCCCCGAGTTTCCAAAGGCACTCGCCAACTGTGTCGTGGTGGTGATCCGTGGATCTCTGTCAAAGCTAAACCAGAAGGCGGGAAACTGCCCGCGAACTCCAGCATCGAGCCTTCGCACCACCCTCAATGCGTGCAGATCCAAGGCAGATAACCAAGGATCACCCGGCGAAGGAACACTGCTTGCCAACGGGAAACTGGGAAACAGCCGGAATTGATCCATTTCCAACTGGCTGTTTGGATTGGCATTCACTCCAAACCTCAGGCTGTTCGCAGTGAGGGTCGAACCAATATCAAACGACGCCGTGTCTGCCAGTCCCTTGCGTGAGATCGTCACAAAGCCAGTCTCATCCCGCACACCATCAACGTAGTAGCCCACTACCGTTGAATTAGGCCCGTTAGAGACTTGGTTGGCGAAAACATGAATCGCATGGTGACGCCAAGCCGCTCC
The DNA here is from genome assembly GCA_029865835.1 of Verrucomicrobiaceae bacterium. Lineage (GTDB taxonomy): Bacteria > Verrucomicrobiota > Verrucomicrobiia > Verrucomicrobiales > Verrucomicrobiaceae > JAGRPD01. The sequence continues at coordinate 11,399 of JARXAL010000047.1, forward strand.
TGAGCGCGGGTAGGGCTTGGAAATGGTCTCGCCAAAGTAGGATAGCTCCAGAGTAGGTCCCGCAGGATCAAGCACAAGCTTCAACTGATCGTTCTTGGTGGAGAAAATCGTCACCGGTTTGCCAGACGCCGTCAGAGACAAACCGCTACCTGAATCCGTTGCGGCCTCCGTCAGCTCAAATTGTGTAGTGCTCAGAATCGTTGCGACTTTTGCCCCAGTCGGCAGCGTTGCGCCGCTCACCGCCATTCCCACCACCAGACCTGAAGTACTGGAACAAGTAACTGTGTTCGTGGCATTGGTGCTGCAATTGGCCAACACCAGAGGCACATCCTCATATTCCTTGGCGTTCAACCAGAAATCCACCAGGAAACTTGTCCCCAGAGAGACATTGGCAGTTCCTGAACTCTGAATCAATCCAAAGGCACCCTTATTGGCTGAAGTGCCCCCTCCAAGCGCCAAGGCCCGGCGTCCCAGCACCAACTTGGTGCTATCTCCCAAAACAAACTGGTCTGGAGCAATGAGGGTAGAGCGTATCACCCGCACAGCCAATTTCTCCCGCGACAAATTCCCGTCTGCAATCTCATCTGGATTCGCGCGATAGCTATACAACACCACGCTGCGTCCTTCCGACACAGAGCTGAAGGGCACACCAGGCTCGCCCACCCGCACCGAGGCATCCGTTTCTCTGTCAGTGTAAGTCAAATCCTGCAATTTCCATTCGTCCGTGGGGTCGATGTCCAGTTTAGTCGGAGGGCGCCGCGCCTCTGAGGTGTCAAAGAGATGATTGTAGTGGGCACCATTGGCTGCTCCCGGAAAGGCCACTCCGGGGTTGGTCATGGCAAGGGTCGGTAATGTCGTTCTGGGAACGTATTCTGGGGGCGTCCCTTGGCGCTTTCCATCAGCATCCTCTCGTTCCGAGGTCAAGTTAACGGTTTGCCCGGGATAGCCGCTGACGATCTCAATCTTGTAACTCTTCGAGGGGGTGTTTTTGTCAGCCCAGTCCAGACGGTAGGAACCGGGAGCCACTGGCAACAGCTTCAGATCGACCTGATCAAACCGCAATGGGGTGCCTGGATACCTTCTTCCCGTCGGCAAATCACCCACCTGTTCAATGGCGCCTAAGTTTGGTCCGGCATCACCTAAAACACGATTGGTTAGCGGGGCGACCGTGCGAATGAGAGGCGGCACTGTCTGAGTGGGATCAAAGGCCATGCCCAACGGGACTTCCGCCCTGAAAACAGTTGGTTGATAGATCCAAAGAACCTCGGTCACTGTCGGACGCGTCGTTGGCGTCCAGGTCACAGTGTAAACACGGGCGTTGCGAGATTCTGTGAGAGGTGGACTCTCAGGAATGGGCGCGTCAATCATTCTGGAAATGTCCGTCCCCAATGGTGCCAAATCACCGCTCGGCGGCAATGAGAAATCCGTCAGCGTGAACGCATCATCGGCCGTCCGGTAAAAGGTTCCAACCTCCACCTTGCTCGGTCGATCCGCGCCCACATTGATCCAAACATCCGTCGTATCACCCCTACTGTACGTAGTCTCCGGAGGGTTGGCACCGTTGAAGACGCGAACGAATGACAAGCCATGGAAGATGGAATTGGCCTGGCCCGGTGCGGGCGTGATCGCTCCAAATCGGTAACGCACTTGACCTGTGACAATCCAATCAATTTGCATCGGCGCATTGATCGTCAGCGGCAGAGTCGATGACCTAGTGCCAACACTGAGACCTGGATTGTCCGCAAACAAAAGCTTTTGTGGCGTTCCCACACCCGTTGGACCGTAGGTCGTGGTTTGGTACCCCACCGTTTTCAAACGCATGCCAGACGATTCACTGTCAACCAAGGTGTCCACCGAAGCTGTCAATGGACTATTCGGATCGTACCAATCCCTGCCAGCCACAGGAACAGGACTGCCAACCCCGTCAAAACTAATGTTCACCGCATATTGGATCCGCCAACGCCACACAAAGGTCATGTCCCTATCCAAATCCACCTCAACAAAAGTGCGCGCCCCCTGCACAGACTGTCCGTTAATGGCATACCCGTCATTCACCAACCGATACCAAGCGACATTGCCTGGAACAGAACCGCCCACCTCTCCCGCATTGGGAAGTTCTGTGAAATTCTCACTCAAGTAAATGTAGCTTGGCGCCTCAAAGCGCTTGGTGGAACCATAAGGTTCTTTACTGATTCCAATACCCGGCTTCATGGGAGGAGCCCCAACCGTAGTCGAACCCACCGAGACTGGGAGGGCCGCTCCAGGTTGATTGTATTTGCTTTCCACCGTCACAATCACCGGCCTAGTAAATCGGTAGGCCCTAGGAAATGAGCTTGGGAAAGGCACCGCAATACCATTCGTTGGCACAGAGTCTTCGATCCCTATTCCGATAGACCTCAATGGATTATTAAATCCGCTGAAGGATTTGTATTGAAGCTCGATCGAGTTGCTGCCTTCATACAACGTGACCTGAAACGTGACATTGCCCGCTGTATTGCCGAATTCCGCCATGTTTTGAAACTCCAAAATAAAGACTCGATTCGGAGCCGTACCACGCGTGGTGTAAAGAATCCTGCTTTCAAGTTTGGTAGCCAGATCTGTCCAAAAAGCGGCGATGATGTTGTTCGGCGAGTTCGGATTCGGAAACGTCAAATCCGGAGTGTAGCGGGTGGAGGCCCCACCAAAGACGATGAGTCCATTGGTTGATAGCGAACAGGTTGAATAGGTCTTTTCATAGAATGAAAAGTTGAATCCAAGACTCACATCGATCGCGAGATCGTCACCTTGCAAGCCGCTCGCATTCACGACATCGGGATCGGTATCTTTTAAGGAGATCGCATTGGCAGGAATCACACTGTATTTGTAATTAAAACCATCCTCGCCTGCGGGGGGACTGATTCCGTTCCCCCGCAACTGCAAGACGAACGGATCTTTGCCCGTCCCAGGATCATTGCTAGTGATTTGAAGGGTCGTCTGCCTAAGTCCATTAGCACCCGGGGTAAACTCGAGAATGAACGTGGTTTCGTTTCCAGCACCCAGATTGGCGATGGGAAAGGTCAGCAGTTTGAAGTCCGCAGCTTGGTCACCGCTGATTGTCACTCTTGGGTCGCCCGTGATGTTCAAATTCGCGTTGCCTGAGTTCCTGACCGTGAAAGTCCGTTGCTGAGTGGCGCCTGTAATCACATTGTTGAAGTTGAACGTCGAATTGTTCGCGACGTTGGTCCCAGCAGGCTGCTGAAGGACGATTTCGGGTGATCTGCCAATTCCAGAGACATTGACCACAAACGGATTCTCCCCACCATCAGGATCATTATTCGCGATGCTCAAAGAGGCACTGCGTGTTCCCCTAGCAGACGGAGTAAACACCACCGTGAAGGTCGTCGATCCTGAGGCATTCACCGTCGCGCCGGGCTGCGTGGTAACGCTAAAGTCTGATGCATGAGTCCCGCCGACGACCACTCTTGGACTTCCTGAAAGACTCAGCGCAACATTCCCTGGGTTCTCAATGGCGAAAGTCAATGACGTGCTTGCCGTGTTGGGCGTTGCGTCAAGATTAACATCGTCAAAGTTGACTGCTCCCCCGCTCGTAATTAGAGTACTTCCCTGTTTCACATCAATTTCAGGCGCAGTCCCCGTCCCAGAAAGGTTGACCGTAATGGGGGAATTGGTGGATCCCGCGCTTGTCACGACAGCGGAGCCCGAATAGGCCTGCCTGGCGGTAGGACTAAAGCGAACCGTAAACGTTGCGATTCCCCCATTCGCCACCGAAGTGGGCGCAGCTCCCTGCAAAGTAAACCCTGCTCCACTGAAATTGACACTCCCAATGTTGGCGATGGCGTCACCCGTGTTGGAAATGGTGAAGACCACATCCTGCGTGGTGTTCATCGTCACATTTCCATAAACTCCACTGCCCCCGGTGATGGAAATGATCGGTGCGGCAAACGCACTGCTCACAAGCATGGTCCAAAGGAAGGCAAGCGCCACCGTTCGCCGTGTACGGTTCAGAAAAAGATCATTCATCGGTTGAAAATAAGAATAGGATTTTAAGAATGAATAAGGCATGTCGGAACTACTGGACTCCCTGAAGCGAGGCCACGGGGCTAACGCGCTTCAATTCCACCCGCCCTGTGAGTATCAAATTGCTCCGAATAAGCCCAAGAATGGTCTCCCTGTATGTTCCCTCCAGCGTGTCGCCTGCTGGTTGCTCTGGATCAAATTCGATGCGGATTTCCCTCGTCACGGCTGTACCGGCGGAGTGTTGCGGATGATAGGCATGACGAAACGGGTTGCTGCGGTGAAAGGGATCCAGGTTCAAACTGCCCGCAAGCGTTGAGAGAATCCCATTGGGTCCTAAGGTTCCAGTCAAATCCAGACTCAAGGCATAAATCTCCCTCAGGGATGGGGGACGCACTGAACGGGAAACCAGAAACGCGGGCAGGCCATTGGCAGTCAGTCCAGGATAGGCCGGATCACTGAGAATGGCGGATTGACTCGTGGCATCCAATCTCCTCGGCATGTCATAAGTGACCGCTTCAATGCGGATTCCCGCCCGCTTGCCACTGCGCTCCTTGACGCCTTCAAAAAATGGGATTTGAGCGGGATCCACCACCAACACAGGGGAGGGCCGAACCTCCTCATTCGCCGTCTTGGTTTGCATCAGAGTAACTTGGGAAAGCAGCCTCACCTTAGCCCCGTCGTTGTGCATGATGATGCGGGCTGGCAGCGGGGCCGCGGTGGGCCTGATCGGCGCGCCGTTCTCCACGATGCTGGTGGAGGCATCAACGACTACATCTCCCACCCAAAGGCCGACCCGCTGGGAGGCGCCTACTGGCACGGTCGCCTCTCCAGACAGTTCAAGGTCGTTCAAACTCGCGGTGACAGGCAAATAGAAAGACGCCCCCAAATCACTCGTCCGCAGACGGTACAGGTTTTTCCGGATGACCTTGCCTGTGTTCCAATTCCTTTGCGCTCCCAGCGTGAGATAACCCGTGTTCTCGCCCAAAAACGACTTATCCAGCGGGGTCGATCCTCCGCCAACAGCGCTGTCCACCTGATTGCCGCGCAAATACGCCAGCGCCGTCGTCGATGGATTGACGACAAAGACAGAGAGAGAACCCAAACCTGATGTGACCGAAAGAAGTTCCAAGGAAGGAACTGCTGGGGTCGTTGCCAAATTCGTAAACACCAACTCCTTGAGATCCAGATTAAGCGGAGGTGTGGTCGGCCCTACCTTCTCCACATCAGCGGGTCCGGCGAAATCAAAAGACCCGGCTTGCGCCAAGTCAAAATCCACTGCGACCGGCCCCATGTAATCCGAAGGCCCGTTGCTGAAGATCCAATAGGCCTGATGCGTGTTCATCGTCTCCGTACCGCTCACCGCCACCCAGTCCCCATTCGGGTTGAGCTTGTAAATGCCCCCGACTGTATGTTTCCCCATGGATGGACCGAAGAACTGCGAAAAGCTCCGGGTTCCCTGCAGCGCAAAGCCAACGAGATTAAACCGGTCAGGATTCCAGGTGGGGCGAAAGAATCGAACATTCCCGCTAACTTGAATTCCGAATGGCGCGGTTCCCGCCTTCACCTTGATCAAATAAGGACGATTCCCAAAAACAAGCCCCATGTTGCTCGCATCAGGCGCATCGGCTCGATTCCAATTTTCCCAGCCATCTTCATTAAATGTCCCAATTGAACTCGGAGTCTCGGCAAAGTACTCCGCCGAACCAAACAGCGGGCGGGGAGAAGCCACGGACTCAATGGCCGTATTCACAAACACTTCTGAAGGCGCCAAGGAATTCCCGCTAGAATCCACTGGATTCACCTCAAGCCATACGGCATTCCAGCCGGCCACTAACGGAATCGACTGCGTCACAAGGTGCTCCGTCGCCAACGCCGTCTGGACAAGCCCGAATACAGCGCCAACGACAAGCGCACGCGGTGCTAACTGAAACAACCGGTTGATAAGGTTAGAGCAAAATTTCATGGCAACAGCAGTTCTACGCCCAGGCGAATGAAGCGCTTGGGAACATCTTTATAAGGAAGAAATCCAATGCTATTTCCCGATAGCTGGATATCATCATCGGTCCAGATGACCTTGTCGGTTGAGCCTTCAAAGAAGAACCGAACATTGGTCGCCGCAGGATTTCGATTGATAGTGAGTGAAAAGAACCCGTTTGTCGGATGATCCATCCGCAGCACAGGCAAGCCGGAGTGGGCTCTAACATATGGATCAAGTCCAAGCGCGTATTTCAATAGATTGCTCACCCCATCACCGGAGGGCGAGGCATTTGGGCCGGCAATTTCCGGGTTCACAGCGTCATCACCAAAGGTGTCAATTTGCCATTGGGTGAACGCCGTTCCAAGAAGCTGCGCATCACTGATGACACGACCGCCAACACTGGACGCGATCAAGCGGACATAGTGAATGACTCCGGGATTGAGTCCAGCCACACTTAAGAGGTATTCACCTGGATCAGTGACCACCATGGAGCCTGGAACTCGGGTCACGGTGGGGGTGATTTGACGAATCGTTGCGCCTCCCAACTGTCCGACCACCACCGTCTTTTCTTTCAATACGGCCACCGACACCGGACCGTCAAACTCCGCACTCAATCCCGGACCGTCTGCCGAACCGGCCATCCCTGAGCCAGCCAAGGTTGTCACCAGGCCTGCCAAGGTGATTTTGCGCACCCGCTCATTGCCCTGATCCGCCACATAAAGCACTTCTGCCACCGTATCATAATCAAGGCCAACCGGGGAATCAAACTGCGCCGCCAACCC
>JARXAL010000061.1 GCA_029865835.1 Verrucomicrobiaceae bacterium
GCCATGCCGGTTTTGGGCAGGGCGAGCGTCTTCAGCATGGATTCACGCACGCGCGGCCAACCTTCGCCGGGCGAGGTGAAGTTCGGGAGTTGCACCCACGCGAAGGGCACTTCGTCCTGCCAAAGCGTGCGCCAACTGGTGACGAGCTGCGTGAGTTGCTTGTGGTAGAGGCCGGGATTGCCGGCGTTGCCTTCACCTTGATACCAAAGCATGCCGCGCAGCGTGTAGGGCACGAGATTGACGACCTTGCCATTGTAGAGGCTCGCCGGGCCACCTTTAAGCTTGTGCATGGCGAGCGGGTCGTTCGGCGCAGGAACGACAAAGGGCGTGCCGTTGACTTTGGCTTTCTCCGACGCGGCTTTCCAAATAGCGAGCTGCTTTTGGTGCAACGCGGGAGCCGTCACAGGATCGAACTTCAAAAAGGCATCAAGCCGCGTGTCGTAGTTCGCTTTCGTCTCAGGATCGGACGACTGCACGTCCGCAGCCACCCAGGATTCGATGGGCGTGCCACCGACAGAGGTATTAATGAGGCCGACAGGCACGCCGACTTCCCGATGAATCTCACGACCAAAGAAATAAAGCACCGCCGAGAACCCCCCGACGTTGTCCGGTGTGCAAAGCTGCCACGAGCCTTTGCCCTCGGACTGCGGCTGCTCGGCCGGGCCAGAGCTTTCGCGGAAATGGCGGATATGCGGATACTTCGCTGCCGCTTTCTCGGTATCGAAGTGATAACAACCTGCCACGGTCATCGCCATGTTGGACTGCCCGGAACCGAGCCACACCTCCCCCACCAGCACATCCTTCACTTCAACCTTGTGGCCATCCTTCCCTGTGACGACGAGCGTTCGAGATTCAGCACTCGCAGCGAGCGCATCCAGCTTGAGCGACCACTTGCCATCCGCGCCCGCCACGGCCGACTTTGACTGACCTCCAAAGGCAACCGTCACCGTCTCACCCGCATCCGCCCAACCCCAAACTGCGATCGGCTTCTCCCGCTGAAGCACCATGTGATCCGAGAGCGCCGAGGCGAGACGGAAGTCAGCGGCATGAAGTGCAGCCAGCGGCACAAGCAGCATGGCGGCGAGGAGCAGAGTGAATCTATTTGGCATCGGGTCAGTGTTTGTTATCACAAGTTAGTGAAACGCGCGGACTGCAGCTGGATTTCAGCTGAAATCGGATCCCTGAACGATTGCCCGTTTCTCGGTGAACCCGAACTTGTCCTTGAGGTGCTGAAGCTTGGCGCCATCCACGGCGGTGAGAACGGGCTCATCAAGCTTTCCGGCTGGATACACGACGCGTGTGATCTGCAGTTTGGTGCGGGTCATTAGGTCGTCCACCAAGAGTTGCTTTTCTCTCTTTTGAGAGAAGGCGCTGACGGCCGTTTGAGAAAACAAAAAGGGCTCAAGCAGCAAGACACAGCTCAGGCTTATGAGTCTGTTTCCGGCAGAGGAGGGTAATTCATGGCAAATGGGCTTTCTTCATCACGACATTGCCGGTCAGCACATTGTCCGTGCCTTTGTCGGTGACGGGAGCGGCCGTCACATTTTCGCGGATGATGTTTGCCTTAGCACTAGGGGCGACTTCGAGCGTGCCGTTGACATGGGTGTTGCCGGTCCAGATCCAGTTACTTGCTCTCAGCATCATGTTGCCAGCCTGACGCAGCATATTTCCACGTACGACGATATGGCTTGACGTCATCGTCTCCTGGGGTTCAGAGAGCAGCGCCCCCTCGCAGATATTGTCCGCAAAGACGATGTCCCGGATGGTCGTCTTGCCAGAGGTGCGCACATCGTAAATCTGCACATCCCCATCGAAGACATTGCCCGACAGGTTTATGCTCTCATACACGCAGGAAAGCGCTTCCGGGCGAGTCACGAACCTTACGGTGCATTTGCCATGGGTGTGCTGGTTGCGAAAAACATTCCCCGTGACCACCACATCGCTGATTGTCGAGTGCAAGGGCAGCGGCTCCGTGCGGAAGATCAGGCATGGCAGCACCGCCTTCTTGGACACCTCCGGCATCGGCTCCACATGATTGCCGCTGATGCGGATGTGATGCGAGCCCTCGGTAATGTTGATGCCCGTCCGGGTAAAATGGACGATGTTGTCGCGAATCTGCACATTACGGCTGCCAAAGATCACCTGCGGTCCGTCCACCACATTGACGATGTGATTGTCCGCAATGAGGCCGCCATTGCACTCGGCCAGTTCGACCGCCTTGTTGCCGCAGGTCTCGATGTAGTTGTGATGTACCTGCCAGTTTTTGAACTGCGTGGCCATGCGGTCAGCGTCGAAGTAACCGGTGCGCGTCTTTTCTTGATCGGCTGCCGCCGCCTTTGCCTCCTCGGCAGGGATGACATGCTTGGCTAAATACATGGCGGTGGCCGGCTTGGTGCAGCCCACCGCCTGCTTGGCATCATAGATCCAGCAATGGTGAACAGTTATGTTGTCGCACGACAATAGGAGCGATTCATTCTCATCCAAACGCGCATTGAAGCCCATGATGGAGCCACCGCCGATGGCCGTGTCATGGCCGGTGTAGCGCAGGTGCTCAATGACCACATTATGTGCCGGAACCACTGCCGTGCCGATGCGCACCGGGAAGTAACGCAGATCATTGGGTGGTGTTTTCGGGTCCAAATAAAGGTGCGTTGCATATCCCTGACCACGCAACGTCACGCCGCTCTTGATCACGACGGTTTCATCGTCCGAATGGCGCGAAAGCTTGAAGTCCCCCGCACCCAACAGCACCACGCCACCGCCTGCAGATGCAGCCTGATCAATCGCCTGCTGAAGAACCTCGTCAGCAATGACTTCCGGTCCAGGCGCGGGAACCCGCACTTCAAATCCACCCGTTGCCTGCGCAGTGACTTTTCCGGGATCCACTGGGCCAGCGGCATGAGCCTGGACGAAGGAGAAAGTGATGAAGATGAGGACTTGTTTCATGATTTACTTGGCTTTCAGATGGTTCCACATCTCCAACAACGCTTCACCTCGTGTGCGGTCGATTGTCGAGCCGCCTTCTTCATCTGCAGCCTGGACCTTGGCGGCAAGCTCCATCGGATCAAATTCGCTGATTTGCAGTTCTTTGAAAGCCTCCAACCAAACGCTGTTCATCTTTTGAGTCAAAGGTGCGCCAAGTTTGGCATCGTAGCTTGCAATGAAACCCTTCGTGCCAAAATACTGCGCGGCGGAGACGTGGGGATCATCGGCGCTGATATCGACATCATTGAAGAAACTGATCAACAGGCGGCTGGCTGCCAGTTTTCGGATCAAAAGGTCGGGATCGAGGTTTGAAGGCGTTGTTTTTTCCTTCACAGCCAGCGCAGCGGCGTGGCCAGCACTTTCACCGAGCTGCATCCAAGTGGGCTCAAGTCGGATACTGCCCCAGCCAACGTGCGAGGCGCTGATCGCGACGGGGACAAGAAGGTTCTCGATCTCGTTCGCGAGGATGCTTCGATACGGCACCTGCGCGGGACGAGATTCTTCACCGAGGAAGAGGATGCCGTCCGTGTTGCCGCCAGGCGCTTTTCGCGGAAGGCAAGCGACTGAATCGACAGGCCAATCGGTCATGGCGATGCTGTCGGGGTGGATCGGTGTGCGGGCGATGCCTTCGGCGATGACGTTGTCCTGCTCTTTGAAGACGTAGCGCCCGACGAGCCGTCGCGCTTCGCGAACGTAGATTTCATACGGTGCGTGGTTGTTGTCGGGGAACTCATCGGCAGCGAGTCCGAAGTTCTCGAACTGTTTGCGCTCGCGCTCCGGTGCATCTGGGTCGTTTTGCATCCACCAGAGGCGCATGAGCATGGCATCGAGGTAGCGCTTGGAAATCGCCTCGCGCTGGGGCCAGTCGGCAGAGGGATACTCATTCTGAGGACCGATTAGGCGGCCGCCATTCCACGCGACCTTGCCGTTTGGCAGGTTTGGCACAAAACCTCCGCCGATGGCTTGCTTAGCGATGACGGGATCGAAGTTCGCAGGCTTTGACAACATGATCTTATTCCCTGGATCACGTGTGAGGATGAGCCGGTAGTTGTAGGCCATCACAGAACCATCCGCCTCGCCGCTTTGCGGGCCTTCGACGATGTCGGCGGTGGCGTGGCTGTTGTAGCGGATGTTCAATGAGCCTTCGTCGGCGGCTTTGGGAAAGCCACGCTGGCCGGGTTCTTTGTGTCGTTCTTGTGTGTAGATGACACCTGCGTGCTTCTCGCCGTATTGCGCACGGGATTCGCGTCCGATTTGGGTTTTGACTCCTGCAACGGCCATGAGATCCCCTTCATACATGCCATCGGCAAAGACCTTGCCGATGACGTTGATAGCGCTGTCACCATGCATCGGCTTGAGCGTGACCTTTTTAATCAAAGCGCCCTCACGCTCCGCTTTGGTGACGATGTGACCAAGCAAGACGGTGAGCGTCTTCTCCTTCTCGACCATCTCATTAAAAAGCATCTCCGCGATGCGAGGCTCGATCTTCGGACGGTCAATGTGCGCTCGGCTGGTCTTGCTCGGCATTGATGCGAGGTGCTGCGGAGAATTTTCTCCGTAAGTTTTCGCGTAAAACTTCGCAGCGCCGGTGATCATCTCGCCGTAGATCGGCGAGCGAAGGCCATCATATGGGGCCTCCCAACCGCCCGCGCCGCTCGTGATAAAGCCGCCGAGGTGCTGCGTGTGATTCACCAGTAGCACATTCAAGCCTTCACGAGCCGCACGCACCGCGCAAGCGATGCCTCCCGGCGTGCCGCCGATGACGACGAGATCATAGGACTTTCCATCCACGTCCTGCGCTTTCGCGGCGCTCTTCAGCATCATAGGTGGAGGAATCTTCACCGGCACAGGAGCGGCGCTCCTTTTCACTGGAAAGCCAGGGTCGGCGCGAGTGTTGCGCTCAACGATAGCCTCGGCCTCGGGCACGATTTGCAGGCCATCGACGACGACATAGCCGTCCGCGCCAACATTGGAGATTTCGATCGTGCCCGTTTTACCCTTCACGAAGGCAAACACGCCGAGCGAACGCGGGATACCGTCCTCAAGACATGCTTCACGTTGGTTCTGCATGATCACTTCATCGCCATCGGCACCGCGAATCGTGATCTGTGCCTTGTGCGCACGATTCGAGGCATGAATATAAAGCAACCGCACCTCGTATTTGCCATCTGCCGGGATCTCAGGCGTGAATTTCGCCAGCGCATCCGACTTCTTCGCGCGATCATAATGACGATACGACGAACCAACAAGCGGGGTGTGTTTATCGCTCATCTTCCACGCGCCGGTAAATTCCGCTGCTTCGTCATCGAGCACGATGCCCGCTGTTTTGCGTTCAGCTGTTGCGTTGCTCGTCTTTTCCGCCTTGTCCGTCTCCGTGATCGTGAAGCGCGTGCTCACCACCGAGTTCTGCTCCACACCGGGGCGATACTTGATGTAAGTCGTTGCAACGATGGTGCCGTCCGGCAACAGTTCAATGCCCGGATAACCGCAATCGCTGCCTTTGTGACTTTGCAGCAGCTTGATTTTGTATTCGCCACCCTTGCCACTGACGATGTCATCGTAACGACCGACCCATGCTACGAAATGAGTGCGCGTGGGGCTGTCCTCGCCCATGTCGCGAAAGGCGATGACGAGCCTACCATCAGGTAGATAGACGTGCTTGTGCCGGTCGCCATGCAGCCCCGGAGGCAGCGCCTTCACTATTGACCAAGTCTTGCCCTCGTCATCGCTCGTGATAAAGTGCGCAGGCTGGCTGCGAATGTTTTCGCGGATGAGGCAGAGCAGTTGCCTCCCATCCGGCGAGCGCAGGACCTCCGGTTCGCAGGGCTTCAAATCGCCAAGATCAACGAGCACACGCAACGAACTCCACGTCAGTCCGCCGTCGGTCGATTCGCTCTGCGTTACGACGTTGGAGAGCCTATCCTTCGTCTCGCCTGGGCGACGGATGTTGGTGAGGCCGATGAGCTTCTTCCCACCCTCCACCGGCATGATCGTGCAGAAGGGCATGACGCACAAGAGGCCGTTGCTTTGCATCGGCGACCACGTTTTGCCTTCATCGCTGGAGACTGACTGTTGCATCATGCCATCCGGCCCCTGACCAGCGCACACGATGAGCCGCGACACCCCTATAGGGTCGGTGAGGCGATAAATGGCGGGGCAGTTCTTGACTTTCCACCAGTTCTCCGGCACCGGCAGTTCCTCGCTCCAAGTCTTACCGCCATCATCGCTTCTCTTCATCGGCCCCGCCGTGCCACCATGCCCATGCGTCCACACGCAGAACATCGTTTTGCCATCCGGCAGCAGTAGCGTGGTCGGATGACCTTGATAGACCCTCTCGGTGCCTTGTGAGATAATGACTTGGCGTGCGGTGTCTTGTGAAAGATCGACAACTGGAAACGGTTCAGCCTGAAGATATCCACCAACCACACAGAACAACACAAAGGGCGGGAAAATGCGAGGTTGCATGGATAAAGTTGGATTTCAGATTCGATTGCCAATCGAATCTATTGGGGTGACCATTCTAGTATTTGTTTGTGCTTGAGTAGATGGGTTCTGAGAGTTTCATAGTCCAATTCCTGGACTGCTTGATTGTTATCCATAGCGAACACAGCAGCAGCGGCAGCACTTTGGCTTGTAACCATAAAGACCGGCTCCATGCGGATACTGGCAAAGGCGATGTGGCTGCTGCTCAGGGCGAAGGTAACGAATAGATTCTCGCATTCGCTCCGCTTTGGCACGATGGAATCGTAACCAACAGCATAAGGTGGCGCACCATCACGACCAGAGGCAACCTTGCCCTCGCGAGCGACCACGCCGTCCTTCACGATGCGGCGAATCTCATGCACGTCGGTACCATAACTGCCGAGGCCGACAGATTTCGCCACCGGCTGTCGGCCAAAAGTGTGATTTTCGGTCATCACAAAGTCACTGACCATGCGCCGTGCCTGGCGCACATAAATTTGGTGTGGCCAGCCGCCGTTGTCGGTGAACTCGTCCTTCGGCAAACCAAAGCGCTGCATGTCCTTTCGCACCTTTTCCGGTACGCGTGGATCAGTAGCGAGAAAGTGCAGCAGGCCGCGATGGTAATTCTCATGCTCTTTGGCGATTTTTTGGCGGTCGGTATAGTTCGCCTCCGGCCATCCGTGACTCGTACCGGGCAGATTGCCGCCGAAGGTCGCCGTATTAAAATCCCACTTGTCGTTCGGAAGAGGATCGTGCTTCGAGAACCAACGCAGATCCATGTCATCGCCGATGGCGAGGCAGGCTTCAATGAAGCGGGCGACAATCTCATAGCGCTTGGGATCGTAATCCGCCGGGGCCGTGATCGGGATCATATTTGCCGGATTCGTGGAAAGGCAAAGCCGGAAGCAATAGGCCTGTACACCCGGCGCAGGCTCACCCTGTTTGCCTGGATCGCCTTCGTTGATGAGCGGCAGCAGTCCGCTCTTCGGATCGCCTTTCACCGCATACGGATCGAGCGGGAAATCTCGATCCCAAACGCCCTGCCCTCCCGGCACGCGGCCATGCGAACCTGGCTTGAGGTGGTTCGTTCGCGGAAGATATTTCTCAGTGTAGTGAATGCCATTTAGCGTCTCACCATACTTAGCGTTGCCCTCGCGCATGAGCGTGTAGCTTACGCCTGCCTTCGCCATCAGATCGCCCTCGTAGGTCGTATCGATGAAGACCTTTGCGCGAAAGATGTCGCCGTTTTTCATGACAAGTTCAGTGATGCGTGCCCCATCCTTCTCGACCGAAGCCAGCTGCGCTCCGAAATGCACCTTCACACCTGCCTCCTTCGCCATATCGGTAAAAACCTGCTCCGCCTTGTGTGGTTCGATGGCATAGGCTCCGCCGGTGGCCGGGCCGCCGCCGCCATCACCTTTGAATGCTTGATCCCAAGCGAGGGTCACGCCGACTGTGGCAGCCAACTGAGTGAAATACTCCCGGGCAATGCCGCCGATAGAACGCGGATCACCGATGTCCACCGCACTTAGACCGCCGCTCGTCATGCCGCCGAGATGCATTCCAGGTTCCGCAATCACGACATTCCTGCCCATTCGTGCCGCCTGCACCGCTGCCACAACCCCTCCAGAGGTGCCACCGTAGATGCAGAGATCTGTCTGAATGATTTCAGCACGCGCAAGCGAGCTAAAGACGAGGAAGGTGTAAAGTGCTTTCATGATTCAAAGCTAAGGCACGCGGACGGTTACACTAGGAGGCGATTCATTGCCGCCGGCGTCGATGAAGGTCAGTGAATAACGATGCGCTTCCTTAGATTCATCCACAAGGTTGTGGGTACGCAGTTCCTCAGGTGTCGAATCGCGGCTGGTGGCGAGAAAGGCGTCTTCATCAATGCCAATCTCTTTCCACAACTTGCCATCGCGATGAAAGCGGATCGCTCGCAAGCCACCTTCCAAGTTCGGAACGACGCGCCAGTCGAGATGAACTCCAGTCGCGTCGCGTTTGGCTGTGAGCGAAGGTGCGTGAAGAGGCGAAGAATGGGTCTTCAGCGTGCCATGCTCGGAAAACTCCTTCCACAGCGCGGCGAAGGAGTCGTTGGGCTGCCATGGGACGGTGGCATCGATAGAAGGCTCGGCGCTGGCCCGGCCTGAAAGAACGGCGTCGAAGAAGTTGATGCTCATCAGCCGAGAATCGTCACAGCCATGCTCGGAGCGTGGATCAATGACGCGGCAGACTTTGCCGCCTTGCTCGCGCAATTCGCGATACATCGTATTCATCGGCCCCCACGAAACGAAATGGCTCGATGGTGGCGTGGACTCTCGCTTTCCCCAAACGAACAGCAGTGGCAAATCGCGGGCAATGGGGCCGAACTTGCTACGAAATTCTGGATCGCCGAACTGCTTGTGGCATCCGCCACGAAACGAGGCTGCCAACACGCGCTCCGGATGACGTACGATCATCTGCGCAGACCAGCTTGAACCTCCGGAGTGTCCCCAGAGAACCCATGGCGCGTCCTTCATCTCCGCGCGACCGAAGCGGTTCGAAAAGTTCTCCAGTGCCGTGAAAAGCGCCCGCTCCGAGCCGCTATCGGGGTCGTTCCATTCATCACAGTTCTTCGCCACATGATACATCGGCACCAGCAGCGCAGCGTCGTGCTTTCGCGCCAGCGCCCGCCAGTGCCAATCGCCTGTAATCGGTGGATGTTTGTCCGGCGCGGCATTGGTGCAGCCGTGCTGATGAATGATGACCGTCTTGATTGGCTTCGAAGAATCGGCGATCCAGCAGGAAAATTCCGCGTGCTGAAAACGATCTTTCTCTCCAGGTGGCACAATGCGATTGAGCAGCAGGCCGTCAGCAGCGTTGAGTCTGCTGATCAAAAAAAGAGATAATAGAGCAAGGAAGATTGAACTCATCCTCTTGCGTCTCTCCCCTCTCTTGCCGTGCAAAAAACTCATGGCGTTGTGATCCATTCAAGATTGAAGCGGGCACAGACGATGCTGGTGTCGGCTTCGTAGAGGCAGAGCACTGTGCCGTCTGGCAGTACGGCGAGGTCGGAGTAGGCCGCCTTGCCGGGGTCGAGTACCTTATTGATGGGCCAAGTCTTGCCATCGTCGTGACTGAGTTTGATGCAGAGGTTTTCGCGTTTGCCACGACCAGCGGGGACTTCTTTGCCGTCCTTGTCGAGCTTGAGCGTGTGCGGATTGGAGTAGATGAGCGTGCCGGGCTTCGAGGAATGCGCGATGATGCTCGCCATGCAGACGGGCTCCCAGAGTTGGTCATGGAAGACGGGCGTGGTCCAGTCTGTGGCACCATTAGGGCTGGTCGTGACGATTTTGCGATTTGCCTTCGACACGCTGCGCGAAACGAGCATCACGCGGCCGTTGGAGAGTTCGGTAACCATGGTCTCATTGGGATTGCCGAAGTCGCCTGCGTTCGGCAGGCAAAGTTCACCAGCCTGCCAGGTCATACCGTGATCATCGCTGTAGATGGTGCCAGCCGCAGAAGGCGCATGATCGCCTGCCTTGCCATAAGCAAGCCAGATTGGCACGACGAGACGACCGCTTCTGATCTGAATGCCGTGCCCTGGTCCGGTTGCGATTACCTTCCAATCATGCTTTTCACGGAAGAGCTCGAATGATGCCGTGATGTCCACAGGCGCACTCCAGGTGACTCCGTCATCGGTGCTGCGCATGGAGTAACAGCGAGCGTAGTTGATGCAGTAGAGGAACTCAATGGCACCGGTCTCGCGATCCACAATGGCGACGGGGTTGTTCACCGTCTGCTCTTTCTCACCGCCTTCAGCCTTTCGCGGGTTTCCCTCCAAACGAGCGCCGTGATGCGCAATTTGGCTACTTGCCTCCCATGTCTTTCCACCGTTCGTCGAACGACGTAAATGGATCTCGATCTCACCCCAGTCGGAGCTTCCGTTTTTCCGCGCCTCGGCATAGGCTAACACGGTGCCCTTTGGCGTCACAACAACGCCGGGGATCCGATATCGTGCGATGCCATTCAGTTCGGGGGGGAAGACCTCGGATTTCTCGAGAAAGGGCTCGTCAGCAACCAGTTGCAGTGCCGAAAGAAGGAGTGTGAAAAGGATCGTTTTCATGGAGGACAGTGAGAAGCCATTCATGGCTTTGTGAGCCAGTCGAGGTTGAAACGTGCGAGGGTGAGTCGACCACCCGCAAAAGCTGCGACGCCTTTGCTATCGCCGCTGCGACCGTAGAAGCAGAGGATGGTGCCGCTATGAGTAACGGCGAGATCGGAATACATGCTGGGACCGTCTTCAATGAGTTTGTTGACGGGCCAGGTTTGCGCCTCATCATGGCTCAATTTGACGCTGACGTTCTTGCGGGCCCGGCTTTTGCCGGGCTCGGGTTTGCCTTTAGTGACATCCAAGTTGTGGGGGTTGGAGAAGAGGATCAAACTTTGGCCTTCGTGTTGGTAGCGCACGATGCCGCCCATGCAGATGGGTTCGAGCAGGGCATCGTCAAACTTCGGTGTGCTCCAGTTCGTTGAGCCATCTGAACTCGTGGTGACGAGGCGTCGATGGGCTTTGGATTCGCTGCGCACGTTGAGCATGACACGGCCATCGTTGAGTTCAATGGCGGCGGTTTCGTTCGGGTTGATCCACTCCTCGGTGCATGGAACGGCGATATCGCCTGCGTGCCAGGACTTGCCTGAGTCGTCGCTATAGATGGTGGCGGTGACGCTGGGACGATGCGCGTTGCCGCCGGTGCCGGTGGAAAGCCATACAGGAACGACGAGTCGGCCCGTTTTGAGCTGGATGCTGTGATTCGGCCCGGTGGCGAGCACCTTCCAATCATAGTCCTTCTTGAAGGCATCGAACGCACTTGTGATTTCGATGGGTGTGCTGAATGTAAGTCCATCGTCATCGCTGCGCTGATAAAAGACGCGCATGTATTCGAGGCAGAAAAGCATGTGAACCGTGCCGTCCTTGTCAGCGATGAGGACGGGATTGTTGTAGGTCACGTCATTGGGATCGACGTTCTTCATCTTCAGGGCGAAGGGGTTCTTAGCCTTTGGCCCTGGAACATCGGCAACGCTCCTCGCAGTGCTCCAGGTCTTGCCATCATCGGTGCTGCGGCGGAGCAGAATACAGATGTCGTCCCAATCGCTGACGCCGGCGGCACGCTTACGCGCCTCGCACCAGGTCAGCACCGTACCTTTCGCCGTCACGACGACACCCGGAATGTGATAGAGACTGTAAGCTGGATTGTCACCCACGATAAAGAGGTCCTGTTTTTCGATAAAAGGCTCGGCGGCATGGATGACACCGATGAGGGCAATGATGAGGGCGGCAATGTGGTTCATGGTTACCATTCTCCTTGGCGTTGAAACTTCGCTTTGGCATTCTTGCCGAATTGAGCTCCAGCTTCGGCAAGGTTGGCTAGGATTTGATCAGAACTCAGTCCGGCACTGCCACGGGCAGCGGGGATGACGGTCTGGCATTCGTTGGCATCCATAAAGCGCGCGGCTTCGAGAATGCGCGGCTGAGCTTCTGGTTCGATCACGATGAAACCATGCTTGTCGGCATGGATGAGATCGCCAGGAACCACCTTGCGGCCAAAAACCTCGACATCGCAGTTCCATCGCACGGGATGCACATGCGCATGACCGACACAGAGGCGGCGAGCGAGCGCCTTGAATCCCGCGTTCGTCATTTCATCGACATCACGAATCGCACCATCCACGACGGTGCCGACACAACCGAGAGCGCGATGCATGTTGCTATTCACCTCGCCCCAAAAAGAGCCAATCGTGCGTGGCTTGTCCAGATCCTGGACGCAGACAATCTTGGGTCCAGAAATGCTGGCGACATATCGGCGATAGTCGTTCCAAGCATTCTCATTGGCCTCGCGATGCGCCGGGTTGCTCGGTTCGATCACGACCGAGATAGCATAACCTACCATCGGCCCCATCTGTGGCATGAAGTCTCGGGTTTCTTCGAGGTTGAAACCATCAGCAGCAGGATCCCGCTTGGTGATTTGTTCCCAGCCATTGTAGATCGTGGGCGTATTCCAGCGCTTAAGCTGAAGAAGTTCGGAGTGAGTGAGCATGACAGCAAAAACCTAAGGTTTGACCCATTCAAAAAAGCCCATCTGCTCCAGGTCGGAGCGCAGCGCTTGAGCTTGAGCTTCATTCAGACTTCCACAAGGCAGACGCGCAGGGCCGACATCGACACCGAGCATCTTCATCGTCGCTTTGGCAGCTCCCATGTACCCGCGCGCAGCGAGCTTTTGAATGGTTTGGACGGAGCGCAGCTGCTCCTCTCGTGCTGAGATGAGGTCACCGCAATGGAAGGCCGCGATGAGGCGGTTGTAGATCGGTGCGGCGAAGTTGAAGGAGCTACCCACGGCACCTGTGGCGCCGAAGGCGAGCGCCCCGAGCATCATCTCATCAAAACCGAACGGGATATCGAATCGGCCACCATGCGAATCACGGCAGAGCTGATATTCCATGAGGTTGCTGCTGGTGAACTTGATGCCGGCGAGGTTCGGAATGCGATCCGCCGCTTGTGCTAGAAACTCGGACGGCAACAGCGTCAATCCGGTCATGGTTGGGATCTCGTAATAGTAGAATGGCAACTCAGGCGCGGCAGAGGCAATCTCTGACATGCTTTCGACGAGCGTGGCGACATTGCCCGGCTTAAAGTACGACGGAGCCAGCGCACTCACAGCTACAGCACCGAGTTCCTGAGCTTGCGCGGCGAGATGGCGCGAATCAGCGAGGCAGTTCGACCCTACGTGTACGATGACCTTCAGCTCTGCTCCTTGGGTGACTTCAAACCAGCGCACTGCCAGTGCGGTTCGCTCCTGGAGCGTCAACGAACTGCTCTCCCCCGTGGTGCCTCCAATGAAAGCGTGGCTCACCCCGCTTTTGTGCAGGTGAGCCGCCTGTTCTTCGACGATGTCGAGACGTAGTGTGCCGTCCTGATGAAACGGTGTATGGGTTGCGGCGACAAGTCCTTGTATGCGGTGTTTGATCATAGTGTCACCGCTTAAAACGTCAATTTGTTGGCGATTACGCCATGGATTTTGCTGTTTTATTCGAGAACAGGTTATGAACAAGGAAGACTTTGGCCTTGGAAGGCTCAGTTCCTTGGGGTTGTCTCCCAAACAGGGAAACCGATTTCATTCTTCGCATTTCGGCTTCTTGCCACCGAGTGGTTAGTGACTATAAGGAGACATGTCTTTTACCTCCCTTGGAGTGACCTCGCCTCTGATCGGAGCGGTCAGCCAGTTCGACAAACCCACACCGATACAGACTACAGCCATCCCGCTCATTCTTCAGGGTTGCGACGTGCTGGCCACGGCAGAGACGGGTTCGGGTAAAACCATCGCATTCGTGCTTCCGTTGCTTCAGCACTGGCTCGCTAACGCCAGGCAAGATCCACTCACCATTCAAACTTTGATCCTCGTGCCCACTCGCGAATTGGCAGCTCAAGTGGCCGCAACGGTTAAGAGGTGCGCGCTTCATCTACCAAGGCGAATGAAAGTCGTATCCGCCGTTGGCGGAGTCTCGATTAATCCTCAAATGATGGCGCTGCGCGGTGGCGCGGACTTGGTCATCGCAACGCCAGGCCGCTTGTTGGATCTGGTCGACCACAATGCGCTTCAATTATCGAGTGTCACTTGTTTCGTACTAGATGAAGCCGATCGAATGCTCGATCTGGGCTTCGCAGACGAACTGGGGCGAATACTTTCGCTACTTCCAAAGGTTAGACAGAATCTACTGTTTTCCGCAACATTCCCTGATGCCCTCCAATCCCTAGCAAGTAAGTTTCTGCGCAATCCTATTCGAGTTGAGGTCAAAGATTCGCCAAATGCGATTCCAGTCATCGTGCAACGGGCCATTGAGGTCGACGAGTCGCAGCGCACCCCTTTGTTACGGTATCTGATCAAATCCGAAGGGTGGAATCGGGTGTTAGTGTTTGTCGCCAAACAATACTCTGCCGAACATGTCGCGGATAAACTTCGGCGGCATGGTATTAGTGCCTTGGCATTCCATGGCGAACTCAGTCAAGGCGCTCGAAGCCAGGCTTTGACCTCGTTTAAGGATTCGCAGATCCATGTGCTCGTCGCAACGGATCTTGCCAGTCGGGGATTGGACATCATCGAATTACCAGTGGTTGTGAACTACGATCTGCCTCGATCAGCGGTAGACTACATTCATCGGATTGGTCGGACAGGTCGTGCCGGAAAGACCGGGGTTGCGGTCAGCTTCATTTCGTCCGAGTCCCATGCGCATTTTTGTCTGATTGAAAAGCGTAACCAACTTGCCCTGCTCCGCGAGCAAATTTCAGGTTTCGAGCCCCAAAATCAAGTCCCGGCAACCTCACGGACAGGCGGCATCAAGGGACGACGCAAGAGCAAGAAGGACAGGCTTCGTGAAAACGGATTGCGTTAGGTATGCTAGCAAAAAGCTAAAATGCGAATGCCGCACGACCAAGCTGCCTCACTTACGACTTAGCGTCTCTCCCGGCACACTGATGGGCATGATCCGAATCGACTTGCCCGAAAAGGTAGGTCTTGCCACCAATGAAGCCAGTTTGCTTGCCATGGCTTGCGGATTGCGTCGATAACGTGTCGGCTCCGGGGTGAGCAGCGCAAGGTAGGGCTCATCATCTCGGCAGATCACTGATAGCCGTCCAGGCACCGCTATCCCCTGGCGTAATAAAAAGCTAATCGCAGTAACGCAATGCTCCGGATGCAGGATGTAAAGCCCGGTGGGCGGCTTCGAAGACTGCAGGAGTTGGCCCACTGCGCGAATGACTCCCCGAGGCTCGTTCGGGAATTGGATGTCGCGCACTAGGGCTCCGCGGGCCCCTTCCTGGAATCCGGCCACACTCTCAGAATCCCCAGCAAAGGCGTCATCTGGACGCAGAATGGCCAAGTCGCGGTGACCATATGCTACGAATTGTCCTGCGGCATGCCGTGAAACGGCCCTCAAATCAGCATCGACCTGCGGCAAAGTGATACCGATGTGCCGCGATCCGGCCAGCACCGCTCTTAACCCCTGGTCCTGAAACCAACGCTGCATGGCCACTGTCGATCGATGCAGAATCCATACCGCTCCCGGTGCCCCAGCCGTCAAGAAGTTGAGGCAAGCGGAAGGACGATTGCGATAGGCAGCGGGTTCAATGCTCAATTGAAATTGCCAGCCAATGCTCTCCAGTCGGTTCTGTGTCTCTGCGATCCATAAGATCGTTGAGGGGGTGAATTCTCCCACCGGACGCGATAGCAATAAGATCACTCGGCGTTTGTTCGAGCCAGTCTTCGATGGCTGGCCGTTGATCGCTCGGCGCCGACCATTCCTTCGACTAAGTCTTCCTTCACTTTCTAGAATGGCTAAGGCCGAGCGTACCGTGTTACGACCCACCTGCAACTCGGACGCCAACTGAATCTCACCCGGCAAACTCGAATGCCATTCTCCGCAATCCAAACGCTCCCGCAGGACTGTAGCTGTTTGATCGATTATTGAGACACGCTGGGGAATCATACTCAAATCCGGATGAGTGCGCCATCCGCTCCCCTTTAATACTCGAGTTCTTGGACGTTGTCTCTAAATTGAACAATTCCAATCATGCAGTTCCCGCTCGTGCAAACGAGCGAACGCATCGGCTAACAGCGGCATCAAATGGCGCGAAACTTAGATCATTTCGGGTGTGATTTCGGCCCACACTCTGACTGCGCTTTTCCCAACTCTCAGATCCCACTTCGCCCCGTTGATGGCACTCAGTTCCACATACTTGAACCCTCATTTCCAATATCCATGTCGCTTCCAAACACCATCATAGCTTCGTAGGTAGCTGCGGAATCCGCTTCAATCCAACATTCAGTGCCCTATGCTGGGAGAGAGCTGCTTCCTGTCCTGATTGAACAAGACATTCTTGAATCTCCCAATGCTTGCAGTCCGCCAAGACATAGTCGATGCGCATCCAAGGTTTGCCCAAAGCGGACCAATGCGATAAGTCCCCCGGAAAGGTATAACCCAAGCCCTTGCCCGTGACTCGATGCGCGTCCTGGAGTTGCTTCGTCAATCGCCGATATAGGGGTCCAAAATCGGGAAGATTCCAGTCGCCTAGCACAATCGTTGGCAGCGTTTCCGCCTCGATCCGCTTGAGCAAGCCTTCAATCACCAGCTTCTGCTCGTCCCAGTAGTGCCCGATCGTCACGCTAGGAGAGACATGAGCCGGAACTCCCAAAAGCGTCCATTTCCACATCTTGAGTGAGCCATACTTGGACAGTGCATCCCTGGGAGACCGAACATGAACGACGTAAATCGCAACAGGCCCGCCAGGCGCATCCACCTCGAACCGAACTGCAGGCAAGTATTGCACTCGAATCGTTGCAGCGGAAGGCATGTCTGGTTTAACGACCTGAGTCCCTTTAAACGGATAGCGACTCGCCAGAGCATGCTCGCCTATGCGCATGAGATAGGGTAATCCCCCGATGGCAGGCGCACCAACGGTCAAACTTGGGCCATCTCTTCCGCGCAAATCAGTAAGACCGAGCAAATCTGGGCTTTGCTTGCCAACCCACTCATTCCATTTCAGTTGGTCTTGATCACCTCGATTGACAAACACAACCCTAAGCGGCACGCCCGAGGTAATCGCCTTTTGCCTCCAAAACCCACCAAACAACGATGCATGAAACCCGATCCCTGTGGTGATGCATAGGAGCATCAGGCGGCGTCCCCACCACCAGCCAGGAATGCCAATCATCAGCAAAGCTGGACCCACCAAAATCTGGGGCAAATAGGTCAAGGGAGCTGCGAGCAGATGGGATTGCGCAACGAAGGTGCGTAGGAGCCAAAGAAGCAAAATGCCCGCCCAAAACGTCCAGGCAAACAATCTCCACCAGCGAATGCAACTTCGCAGGGGTAAGGATTCGTTTTGTTCACGTGTCGTCACAATGCTCATCCTGCCCAGAATTCCCTGTCCCGCAATCCATCGGCACTCTTTACCTGCTGACCTTTGCATTTTTGATCACCGGCTGCGGCGATCCAACGCCACCCCAGAAGACGGCCATTTCCCTCTCAAGCAGGGAATTCAAATCTCAGTGGCAAGCCTCTGGCATCCCAGAACAGGGACCGACCGAGGTCACCGAGGGTGGTTTGAGAATCGGAGAAGGTTTTCCCATGACGGGCATTCGATTCGTTGGCGATTGGGAAGCACTCAATCTGCCCTGGATCGACTACGCATTGACCTTTGAGGCGCGCCGGGTCGAAGGTCAGGACTTTTTTGCCACCTGCACCTTTCCAGTTGGAGGCCCCGACCGCTGTGTGTCGCTCGTCGTTGGCGGCTGGGGCGGTGGACTTGTCGGCATCTCCTGCATTGACCAACTCGATGCCTCGGAAAACAACACCCGAGGGGAAATGGCATTCAATAATGGCACTTGGTATCAATTTCGGATCGAAGTTCGCGAAGACGACCTTCAAGTCTGGATCAATGGAGCCCCCATGGTGAATGTTTCAATCAAAGGCCGACAGCTAAGCTTGCGCTCTGGCGAAATCGACACCTGCGTGCCTCTAGGATTTGCCTCCTGGCGAACCGTTGGCGAGATTCGCTCAATTGTAGTCCAACGCCTTTGAATGCCTAGCGAGGAAGAAGTCCCTCTCGCCGTAAGTGAATGATGGGCGCACATCCGAACTTTCGCTCTCCCTTCTTGGTTGGTCCTATTCCTGCTGTCTTGGCTTTGAATGGAACCTACGCCGACCTACTTTAGACATACCAAAATCATAGCCACTCTAGGCCCGGCGACTGAATCCAAGGAAATGCTGGCCGAGTTGATCATCGCTGGTGTTGATATCTTACGCCTAAACATGGCGCATGCCTCACATCAATGGGTGGATGATGCCATGTGGTTCATTCGCGAAGCTTCCAACGAAGTGGGTCGCCATGTCGCAGTCATGATGGACGTTAAGGGCCCGGAAATCCGCACTGGAAAGGTCGACGCTCCCATCGATCTCACCACCGGAAGCCTGTTCGAGTTCCACATTGAATCCGCTGAACCGACTGGTGACGTGCCTTCTGTCTCGGTAAACTATCCAGGATTGCCCCAAGACCTCGAAATCGGCAAGACAGTCCTCATCGATAGTGGCCTGATTCAGATGCGCGTTGAAACCAAGGATGACACCCATATCCGCTGCCGTGTGCTCACTCCAGGAACCCTGGGATCAAAACGCCACATCAACCTCCCAGGCGTTTTCGTCAATCTGCCCTGCCTCACCACCAAAGATGAACTGGATCTTCAGGCAGGCGTCCGGGCTGGAATCGATTTTGTGGCTTTGTCTTTTGTTCGTCAGGCCGAGGATGTCCGCACGCTCCGCCGCTACCTCGATAGCCTCGGCTCTTCCGCCAAGATCATCTCCAAAATCGAAGACCAAGCAGGCGTTCGAAACATGTATGAAATCATCCAGGAGTCGGATGCTATCATGGTCGCACGCGGAGATTTGGGTATCGAAATCGACTACCACCGCCTTCCCCTAGTCCAGACCGAACTCGTCTCGATGTGCCAAGCGGAAGGCAAACCTGTGATCATCGCCACCCATCTTTTGGAAACGATGATCACCTCCCCAATGCCTACCCGCGCTGAAATCTCCGACGTCTCCAACGCCATCCGAGAGCAAGCTGATGCCATCATGCTTTCTGGTGAAACCACCGTCGGAAAGTATCCCCTCGAGACCGTTCAGGTGATGAAAAACATTATCGATAGCATCGAACCCTCCGTTAAAGGAGTCTTGAATCGGGCCATTGAACTGAAGGAACCCAAATCCAAAATGCTTCGTTCCGCCGCTGTCTTAGCTCAAGAGCTAGGCGATTCCGCCATCGTCGTCTTTACCCGAAGCGGTTTCCTAGCCTATGTCCTCGGAGCCCTGCGCGCGCGTGGCGTGCCTATTTACGCGTTCACCGACGTCGAACCGATCTTCCGCCAACTGCTTTTACCCTGGGGAGTTGAGCCATTTTTAATGGCCTTCTCCGATGATCCCGAGCAAACGATCGCCAATGCCCTGACAATGCTGAAGCAAAAAAACTGGTGCAAATCAGGCTCTTGGTTGGTGGTCATCACCAATGCACTCGCTAACGAAAAGGTGATCGATACTCTGCAACTACGCCAGATCGAGTGACCAGAGCGTGACAACCATTAGGTGAGTGGATCCCATAGATCGGATACACTCTAAACAAAAATGGCTTGGCATTGATCAGAACGAGAGGCCACTATTCCGCTGATTCCAACTCGTCAATCGATGCTCTACTCCACCTCAATGTCGTTACTCTCCCAAATCAGGTGGGTCATTACAGGGTTCTCCCTTTCGGTTCTCGCATCAGCCCAAGAGCCCATGCCCGACCCCGTGCCAAGCGATGACCGTCACCAAATCGTTTTTGAAGGTAAAGTTGGAGATAGGGCGGCCGTGCGGGCGGTGATCAACGTCACTCCTGACCAGAATGGCGGATCGACACTGACGGGCACCTACCATTATGTGAAGCAAGGCAAAGTGATTCATTTGTGGGGCAATCTTGAAGGGGATCGCGCCTCCCTTGAGGAAAGTGCGCTCCGTTATGGAGAGCCACTATCTGGTCAATTTGATGGCACTTGGACCATTGGGGATTCACCGGGAAAAGCACGCTTTGAAGGCAGTTGGACTTCGGGAGACGGGCAGAGAAAACTGCCTTTCAGTCTGACGGAGGCAGCGGGATCAGGGAGCCCTGGCCTGGATTTCTACTTCTTCGCCGAAGAATATGCCCGAAAACAAGGCTCTCAAGTGATGCAACGCGCCCAATCACTCGCATTTCCCCAACTTCGCGGCCAGGGCGAAATCATTGATCGCGTGAACGGGTTCATTCGTTCGTTGGCCAGGCTTCAAGTAGACTCAGCCGAAGAAAAACCAAAACCGCCAACCCAAGAACCCGCACCTACCTTGAGGGCGCTGGAAAAAGCCGTGCGCGCCATTTTGCCCACTGATGAAGAACTCAAAGACTTGGAGATCAGCCACTTTGAGTCGCTTACTTTCGAGGAAGATTTTGTGGTCATGTTGAACATGTTGGAGGTCTTTTCAATGCGCATGCTACACAGCGAATACACCGGAGGCGCTCACCCAAACTCCAGTGCTGGGCATGTGACTTTTGACCTGAAAACGGGAGAAGAGCTCACCTTGGATGACCTGTTGAAACCGGGTTGGCGGGACCCTCTCACTGATCTGGCGGAGGCCCAACTACGCACGCAATACAAGTTGAAAGAAGGCGACGCGCTCAACGACAAAGGCCCCTTGTTTGACAACGTTTTCGAATTAAATGACAACTGGTTCCTCTCCCCCGAGGGGCTGGGCTTCTCATTCGATCCCTACGAAATCGGCCCCTACGCTGCAGGGTTCATCGAGCCCGTGATCCCCTATTCAAAACTCAAAGATTGGGTCAAGCCAGGCTCCGCGCTCGAACGAATCGTCGCCCAATAAGCCGACCAAATCGAGTCACTTAGATATCCAAAGGCTTGAACGCAAACGTCCCGCCGCTAGCAGCCCCCTGAAGCGGGATTCATCACTTTCCCGGGAATCCGAAACCAAAACATGCTGGTACTTGCTCCAGTGCCGCATCTCGTCTTCGGCATTTTTCATCCGGAGTTCAAAGGTCTCAGCATCCTCAGTCGCACGCCCCGCAAGGCGCTGGCGCAATTCACTGAGACTGGGTGGCAAGATGAACAAATCCAACAAACACCGACGCACCAGTTCATCCTGACACGCTCTGATCTGGATGGCACCCTGCACATCAATATCAAGCAACACGTCAATGCCCCGTAGAAGGTTTTCGTTCACATGGCTCTTGAGGGTTCCATACCAGCGATCATGAACGCGGGCATGTTCAAAAAGCTCACCCCTCTCAACCCGAGCCAGAAAGTCATCCTCCTCCAAGAAAAAATAGTCCATACCATCAATCTCACCGGGCCGAGGTTTTCGCGTCGTGCATGACACTGAGAAAACAGCCTCCCCCACATCGCAGACCTTCCGGCACAATGTAGTCTTACCCGTGCCGGAAGGCCCGGAAACGACAATGAGTTGACCAAGACGCTGGGTGGGAAATGTCACACCTAGGGGTTAGCGGGGCGGGGCCGGGTTGCAAGGGAAACGAGCAGGGGAAGCGGGTTGCTTCCAGTTTTGGCCCGATTTCCGCTCCTTCCGTCACGCATAGCGGCGGTTGACCAGCCAGTGCGACCCCCGTATGCAGTAGCTGCTACCCCCCATGCGCCATGTTTGAAATTCCCCGTTCCAGCGGCATTCTGCTGCATCCTTCCTCTCTCCCAGGTCGATTCGGAATCGGCGAAATCGGACCCGAGGCGCTTCGCTGGCTTGAAACCCTGGCTTCCATGGGTCAGCGACTCTGGCAAACGCTGCCCCTCGGCCCAACCGGCTATGGCAATTCACCCTACCAGAGCCTTTCGAGCTTCGCTGGGAACCCCATGCTCATCAGCTTCGAATCATTGGCCATGGATGGCGTGTTACTGCCGCAGGACCTCATCATGATACCCTCTTTCCCCGAAGGAAATGTCGATTTCGGAGGTGTCATCGAGGTCCGCACCGCCTTCCTCAAACTCGCCGCACGGCGCTTCATCGTTCAATGCAACAAAAGCCCCCTCTTGCGACGGGCATTTGACGTATTCTGTGATCGAGAAGCCTCCTGGCTGGATGACTTCGCTCTGTTCGTTGCGCTGAAGGAGGAAAACCGCCACCGCGCTTGGGTCGAATGGGCACCAGCCTTGGCACTGCGCGACCCTGCAGCCATGGCAGAGGCCATGGTCCGCCTAGAACCCGAGGTGGAGGAATGCAAAGTCCTCCAATTCTTCTTCCATCGGCAGTGGCAAAAGGTTCGCCTTCGGGCCAAAGAATTGGGCATCACCATCATCGGCGATATTCCCATTTTTACTGCCCATGACAGTGCTGACGTCTGGGCCGCCCCAGAATTGTTCGAGTTGGATGACAAAGGCAACCCTGTCGTCGTCGCCGGTGTTCCGCCGGACTACTTCAGCGCAACCGGTCAGCGCTGGGGCAACCCTCTCTACAAATGGGAGGCCCACCAGGCAACAGGCTTTGCCTGGTGGAAAGAACGGATGAAAAAGGTCTTCGAACTCGTCGATGTCGTGCGAATCGATCATTTTCGGGGTTTCGCCGCCTATTGGGAAATCCCAGGCACAGAACCCACCGCCATCCATGGGCGATGGGTCGAAGCTCCCGGCGACGCGCTTTTTGATGCTCTTCGCACCGAACTTGGTGACGTTGCCGTGATAGCTGAAGATTTGGGGATCATCACACCAGATGTCGTCGCCTTGCGAGAACGCCAAGGTTTTCCCGGGATGAAGGTTATGCAGTTCGCCTTCGGAGCAGACTCCCTGGCAGAAGAATACATTCCAGAAAACTACCCTGACGAATGCGTCGCCTACACGGGAACCCATGACAATGATACCGTCCTCGGGCTTTTCCGCAGCGAAGCGGGAGGGGACAGCACACGCACCCAGGAACAAGTGGACGCAGAACGTCGAACCATTTTGGGCTACACCGGTACTGACGGAAGTGAACTGAACTGGGATTACATCCAGCGCGTTTGGCAATCCCAAGCCCGACTGGCCATCGCTCCGCTCCAGGACGTGATCGGTCTGGGCAGCGAAGCCAGGATGAACGCCCCTGGAAAGGTAGGCGATTTTTGGACCTGGCGATTCTCCTGGGAGGCCCTGACCGAGATCGCCCAAAATCGCCTCAAAGGTGTCACTTCAGCCTCGGGACGCTAAAAACATACTTTTTACATTATCAATCTTTCCATAACCACTGTAATTTGCTATTTTGTGACTGTCGGCTATGAACATCGTCTATCTCCTCTTCGCTTCCACCTTCGTGGCTGCTGCGTTTTCCCTTCATAAGGAAGACGAAAGCAAGCTCGTAGGGTCCTGGACGGACGGAGAAGTCAAGGTGGCGGTTTACGAGGAAAATCCCGAGTCGCGATACCCCCACCGGCTTGTCGTCGAATCCGACGGAAACGCGATCCGGAAGTGGGGACGCTGGGAAGCTGGCTCATTCTACGGAGCAGCTATTGGGACCATCCCCAATCCAATGAGTGGCGAGTCTGAACTCGTCAGCACCGAGAGACCCAGAGGACGCATGACCTGCCTTGCTCTCCACGCTCACGGCGTTCCAGTTGATTTGGAGCTCAACTACGAGATGGATTTCCGAAAGCGCTGACTTCACGGGCGCTAAAAGGTGATCCGGCGATTGCGAGCCGTAATCGGCCAAACATCAGCCACCCGTCCATCTCGGACAACAATCGCTTCCCCATGCAACGCCACCGTGGGGCAAACATGTCTCGGCACCCCATGTAGCACCTGTCCAATGCGGAAACCCTTGGACTGCCCCACATCCAAAACCAAATGCTCCTCGCTCTGCATCACCACTGGCACATCGCCCTCAAACTCCGTAAATCGCACACGCGGATGTGGATTCTCAGCTGCCACTGATTTGTATCCCAAATCGACCGTAATCTGAGTGTCACTGGGCTTGGATATAACTCGTGTGAGCAAAACCACCGCTGGCAAAAAACACAGATCACCGGAATACTTGTCCGAGTAACCAAAATCCCAAAGCACGGTGGTGCCGGGACTCAGCGTGCGATCACCATATCTCGCATGAATGCCAAAGGTTGGCGATCCCCCGCACAGGAATTCCTTCACCGGCAGCCCACTCTCCTGCAATTCAGCAACCAAAGCCTCAATCCCCTCAAACTCGCTCATGCATCTTGCTTCTCGATCCGCCAAACTGGCATCATGAATGTGCCCATCGTAGGCATGCACCCCAACAAACTGCAGCCCCGGAGTGTCCTGGATGGTTTTCGCCAAAACAAGCGCCTCACCTCCCGGACGAATTCCCGTTCGGCCCATACCACAGTCAATGTCGATGAAAACGCCCAACGTTACCTTTCTCTGCTCCGCCGCATCCGCGAGAAAACGAACCGTCTCCTGACAATCCGCAATCGCAGAAACCGCGACCCCAGAAAAATGCGACGCCAAAGCTGCCAGTCGGCCCGCATTCGCCTCGCCGGCACACGGCATCGCCAGCAAGACATCCTTCGCCCCAGCAGTCGCGCACATTTCCACCTCGGCGATGGTCGAACACTTGAATCGGGTAATCCCCAGCTCCAATTGCCGATGTATCAATGGGGCCATCTTGTGAGTCTTGACGTGCGGACGTAACCTTTCTGGCCCGCCCGCCATTCGGAGCATCAACGCAAGATTCGACTCAATGCGATCCGCAAAAAGCAAAAGAAACGGACTGGGCAAAGCCTCCTCGCCTTCAACATGGAACCAGGGTCTCATAAAAACTCGAGCCTGCCCGTCCTATTCATGCACTCAACAATTCACCAAAATCAAACGTTGAAACGCCACTCGACGACATCGCCGTCCTTCATCACATATTCCTTGCCTTCGATCCGCAGTTTGCCCACCTCACGCGCCTTCGCCTCGGATCCGTAGGTGATCAAATCGTCAAAATGCACAATCTGGGCAGCAATAAATCCACGCTCAAAATCCCCGTGAATCACCCCCGCGGCTTGCGGTGCTTTCGTCCCCTTCGTGATCGTCCATGCCCGCGTCTCTTTCTCGCCCGTGGTCAAATACGTCTGCAAACCAAGCAAATCATAGACGCTCTTGATCAGCCGGGAAACCCCGCTGTCAGACACCCCCAGATCCTTCAAGTACTCAGCCGCCTCTTCGGCATCAAGATCCGTCAACTCACTTTCAATGTTCGCACTGATCACCACCGCCGATGTCCCATAAGCCTGAGCAGCATAGGCTCGCACTTTACTGACCAGCGCATGATGGTCCGGATCATTCGTCGCAGACGCCAGCTCACTTTCCGACACGTTGCAGGCGTAAATACAAGGCTTCGCACTCAGCAGAAAGAAGCCCTTTAGAATCTTCTTCTCGTCATCGCTCAGATCCATCGTGATCGCAGGCCGACCATCATCAAAATGGGGAATCAACTTCTCACACAGTGCAATCTCAGCCTTGGCCTCTTTGTCGTTCTGTTTCGCCTTCTTTTCACCTCTTTCCTTCCGGCGGGTCACCGCCTCAAGGTCCGCCAGAATAAGCTCCGTATTGATGACTTCGATGTCACGAATCGGATCAATACTCCCCTCCACATGGTGAATGTCCGAATTTTCAAAACAACGCACCACATGCACAATCGCATCCACCTCGCGAATATGACTCAAAAACTGGTTCCCCAGCCCCTCACCCTTGCTCGCCCCCTTCACCAACCCGGCGATATCCACAAACTCAATCGCCGCCGGAATCAGCTTCTGCGAACCTGAAAGCTTCGAAAGCGCCTGCAATCGCTCATCCGGAACGGTCACCATGCCCTGATTGGGCTCGATCGTGCAAAAGGGATAATTCGCCGCCTCCGCCTTGCGAGTGCGAGTGACGGCGTTGAACAGAGTGGATTTTCCGACGTTGGGGAGGCCTACGATGCCAGCAGTGAGCATAAGGCGGGCACCCTAGCGGGGTATCGGCGGGGCGCATCTGGAAAATGCAAACCCAGCCGAAGAAGAATCACCCTGCCCCACCCAAAAACTCCCAAGACAGATCACGCCTCAGGCCACGTTGAATCCCTTTCTCCCAAGCCACCCCTAGTCCCACCCCCTCATGAAGCACATCCTCCTTCTGCTCATACTCTGCCTTCTGATCCCGCTGCCAAACAAGGCAGCCGAGGCCAAAAGACCGAACATCCTGTTCATTCTCGTCGATGACCAATCCCCCTTCGACCTCAAGGCCTATGACCCAAAATCACCGCTGGACTCCCCCAATCTCGATCGCCTCGCCGCCGAGGGCATGGTGTTCGAAGGCGCCTATCACATGGGATCCTTCAGTGGCGCCGTATGCACGCCATCCCGCCACATGATCATGAGCGGACGAACCGTTTGGCACCTCCCCATCGCCCCCTGGGGGAAAAAAACCTGCCCACCCAACTTGGAGCAAAACACCATCCCCGCCGTCTTCAATCGGGCCGGTTACGCCACCATGCGCACCTGCAAACAAGGAAACAGCTACGAAGCCGCCAACAGACTTTTCACCGTCCGCCATGACGCCTCCAAACGCGGCGGCGATGATCAATCCGGCAGCACCTGGCATGGCGACCGCGTCATGGACTACCTCAATACCCGTGAGACCTCCAAGGACACCAAACCCTTCCTGATCTACTACGGCTTCTCCCACCCGCATGACACCCGTGACGGTCGCCCCGAACTTCTCGCCAAATACGGCGCCACTAACCACTCCGACCCCAATAGCCTCCCTTCTCTCCACAGCAAACAGCCGCCTCTCCCCGCCAACTACCTCTCCTCCCATCCCTTCGACACTACCCATTCAGATGTCCGGGACGAAATGCAGGTCAGCGGTGTTTGGAACAAACGCGACGAAGCCAGCATCCGCAACGAACTCGGTCGCGAAATGGCCTGCTCCGAAAACATCGACATCCAAATCGGCCGCGTCCTAGAAAAACTCGAACAGACTGGCGAACTGGACAATACCTACATCTTCTACACCGCCGATCACGGCATCTCCATTGGCCGCCATGGTCTCATGGGCAAACAAAACCTCTACCAGCACACCTGGCGAGTGCCCTTCATCGTCAAAGGACCAGGCATCAAGCCCGGATCTCGAATCGAAGGCAACATCTACCTCCTCGACGTCCTCGCCACCCTCTGCGACCTCGCAGGAATCACCCCACCGGAGACCAACGAAGGCCTCAGCTTCAAACCCGTCCTCGAAGGCCAAAAATCTACCGTGCGCGACACCCTCTACGGTGCCTATTCCGGTGGCAGCAAGCCCGGCATGAGGTCGGTCAAAAACGGCGATTGGAAACTCATCCAATACGAAGCCCCGGACCGCAACGTCATGGAAACCCAACTCTTCGACCTCTCAAAAAACCCGGACGAACTGCTCCCTGAGCACGGCCACCCCAACCTCGCCAAAGACCCTGCCCAAGCCGCCAAACTATCCGAGATGCAAGGCCTACTCCTCGCCGAAATGCGCCGCCTGGAAGACCCGTGGCGATTCTCCAACCAGCCCTCCGACAACCTCCCTCCACCCCCCCCAGCGTCCTCCAAGCAGGGCAAAGGCAAAACCAAAAAGACACCCAAATAACCGTTCATGCCCTCTCGCTTCTACGCCCTCGCCCTCGGAACGCTTCTCCTGACGCTTCCCCCTTCCCTGCGCAGCGCCGACCAGCCCAACATCATCCTCATGATGGGCGACGATCACGGCTGGGAGGAAACCGGTTACAACGGCCATCCTCATGTCAAAACCCCCGTCCTGGACGACATGGCCGCCACCGGCCTGAAGATGAATCGCTTCTATGCCGCCCACTCCAGTTGTTCACCCACCCGCGCCAGCTTCCTGACCGGACGTCATCCCAACCGTATGGGCACCTTCGCTCCCGGTTGGTCCTTTCGCCCCGAAGAAATCACCATCGCACACCTGCTCAACCAAGCCGGATACCACTGCGCTCACTTCGGTAAATGGCACGTCGGAGCTGTCAAAGCCGATTCTCCCACCAACCCGGGCGCCATGGGCTTCCACGAATGGCTCTCGCACGACAACTTCTTCGAACTCAACCCTTCCCTCTCCCGCAGCGGCGGCCCACCCGAAGTCCTCAAAGGCGAAAGCTCCGCCATCCTCATCAACGAAGCCATCCAGTCCATCGAACGCGCCCGAAAATCCGGTAACCCCTTCTTCCAAATCATCTGGTTCGGCTCACCACATGAGCCCTACAGCGGCCTGCCCGATGACCTCGCTCTCTACGATGACCTCCCCGCCAAATACGCCGATAAAAAAGTCAAACTCACCTCCAATGAAACCGGCGGCCAGGTAACCCGTCCCCAAGGCGACGTCCTCCGCGAACGCTACGCCGAAATCACCGCCATGGACCGCGCCATCGGCCAACTGCGCAAACACCTCGCTAACAGCGGCCTGCGCGACAACACCCTACTCTTTTATTGCGGCGACAACGGCACTTCCGGTGACGCATCACTCGCCTCACCCCACCGCGGCAAAAAGGGCGACTTTTATGAAGGCGGCACCCTCGTCCCCGGCCTCATCGAATGGCCCGCCCGCATTCCCAAACCTCGCAGCACCGACTTCCGCGCCACCACTAGCGATCTCCTGCCAACCCTCTGCGCGCTCACCCATCAACCGCTTCCCAAACGCCCCCTGGACGGCATCGATCTAACCCCCATGCTGGACCACCAAACCAGCACACGCCCCACCGCCTTGCACTTTTGGGAATTCAATGTCGGCACTGAAAAAGGCTCAACTCGCGAGCCCTACATCGACCCGAAACTCCAGGAAGGCACCACCCCGCTCACCAAAAAATCAGGGGGCAAAGCCACACGCGACTTCACCAACTTTCGTCACCCCGTGATCACCGACGCCGACTATCTCGGCACCCGCACCATCATCGACGGTCATCACAAACTCCTCATCCACCAAAGCAAAAAAGCCGTCTCCAACCTCGAGCTTTTCGACCTTCAAACCGACCCAGCCGAGACAACCAACATCATCGACAAACAGCCCGGTCTCGCCAAAAAACTCCAATCCAACCTCCGCCAATGGCAGGACTCTGTCTTGAAAAGCCTCACAGGCGCGGACTACCCGAACTGACTCATACCAAACGTCATCCCACTCATTGCTCTCCAAACATCGTGTCACACCCGGGTTTCCAGCCTGATCGCCAAAACACTCCCCGGAAAACAAATCGCAAGAAAGGCCATCGCTGAGCGACTTCTGAAACCCGACTTGTCAAAACGCCCAAACATGAAGTTCCACCTCCTCCTCACCCTCTTCACCACAGCTGCGTTCGCCCAGCCGCGCGACGTTTTCGACTACACTGGCCAAAACAATCCCCCTCAGGGCACAACACGACTGGTGTTCATCGCGGCGAAGGACACGCATGGGGGCGGTGGGCAGCATGAGTTTTTCGCGGGGGCTTCGTATCTGGCGCGGCGGATCAACGAGACGTTTCCGCAGGCTTTTGCGGTAGTCTATCCGGAGAACAACTGGCCGAAGGACCTCACGAAGGCCGATGCGATCATCGTGCTGCTGAATCACGGCGGCAAGGCAGCGGACGATGCGAACATCAAAGCGGCCTGTGATCGCGGGGCGGGCTTCGCGGCGATTCATTATGGCGTGGAGGCGAAGATCGGCTCTCAGGGGAAAAACTACCTCGACTGGATGGGCGGCTTCTTTGAAACGTTTTACTCGGTGAACCCGACTTGGGACGCGAGCGTGCAGCCGGGCAAACATCCGGTGGCGAATGGCGTGAAGGCCTTTTCCGCGAAGGATGAATGGTATTACCACATGCGCTTCGTGCCGGAGATGAAGGGCGTGACGCCGGTGCTCAGCGCTATCGCGCCGCTGAACACGGTGAAGTTCAAAGAGGGCGACAAGCCGAGTCCGCATGGTGGAAACCCAGACGCATTCGCAGATGTGAAAGCGGGCAAACCGCAGCACCTCGCGTGGGCGTTTGATCGGCCGAAGGGTGGTCGCGGCTTTGGCTTCACGGGTTTCCACTTCTTCGCGAACATGACGAATGACAGCTTCCGCACGACGATGCTAAACGGCGTGGCGTGGGTGAGCGGTTTGGAGATTCCGGCGGGCGGCATCGCTTCGAAAACACCGACGCAGGCCGAGCTGGATGCGATGATGACCGAGGCTCGCGGTGCGGGTGCGATGCCTGCGGGCAATGCGAAGCCGGTCTTTGAGACGCCGCTCATGACGGCGAAGAATCCAAAGCAGCGCCTCATCGAGATCGACGTGGCGATCAAGAACGCGAAGGAGATGTACCTCGTCGCTTCGGATCAAGGTGCGATCTCCTGCGATTGGGCCTCGTGGATCGAGCCCCGTCTTATCCTGGCGGATGGCAAGAGCATCGACCTTACCACCTTGAAATGGAAGGGCGAGGAGCGTGGTTATGGCCGCACGCAGATCGGCAAAAACAATGCCGGCGGCCCGATCCAGGTGGATGGCAAGGTGTATGCGAATGGCATCGGCACGCATGCGTCATCGACCATCGCGTATGATTTGCCGGCTGGCGTGGAGCGCTTCACCGCGAAGGTGGCGATCGATGACGGCGGCATGGTCCGCGCTGGCAAGCCGAGCGATGCGGCGATGCGCTTTCACATCTACACCGCGCTGCCTTCGAAGCTCCAGCAGGGCGACTTGAATGCCGGGCCGCCACTGGTGCCTGCGGAGATGTTTAATGTGCCCGAGGGGCTGGAAGTCACCGTGTGGGCCGCCTCGCCGATGCTCTACAATCCGACGAACATCGACTTCGATGCGCAGGGTCGGATGTATGTGGCGGAAGGCGTGAACTATCGCGGCAAAGGCAATCGCCGGGCGGAGGGAGATCGCATCGTGATCCTCGAAGACACGGACCACGATGGCAAAGCGGACAAGAGCAGCGTGTTCGTGCAGGAAAAGGGTCTCGCTGCGCCGCTTGGTGTCGCCGTGCTCGATGATAAGGTCGTCGTGTCGCAGCCGCCGGACCTGCTCGTTTACACTGATACCAATGGCGACCGCATTCCCGACAAGCGCGAGGTTTTGCTCACCGGTTTCAATGGTCGCCAGCATGATCACAGCCTGCACAGCCTCATCGCCGGACCGGACGGGCAGTGGTATTTCAATCAAGGCAACACCGGTGCCGAGTTCACCGATCGCAGCGGCAAAACTTTCCGCATGGGCAGCCCTTACATGCTGCAAAACATCGCCGGCCTGAAGAGCGATGACGGCCATGTGTGGATCGGTGGCTTCAGCGTGCGTATGAATCCCGATGGCACGAACGTGAACGTCATCGGGCACAACTACCGCAACAGCTACGAGCAGGCGCTCACGAGCTACGGCGATCTATTCCAGAGCGACAACGACGACCCGCCTGCCTGTCGCGTGAGTCATGTGCTGGAGGGCGGCAATGCCGGATTCGCCAGCGCCGATGGCAAACGCAGTTGGGGTGCGGACAAGCGCCCAGGGCAGGACACACCGACCGCCGAGTGGCGTCAGGAAGACCCCGGCACCATGCCCGCAGGCGATGTCTATGGCGGCGGCTCGCCCACTGGCGTGGCCTTCTATGAAAATGGTGCACTCGGTGAAAAATGGCGCGGTTTGTTGCTCGCCTGTGAAGCGGGCAAGAATGTCGTCTTCGGCTATCTGCCGAAAGCCGATGGAGCGGGCTTCAAGCTGGAGCGCATGGACTTCCTCACCTCCAACAAAGAGAAGGAATGGGCCGGCAGCGATTTCCTCGGCGGCCGACCCACGGGCGAGCTGAAGACGAAGTTCCGCCCCAGCGATGTCTGCGTCGGACCCGATGGCGCTTTGTATGTCGCCGACTGGTTTGACCCCGGTGTCGGCGGTCACGGCACGCGTGACGACGGCTACACCGGAGCCATCTACCGCATCGCGCCGAAGGGTTTCAAGAGTGTGGTGCCCAAACTCGATCTGAACACCGTCGAAGGTCAGATCGCGGCCCTGAAGAGCCCAGCGAACAACGTGCGCAACAGCGGCTTCACCCGCTTGAAA
The DNA here is from genome assembly GCA_029865835.1 of Verrucomicrobiaceae bacterium. Taxonomy (GTDB): domain Bacteria; phylum Verrucomicrobiota; class Verrucomicrobiia; order Verrucomicrobiales; family Verrucomicrobiaceae; genus JAGRPD01. The sequence continues at coordinate 32,070 of JARXAL010000061.1, forward strand.
GCCGCTGGTGCCAAAGCGGTGCCTGCGGTGGCTGAGTTGCTTGCCGACAAGGATTCCTTCATCGCCGCCCGTGCCGCGTGGTTGTTGGCGCAGATGGGTGATGAAGGCATCGCGAAGGTGAAGCCATGGCTGGAGTCGAAGGATGCCACGCAGCGACTCGTCGCGTATCGGGCGCTGCGTCGTGCGAATCATGATGTGCTCGCCATGGCTGCGAAAATGGCGTCCGATACGGATGCAGCCGTGCGTCGCGAAGTAGCGCTCACTTTGCGCGATGTCCCTGCTGAAAAAAGCGTGCCTATTCTCGTGAAGATTGCGCAGCAGTTCGATGGCAAGGATCGCACCTATCTCGAAGCCCTCGGTCTCGGTAGCGAAGGCAAGGAACGCGAAGTTTATGCCGCGCTGAGGCCAGCCTGGGATGACGCATTTGCCCAAATCGCCTGGCGTTTGCATCCCGCTGAAGCTGTGAGCGACTTCAAAGCCCGTGCGCTCAATGAGAAGCTCACGCCCGATCAGCGCAAGCTCATGCTCACCGCCATCGCTTTCGCTCCCGGACGCGAAGCCGCCGGTACCATGCTCGAACTCGCCCACACCAAGGGCTTCCCCATGCAGGACCTCGCCAAGTGGTGGCTGATGAATCGCAAAGGCAATGATTGGAAGGCCTACGACATCGACGGCAGCATGAAGGCCCTCGGCATTTATGATCCCGACAAAGTGAAGCTCGTCGCCTCACCCATGCCGCCGCCTCCCGCCAATGCGCCAAAGCTCGACCTCGCCGAGATCGCAACCTTGAAGGGCGATGCCAAACGCGGTGCCACCGCCATCGCCACCTGCTACACCTGCCACCGCATCGGCACCGCCGGCGTGGACTTCGGCCCCGATCTCACCACCTACGGCAAGCAACAAACCGCCGACATCCTCATCCAGGCCATCGCCCAGCCCAGCCACACGATTTCCCATGGCTACGAAGGCAGCGAGATCAAAACCAGCGACGGCCTCGTCATCACCGGCATGGTCCTCTCCGACAGCGATCCTCTCATCATCAAATGCATGGGCGGCGTCGTCCAGACCATCCCCCAGAGCCGCATCGCCACCCGCAACAAGCTGAAAACCTCCCTCATGTATGAGCCCAGCATGCTTGGCCTCACCCCTCAAAGCATCGCGGACATCGTGGCGTATTTGAAGAGCCTTTGATCGCAAGAAACACCCGTCATCCTCATTTTAGTCATTCTGATTTTCCAACCATGAAACACACCCTCCTTACTCTACTCTCCCTCGCCACCTTCGCAACGGCTGCTCCTCTTGTTTATGAAGGCACCGAAGGGCCGGGCAAAGGCAAGCACATCGTCTTCATGGCGGATGACCACGAGTATCGCTCCGAGGAGTCGCTGCCTCAGTTGGCTCGTATCTTGGCGAAGCATCATGGTTTTAAATGCACGGTACTGTTTGGCATCGATCCCGAATCCGGCGAGATCGTCGGTGGTGACAAGTCGAACATGCCAGGCATCGAAGCGCTGGACAGCGCGGATCTCGCGGTGGTGTTTCTGCGCTTCCAGAACTTCCCGCCGGAGCAAATGAAACATTTTGATGCCTATCTGAATCGCGGCGGTCCCGTGATCGGCATGCGCACGGCGACACATGGCTTTAAAATGCCAAAGGATGCTCCCTTCGCGAAATACTCGTATGATTACAAAGGCAGCGATTACGAGCTCGGTTTCGGACATCAAGTGCTCGGCCAGACTTGGGTTGGTCATTATGGCAAAAATCACTCACAGAGCACACGCATCGCCATCGTGGATGCGATGAAACAACACCCGATCCTGCGCGGAGTGAAGGACATTTGGGTGCAGGCAGGTGGTTACGTCGGCAAACCGACCGATGGTGAGATTCTGACAATGGCTCAGCCTCTTGATGGCATGACACAGGATTCCCCTGCATCCAAGACACAGCCTCCGCAGCCGAGCGAGTGGACCCGCTCCTATAAAAGCGCTTCGGGCAAAGCAGGCCGCGTTTTCACGTCTCTGTATGGCACCTCCGAAGACATCACAAATGAAGGCTATCGCCGCATGATGGTGAACGCAGTGTTCTGGGCTGTGGGTCTGGAAGACGCGATCAAAGCGGATCTAAACGTCGCCTTCGTAGGTGCAGGCAAGCCAAACACCTTCGGTGGTGGCACCTATGCTCGCGGCATCAAACCAGAGATGTATGCCGGCTTTGAAAGCCCGATACCCGCAAACAACAACACGAAGAAGCCTGAGAAGCCGAAGAAGGAAGAAAAACTAGCCGCGAAAGCCGATGCTTCTGCCAAGCCCACCATCGCCACCGGCAAACCTGCACGCTTTGTCCGCATCGAAATCCCCGGTGACAAAAAATGCCTTCAAATCGCCGAGATTGAAATCCTCAGCGCTGGCAAAAACATCGCCAATGGCGGCAAAGCCACGCAATCGACCACCGGTCACGGCGGCGACGCGAATCGTGCGATGGATGGCGACAAGAACCCAAACTACGGCAAGGGCATGACGCACACCATCGAGAACAAGCCAAATCCGTGGTGGGAGATCGATCTCGGTTCCGCACAGCAACTGGATGCGATCAGCCTGTGGAGCCGTCGGGGCTTCCCGGATCGTCTCGGCGATTTCACGCTGCAACTGCTCGATGAAGGGCGCAAAGCCGTGTTCGAACTGAAGAATGTGGCCGCTGGCGATTCGCTCACGATTGATGTCAAAGGAGGCGGAAAGCTCGCTTATCTCGACTTTGATGGAAAACCGGGCAAACCAGCGGTGAAGGGTAGCGGCGGTGGTGCCGGCAAACCTGCGGCCCCGGAGCCTGCGCTCGTCGAAGTGCCTGCAGACTACAAGGACACACTGCCCTTCGCTTTTAGCAAAGGCGACACCGTAGCGATCCTCGGCAACGGCCTGCCGGACCGCATGCAGCATGATGGCTGGATGGAGACCGTCCTGCAAAGCGCCCTGCCAGAGCAGAACGTACGCTTCCGCAACATGAGCGCCAGCGGTGACCGCCCAAACGCCTTCCCGCGCAGCAACGGCCACATGCACATGACGGATTACCTCCGCCAAGTGAAGCCGAATGTCGTGTTCGCCTTCTTCGGCTACAACGAGTCCTTCGAGAACAAGCCGGACGACTTCAAAAAGCAGCTCGTTGATTTCGTGAAGTATGTGCGCGGCACAAAGCCCAATGGAAAAACCTTCCCGCGCATCGTGCTCTTCAGCCCCATCGCGCATGAGGACACGAAAAACCCGAACGTGCCGGACGGCGCGGAGCACAATCCGCAGCTCGAAGCCTACACGAAGGCCACCGAAGCCGCCGCAAAGGAAGCGGGCGTGGGTTTTGTCGATCTCTTCCATCCCTCGCTCGACCTTTTCAAAGCTGCCCACGAACCGCTCACCCTCAACGGCGTGCATCTCACCGCCGAAGGCAATCGCCAACTGGCTGAAGTCATCGCGAAGGCCCTGCTCGGCAAACAAATGACTGCCTCCGCCTCCCTCGAAGAACTACGCGAGGCCGTGCTGGACAAGGACCTGCACTGGAACGCCCGCTACCGTGCCCGCGATGGCAATGACGTCTGGGGCGGCCGCTCGACGCTCTCTTTCACCGATGGTCAAACCAACGCCGTGGTGCTCCAGCACGAGCTGACCATGCTCGATGTAATGACCGGCAATCGCGACCCCAAAATCTGGGCGCGCGCCAAAGGCGACGACCTCAAAGTCGATGACAGCAACGTGCCGCCGCCCGTGCCGGTGATTTCCAATGTCGGTGGCAAGTCGAAGTCCTCCAACGCTCAAAAAGAAGGCCGCACGGAATACATCAGCGGCCAGGAAGCCATCAAGCACATGGCCTTTGATCCGCGCTTTGAAGTGAGTCTGTTTGCCGATGAAGCGCAGTTCCCGCAGCTCGTGAATCCCGTGCAGATGCAAGTGGATACCAAAGGCCGCCTCTGGGCCGCCGTGTGGCACACCTACCCGATGTGGGAGCCTCTCAAGGAGATGAAGGACGCCCTCGTCATCTGCCACGACGACAACAAAGACGGCGAAGCGGATCGCATCACCGAGTTTGCCCGTGTGCAGAATCCGCTCGGCTTTGAGTTCTGGAATGGCGGTGTCATCGTCACCTGCGCCCCGGACATAATCTTCCTCAAAGACACCGATGGCGACGACGTGGCCGACGTGCGCACCATCATGCTGCAAGGCGTCGATTTCGCCGACACCCATCACGGCGCGAACAATCTCGTCATGGGCCCCGATGGCGGCATCTACTGGCAGAGCGGCGTCTTCATGGTGCACAATCACGAGCATCCGTGGGGTCCGTCGCTGCAGACCGGCACCAGCGCCATGTATCGCTTTGATCCGCGCCGCTTCACCATCGCGAAGCACGCCGACAACTCGCCGAACCCACACGGCATCGCCTTCGACACCTGGGGCTATCTCTATGCCACCGACGGCACTGGCGGTCGTGCGTATCAGGTCCGCCCTGAGGGCAACGGCTTCAAAATGCACGAGCTACTCAAGAAGGAAGTGCGCCCCGTCACCGCCAGCGAAGTCGTCAGCAGCACCCACTTCCCCGAAGACATGCAGGGCGACTTCCTCATCTGCAACGTCATCGGCTTCCTCGGCATCAAGCACTACGACCTCGCCCGCAATGCCGAGGACGGATCGGTCTGGGGCGAGCCTGCTGGCGCAGACCTCACCGTCAAAGTTACTCAAGCCGATGGCAGCGTCACCGAAGACAAATCCCGCGGCCTTCTCATGAGCGGCGACAAGAATTTCCGCCCCAGCGATGCCGTCTTCGGCGAAGACGGTGCCCTCTACATTGCCGACTGGCACAACGTCATCATCGGCCACATGCAGCACAACGTCCGCGACCCCAACCGCGACAACAAACATGGCCGTATCTACCGCATGACCGCCAAAGGCCGCGAGTTGCAGAAACCCGTCGCCATCGACGGTCAGCCCATCCCCGCGCTGCTAGAGAACCTCAAGCATCCCGCCGATGGCGTGCGCCATCGCACCCGCGTCGAACTCAGCGAGCGCCCCACCACCGAGGTCATCGCCGCCACGAAGGAATGGATCAAGCAATTCGACGCCACCAAGAAAGAAGACGCTCATCACCTTCTCGAAGCCCTCTGGCTCCACCAGCAGCACAACGTCCGCGACACCGCGTTGCTCGCCAAACTGCAAACCAGCCCCGAACTGCACGCCCGCAACGCCGCCAACGTCGTGCAGCAGCTTTGGTTCAACGTCGAAGCCAGCACCAGAGGCGGTGTCATTGCCGGAGAAGCCGAGGAGAAGGTCCAAAAATCCGGCATCCTCAGCGACACCGCCGATCTGACCACCATCCGTATCGCCACCATCCGCGAGCGCCTCATGTATGATGTGAAGGAGCTCAACGTGAAGGCCGGCAAGAAGATCAAGCTCACCTTCGCCAACACCGACGTGATGCCGCACAACCTCCTCGTCACCAAGCCCGGCAAAGCCGACGCCATCATGAACGCCGCCATCGTCATGGGCGCCGCCGGCTTCGAAAAAGGCTTCATCCCCGCGGGTGAAGACGTCCTGCATCACACCCAACTCCTCGACGGAGGCAAAGAAGAAGTCCTCGAATTCACTCTCCCCACCGCCGGAGACTACCCCTTCGTCTGCTCCTTCCCCGGCCACGGCATCATCATGCGCGGCGTGCTGAAGGCGAAGTAACCAACCTGAAGGGCATACCCTCCTTGTTAAGCGTAAGCTTTACTGTCTTAGCGCGTTCCATAGGTGCCCATGAAACTGCTTCTGCCGCTGATCCTGCTCGGCCTGTCGCTCAATGCCGCGCCACCCAATGTCGTGCTCGTCGTCAGCGACGACCTGGGCTACCCCGATCTCGGCTGCATCGGCAGCAAACCCATTCAAACCCCTAACCTCGACCGCCTCGCCGCCGAAGGAACACGCGCCACGAACTTCTACGTCACCTGGCCCGCCTGCACCCCCTCACGCGGCAGCATCCTCACAGGCCGCTACCCCCAGCGGAACGGACTCTACGACATGGTCCGCAATGACATGGTCAACTACGGCCACCGCTTCTCCGCCGAGGAATACGCGGTATCGCCCGAAATGACCTTGGGCCTCGACCCCAAAGAAATCAACCTCGGCGACATGCTCCGCACCGCTGGCTACATCAATGGCGTCGTAGGCAAATGGGACATGGGGCAAGCCAAACGTTACCTGCCCCTGCAACGCGGCTTCGATTTCTTCTACGGTCACGGCAACAACGGCATCGACTACTACACCCACGAACGCTACGGCATTCCCTCTCTCTTCCGAGGCAACGCCCGCACCACTGAGCACAAGGGCCAGTACATCACGGATGTGTTCGGTCGCGAGGCCCTCAACTTCTTGCGCGAGCACCTCGGTAAAAAACCCGTATTCCTCTACCTCCCCTTCAACGCCCCCCACAGCGCCTCGACCCTAGCCGAAGACAATGGAGGCGAAAAACCGGGCGTCCAAGTCCCTGAAGCCTACACCAAAAAATACAGGGGTCTCGTAAAAGACGAGAAACTGGCGCACTACTATGGAGCCGTCACCCGGATGGACGAAGTCATCGGCGATGTCATGATTGCGCTCGATCAAGTCGGTCAAACCGACAACACCGTCGTCCTGTTCATGTCCGACAACGGCGGCAGCGGCAACGGTGGCAATGCACCGCTCAAAGGCGGCAAAAGCACCATGTGGGAGGGCGGTCTTCGAGTGCCCTTCGTCATCCGTTGGCCTGGAAAAGTCCCAGCCGGAAAAGTCACGGGCGAGTTCCTCACATCCCTCGAGATCGTGCCTACCCTGCTTTCAGCTGCGGGTGCTCAAGCCCCAACTGGCATCGCCCTTGACGGCTTCGATATGCTTCCCGTTTTGCGAGGTGAAAAGCCCTCACCCCGCACCGAAATGTTTTGGCAACGCCGCGCTGACAAAGCTGCTAGGGTCGGCAATTGGAAATGGATTGACTCCCAAAAAGGCAAGGGTCTCTATGATCTCGCAAACGACATCGGCGAATCCAAAGATCTCTCAAAGGAGCACCCAGATATCGTCGAACGCCTTCAAAGTCGATTTGCTGCTTGGAGGAAAGAAATGGATCAAACCGATCCCCGTGGTCCGTTTCGTGACTATTGACAGTCCGCCTCCTTCTCAATCCCAATCTTCATTCCATCATATGAAACCTCATCTCGTGGTCGCTCTAATCCTGAATTCAATCTCGCTTCATGCCGAAGAACCCGTTCGCGCATTCATGGATGACACCCAGCCAGGCTTCCGCGCTCTTACCGCCGTCGATTTCGCTAAGGTCAACAGCGCAGACGACACCTGGAGTTGGAAGGACGGCGTACTGCAATGTACTGGCCAGCCCGTTAGCGTCATGCGCACGGTGAAGGAATACAAAAACTTCGAATTGATCGTCGAATGGAGTCATCAAAAGCCTGCAGGCAACTCAGGCGTCTTTCTTTGGGCGACCCCTTCCTCCATCGAAAAACTCACCACTGCGGGCAAACCAGGCCTCCCCGATGGCATTGAAGTTCAAATCCTCGACCATGCCTTCACCGAGAAAATGGCTGCGGCAGGTAAAAAGACAGACTGGTTCGGCACCAACGGAGATGTCTTCCCGGTTCGTGTCAAAATGACCCCATTCCCTCCTCTATCCCCGGATGGCACCCGAAGCTTCCCTCGCAAGCACCTCGCCAAAGGCCACGGCGAATGGAATCACTACTACATTCGCGCCATCAACGGTGAAGTCCGCCTTTGGGTCAATGGCGAAGAGGTTTCTGGCGGAACGGCTTGCGATCCATCCCAAGGATTCCTCTGTCTCGAAAGCGAAGGCTCGCCCATTCACTTCCGCAAGATCCGCATCCGCGAACTCCCATGATGGCAACGTTCAGATTGCTCGCACTCTCACTTCTGAGTGTTTCAGCCTCAGAAGCGGTCACCCCTCTCACCACCTCAACTCGGCCTAACGTGATTCTGATCATGGCCGACGACTTCGGCTATGAGTGCGTCACAGCCAACGGCGGCCAGACATACCAGACGCCCAACCTAGACCGACTCGCCGCAGACGGCCTTCGCTTTGAAAATTGCCACGTCCAGCCCCTATGCACCCCGACACGAGTGCAACTCATGACGGGCCGCTACAACATTCGCAACTACCTCAACTTCGGCACCCTTCCCCGCACCGAGACCACCTTCGGGCAATTGCTCAAAAAGGCCGGTTACGCCACGGGCATCTCCGGCAAGTGGCAATTGGGTCACGAAATCGACTCACCCCAGCATTTCGGATTCGACAAGTCTTGCCTCTGGCAGCAAACGCGCCGCCCCCCGCGATATGCAAATGCCGATCTCGAATTCAACGGCATCGAAAAGGACTTCAACAATGGCGAATACGGCCCCGAGCTGGTCAATAACTTTGCCTTGGAATTCATCACCGAAAAAAAGGAAAAGCCCTTCTTCCTTTACTACCCGATGATCCTAACGCACAACCCCTTCCAGCCCACGCCGGAAAGTCCGGAGTGGGACCCGAAGACGGACGGCGAGGACAAGCAGCAAAGCCCGAAGTATTTCGCCGATATGACTGCCTACATGGACAAAATGGTTGGCCGTGTCGTCGCAAAGCTCAATCAACTTGGTATTCGGGATAACACACTGCTGATTTTCTTGGGCGATAACGGCACAAATACAGGCATCACAAGCCGCTTCAAAGGCGCGGACTACAAAGGCGGCAAGGGATCGACCGCAGCCCACGGAACGCACGTTCCACTCATTGTGAGCTGGCCAGAAGTGATTAAAGAGGGACGCGTCTGTGCTGATCTCATCAGCAGCACCGACTTCCTGCCCACCCTTTGTGCGGCTGCCGAGGTCGAAGTACCCACAACAGTCGACGGTGTCAGTTTCCTGCCACAGCTACGCGGTGAGGTCGGCACACCTCGTGAATGGCTCTACACTTGGTATTCGCCACGTCAAAAGGCAGACCTGACCATCCGCGAGTGTGCCTTCGACCAGCACTACAAACTCTACCGTGATGGCCGTTTCTTCGACATCGCACGCGATCCCTTGGAAAAAGAACCAATCCCTCTTTCAGACATGACCGCCTCAGTTGCCAAAGCCTCGGAGAAGCTGCAACAGGTGCTAGACCAATTCACCAAGGCCCGCCCTGCCGCACTCGACGAGGCTTTCAGAAAATCCACCCCGGAATTGAAGCCACAGGGAAAGCGCAAAGGTAAGAGTAAGGTCAAACAATAAGGGGTCGGAAACACTCCATCTTCTCCGCAATCCGCAGGCGTCATCAATCACGAGCATCGCCAGCGCGACTAGGTGGCGCATAAATCGGCCGAGGCAACACCCCCATGCCTGAATCACCATGGGCCGCTTGATCCCGAATCGCACGAGCAATCGCTTCGGCAAGCCGCTCCCGATACCCCGCCGAGGCAATCAAGGAAGCTTCGCGAGCGTTTGTCAGGTAACCGCACTCTACCAAAATGCATGGTATCGTCGGATTCCGCGTCAACCGCAGACGGCGTCGCACCAAACCCGCATTCCCTGACTCGTTTGGAATGACCGCACTCAGTTGCAACTGAACCCGTCTCGCCAGCGAGTAACTGTCCGTTCTCCAGTAAAAGGTCTCGGGCCCGGAAGTCGAGCGATTTCCGTAATTCAGGTGGATGCTGACCAGCACAGCGTCTCCATACCGGCTCGCCAGACGCACGCGTTCATCCAACTCGATGAATCGATCATCACTCCGTAACTGAACCACCTTGAACCCAGGGGTCAACGCTGCACGCAGCCTTTTCGAAATGTCTAGAGCCAGATGCTTCTCCATCAGACCGCGCACATGAGCTCCAGAATCTTTGCCTCCGTGTCCAGCATCGATCACCACCGCATTGAATCCCTTGGGTCCAGGTCGATCTCCATAAGCACTTCGCCCGGCACCCCCGGATGGCGACTGACAAGACACCATCCCGAATGCAAGCAGGACCCCAGCAATGGCACGAAACGCGTTCATCGGGAACTGATGAAGCAAGAACCACGCCGCAGCAACACGTGATGACTCGCCTCACACTCAGAGAAAAGTACGCTGGGCAAACCACCAGAGCCCCATGGCAGCGATGACAATCGAGCAAGGTATGACGACATAGCGCCTGTATCTTCCATTGTCTTTCATCCCGTACGTCGCCATCAATGCAAAGGCTATGATCGCCAACTGACCAAACTCAACACCAACATTGAAGCCCAGTAGTCCCACGATCAACGAACTCATAGGCAGATCCAATTCACTCAGCGCCCCCGCAAAACCCAGTCCATGAACGAGCCCAAACCCAAAAACAATCAACAGCCGCCAAGGCGTGTACCGTGGGTGGAAGATGTTCTCCAATGCTACGACTACGATACTCAACGCAATGACCGGTTCCACCACCTCGGCAGGAGCTTTCACCCATCCCATCGTGGCAAGGCCAAGCGTTAGTGTGTGAGCCAAGGTGAAACAGGTCACCTGATAGATCAGCGGCTTCAATTCGCGACTCAAAAGAAACAAGCCCAGCACGAAGAGAATATGATCCATCCCCATCGGCAAAACATGAACGAACCCTTGGCGCATGAACGTCACAAAGCTTTGCCACCAGCCTGAATCACCCGCTTTTACCGCTCCAGGAGCACTGTCTGCTGCTTTCGTCGAAACCAAACCGGCCAAATCCAGCGTGAAACTTTGCTCCCCTGGAAATAGCACCTGAATTCGTTCCACAGCCTGGCCCCTGACTTCGTTGAGAAACTGAACGCTCAGATTGCCCGCCTCCAGGGCTTTGATCCGATAACCCGAAATCCCAGCCGGAATGGTCGTTTCCCAAGTCCCAGAAATCACCATCACTTCTTCTCCCTGATCTTCAGTCTCATCGGTGCCTTTTTGCACATGAAAGTCGTACACGAACGCCGGCGTCACCTGCCCCAAAGGCTCCAAAAACACTGCCACCCGGGTCTTCACATGCTCTGCCGCTTGAATCTTCAGCGCCTCCTTTTGATCTGCTGTCAGCTTGTCAAAATCAGGTTTCAGCATCGACGGCGCCTTCGTGGGATCCGCATCAAAACACCTCGGATTGACTTCCACGACGACCTTTCCCGCGCCACCTTCAGAAAAAGAGCCTCGAACTGGAATGTCCGGAATCGGGTGGGCCTGGACCAATGACCAAGACAAAAAGATCGCCAACAAAGCGGAATAAAAAGCGGAGCGAGGCATGATTGACAACCATGAAGGGAACGTGGGCAGACATCCAACTCTTTTTGGGGTCCGTATTTTATCTTGCAATTAACGCCAGAATCTGTCGTTAATAGGCAGTTGTCTTCGAGGATCCTTCCGGAAGACTCCCAGTTAAAGTTCAATCGTCACAAATCTATGAAATCCATCCTCTGCACCCTCGCTCTCATCAGTCTCTCCGTCGCCTCCAGCCAGGCTGGCTGCGGCAAAACCGTCACCGACACCGGCAAACTTAAGTCTTTCGACAAAGACAGCAAAGCCCTAGTCATCGAAGTGGACGGAAAAGAAGTGAAGCGCACCTTGACCCCTACCAGCGCCGGCGCTGAAGACGTTGAGAAGCTTGTCGGCAAAGACGTCGTTGTCGTCAGCGGCCACAACAAAGTCGAGTCCGTTAAGAAGGGCTAGTCTCCAGCTGGTGCCTCGCACCCGCAATTCCCAGCCCGGATTTCGCCCTGCGGAATCCGGGTTTTTTGTGTCCCCAACATACTTGCGACCTCTAGAGACGTCAGATACCTCCAATCACCCGGAGCAAGTTCTGATGGCAAAACCAAAGCTCCAATCGACTCCCGATGCAAGCTGGAGACCCGGTTGCCAACCCGGTGAAACATGCGCTTGATCTGATGATAACGCCCCTCCCAGAGAGTTACCCGCGCCTCCATCTCTCCCACTATGATCAACTTTGCAGGCTGGGTCACAAGATCCTCAGTATGAAAGTAGAATCCATCAGCGAAGGCCTTCACCGCGTCAGGTGAAATCGGTTCAACCGTCGTAACTCGATAAACCTTCGGCATCTTGAAAACCGGTTCGGTGATCTTCTTCGACCAAACCCCATCGTTCGTTAACAACACCAATCCGGTCGATGCCCGGTCCAATCGACCTGCCAAATGCAACTCCGTTCGATCAGGATCGTCTATCAAGTCCAACACCGTTGGATGCTCCGCATCAATCGTCGCAGAAACATAACCCGCAGGCTTATGAAGCATGACGTAAACAGCGCGTCTTCCCGATTGAACAACAATCTCTTCTTTTGTCACCCGATCAAACCGAGTCACCTCAAAGTCACCATTCACGACAGGCTGTCCATTCACTTGAATCAAGCCGGCACCGATCCATGCCTGCGCACGACTCCGGCCTATCGACTCGTATTTCGCCAAGAGACGGTTCAGTTTCATTTCCAACGATCAGCCCAAGTTCATCGGATCCACATCCCAGGTCACCGTCACATCCGCAGGCAATCCCAACGACTTTACCACGCCCTGTACATGTCGCGACAGGGACCGAATTGCCTTGGCTCGCATCAATAGTTGAAACCGGTATTGACCATGCGCCTTCGCTAGTGGGGATGGGCAAGGCTCGCCCATGATCACACCCTCGGGCAAACCCTCCTTGAGCCTACGCGCCACGGTCTGCAACGCAAACTCAGCCTGCGCCTGATGTTTGCCTCGACTCGTGATCAACAACACATGAGCAAAAGGTGGATAATCAAACTGTCGTCGAAATTCGAGCTCCTGTGAAGCATAACCCTCATAGTCGTTATGCCGAGCAAACTGAATCGCGGGACTGTGCGGCGTGAATGTCTGAATCAATACCTCACCCAAAATATCCCCTCGCCCGGCCCGCCCAGCCACCTGCACCAGCAACTGAAACGTCCGCTCCGCCGCACGAAAGTCCGGCAAATTCAGCGCCAAATCCGCATTCAAAACGCCAACCAGCGTGACATTCGGAAAATCCAATCCTTTGGCGATCATTTGCGTGCCAATCAGCAAATCCAACTTCTGCGCTCGGAAATCGCGTAGCGTATCTCTCAGCTGATTCTTCCGCTGCATCGTGTCCGTATCCACCCTCGCAATCCGGGCCTGAGGAAACACCTCCCTCACAATGGCCTCCACCCTCTCCGTACCAAATCCTCCAAATTTAATCCCTGGATCATTGCAGGCCGGGCACTTTTGTGGCGGCAATCGTCGCGCCCCGCAAACATGACAAATGAGACGGTTCTCTGAACGATGCAGCGTCATCGGAATGCTGCACTCTTGGCATTGCACCACCTCCCCGCAGGAAGTACACGCCAATGACGAGTGAAATCCCCTTCGATTGAGAAACAAAATCGTCTGCTCCCTCTTCTCCAATCGATCCGTGATCGCGTGGCGCAGTTTCTCAGACAAACAACCCGCATCCTGAACCTTCACTCCAGTACCCTTGCGCCTTACCAACCTCAAATCCACCACCCTCACCAAAGGCAGGCTCTTCCCATCCGTCCTTCGCTCCATCCGCAGCAGTTCATACTTCCCTCGGCACGCATTCTCCCAGGATTCCAAGCTCGGCGTCGCACTTCCCAGCAGCACCACACAGCTCTCCAACTTGCCTCGCACCACAGCCACATCACGCGCCTGATAACGCGGTGTCTCCTCTTGTTTGTAAGACGGCTCATGCTCCTCATCCACAATGATGATCCCCAATCGATCGAGCGGCGCAAACACCGCACTTCGCGCCCCAATCACAATGTTCGCCCTGCCCTCGTGAATCTTAAACCACTCATCATGACGCTCACCATCACTCAGATGACTGTGCAACACCGCCACACGATCTTTGTGATCTGAAAACCGTGCCTTAAATCTTTCAATCGTCTGTGGCGTCAGACTGATCTCCGGCACCAACACCAAGGCCGTACCCCCGGACTCCAAAACGGTCGCGATCGCCTGCAAATAGACCTCCGTCTTGCCACTGCCCGTGACTCCATGAAGCAGAATCGGGCGTGCTGTCGCCGGCGACTTCAAGGCCGCATGAACACACTCAAGCACCGCGGTCTGCTCCTGAGTCAAAGTCAGCGCAGTACTCGGCAAGAACTCCTCATCTTGAAACGGATCTCGCTCCACTCGAACCTCACTCTTGGAAATCCATCCCGCAGCCAATAGCGGCTTCAGCAGGGCGCTCGCCCGAGGCAACTCTCGGCGCAACTCACTCAGAGACGCTGAACCACCCTTCTCATGAAGCGCCTCCAACACCCTCGCCTGCATCGGAGCCCGTTTGCTCAATTTCTCAAGTGCCTCCCCGTCGCACGGAATCATCAGAGTCAAATGACTGTCCGTGATGAATTTCTCCGTTCGATTCCTCACTGCCTCCGGCAGCATCGTTCTCAGTACTTGCCTCACAGGCACCACATAATAATCTGCGATCCACTGCGCCAATTTCAGCATTGCGGCCGAAAACATTGGCCTCGAACCAACAATTTTGATGACTGGTTTCAGTCTTGCTTGAAAAGGAGACTCATTCAACAAATGCAGTACCACTGCCTGCATCTGCCGTCTCTGCAATGGCACCAATACCCGCGATCCAATCGCTATCTTCCCCTCCAACTCCGAAGGCACCAGATAATCCAACTCCATCGCCGCCGAGTCCTCCAACTGCACCCGAACCACCGCCGCTCCACCATTCGAAAGAGCCACAATTCCCCCTTCCCGCCCTGATTCGCATGCAGGCGGAACTAGCTCGTCAGCAAAAAGATCTGGCAGACTAGTGGTGTCGTTTTTCAAAATGTCCGTGAGATAATGGCTTTCAGACTGCTTCCAGAATCACACCTTTTAGCAGGATAACCAATGTGGAAGCGGAAAAGCCGCGCTAGGCACAAAAAAACCTTCCAGTGCGAGCACTGGAAGGTTGGTGAAGAAAGGACTAGCCTTTCAACAAATTAGAAAGCGACGCTCAGCTTAACGCCACCGAAGATCGCAGCCTCTTCGCCTGCGTCATCAAGAGCATCGATCGGAAGGTTACCAGCCACGTATGGGGACAGTGTCGCATACTTCGTGAGCTTGATCGGCAGAGCGAGGCTCAGGTTCACGGCGGTAAAGCCGGAAGTCTGGGCGCCAATCACGTGCCAGCTGTAGTCTTGTGCGTAACCGATGGAAACGCCAGGAACCAAGCTGATCGACTCAGTGATTTCGATGACACTGTTCACAGCCGCTTGGAAGTACCAGCCTTCGATCGCGAAGTCATAGTAGCCACCCAGGCCGAAGTTCAAAGGCCCGGCGGTTGTCGCCAAGGTCAAACCCACTTCATGACCGTCTTCCAAAACGTTGGAAAGGTCACCTTGGTGATTGTAGTAACGATAGCCAGCACCTAACTCAACGGCTCCAAGGTCAACGGACAGTCCGCCATTGAGCTCAAGACGCTGATAGGACACACCACTCAACAAGTCTGCGACCGCATTGTCGTCAGCGGAAACGCCATAGGTGGCGCCACCAACGAAGGAAATGTTGTCGACCAGCGGGATATCGAGAGCAACACCACCGGAAATCCAGTGTTCCGCAAACTCAACGCCGCGGAAGATGAAGTTCGTGTCATAACCGAGGCTGGCAGTGATGCCAAGATCGGAGGAGGGTTCTTCCACGACTTGGGGAGCGACCACTTTGCCGGAGGAGCCGGCGAGAGCAGGTGAAGCGGCCAAGGCCAGGAAGCCAGCTGTTTTCAGCAATGCATTCAGTTTCATAGGTTGGTTGGTTGGGATCGTTGGTTGGTTGGTTGGTTTGTCTCAACCACAAGACCCCCGCTCTGAACCCCTCTAATTTACAGGACTCAAGGCAGTGGCCGTCTGGTTGGACGGGCCTAGTTAACAGCTTGCCGAAAAGCTGCCAAGGTTTTTTCACACTTTTTCGACCATCTTGGCCCCAAGACTGCTAAAATAGGCACTTTTGCCCCGATCGGTGGCGTTCTGTCTTCAACCTCAGCCTCGACAACTCGTTCGGGATGCAGTATCAGAGAACTCTCGTATGTCTCGCCTAAAAAAGCGCCTTTTCCCTCTACTAGCGTCCTGTTGGCTCTCCTTGAGCGCCTCCATCTTAGCCGCTGAGCCTGGCTGGCTTGTCTACGAACTCAAATTCACCCCCGACGTCGTTGGCAACGTCAATTTCCAATTCTACACCGGAGCTTATATTGTCGCTCCTGTCATTGGTGGCCCTTCCTCACTGATCCTGACCACCGAGGAAAACGGTCGCCTCTACACACTGGCTCCCAACGCCGCCCGCATCTTCACCGTCGCCAGCCCCGCTTCGCGCAAGACCGTCCTCTCCGCCATCGCACTGAACGGCTCCGCACAAGCCTCCTACATGGCCACAGGTGACATCAATAAGACTGTCTCTCTCCCCGGTGCCAAAGGCATCCGCTCTTTCCGAGTCGCCGCCGGCCTCCGCGGCACCCTGATCGCTAACGATGACGACTCCGAAGCCCGTGCGGTGTCTCCCGATGGAACCCTCGGCATGGTCGGCAGCGCCATCATTGAAGGAACGCTTCGCGAAGACCTCACCTACAATGCCAGCCAGCACGCCACCCAATCCGACGCCCTCCTCTACCTTGCCGGACTGCTGGAACGCTACGGCTACACCGCCGAAGGCGCTCAACCTGCCACTCCTGAAACCATCGAAGGAAGCTCCTCTCTCGAAGGCACCGACGCTTCCCTTTTCCCTGCAGACAGCGCCGTCGAAAAGCCTGCCAAACGCTAATTTCTCCTCATGAAAAGTGTCCGACAGGCCCTCACCCAATGCCTGGAGGCATCCGGTGGCAGTGGCGTTTCTCTTCCCTCAGCCACCCCTAGCGTGTCCGTCATCGGACAAGTCCTGGACCACAGCAAAGTCAATGAGGAAACCTTCCTCGCCAATCTCGCTAACCGCCTGAACATGCCTTGGGTGGACATGCCCATCCCTGACTCTGCCGACGGCCCCGAACTCAAACGCCTCCTGCCTCCCCGGGTCGCCCTGCGTCATCAACTCCTCCCCCTCTCTGTCGAAGAAACGCCCCCACCCGCCGAAGCTGCCGAGGGCACCCCTCCCCTTCGCAAGCTCGTCCTCGCCACCAACGACCCCTTCAACCTCATCGCCCGCCAAGCCGTCGCCCGCGAAGTCACCGTCCCCGTCCGCTGGTGCCTCGCCCCAAAAAAGCGGCTCTTCAATGCCCTTCGCGACTTCTACGGCGTCGGTGCCGACACCTTCGAAGAAATCCTCAAGGGTCGCGATGTCGATTCCGCCGACCTGGAACAGCGCGACGAAGCCAACATCATCGACGCCGACGACGAGGAGGCCTCCGTCGTCAAATTCGTGAACCAAATCATCCGCGAGGCTCTCGAACAGCACGCCACCGACATCCACGTCGAACCCATGGAGGAAAAACTCCGCATGCGCTACCGCATCGACGGTCGCCTCCGCGAAGTCCCGGTTCCCGAAAACATCAAGCAACTCCAGCAGTCCGTGCTCGCCCGCCTCAAGGTCATGGCCAAACTGGACATCGCCGAACGCCGTCTTCCCCAAGATGGACGGATCAACCTCCAAATCGGCGGCCAATTCATCGACGTCCGCGTCGCCACCATCCCCTCCGTCGAAGGCGAAAGCATCTCCCTGCGTCTTCTCGGCCAGGAAAAATTCAACCTCGACCGCCTCCAGTTCGAACCCGACCTGCGCCGCGAAACCGAAGCCCTCCTGAAAAAACCCAACGGCATCATCCTCGTCACCGGCCCCACCGGCTCCGGCAAATCGACCACCCTCTACACCTTCCTCTCCCAGCTCAATACCGAGCACCGCCGCATTGTTACCATCGAAGACCCCGTCGAGAACAAACTCCCCGGTGTCGTCCAAATCGCCGTCCGCCCTGAAATCAACCTCACCTTCGCCACCGGCCTCCGCTCCATTCTCCGTGGTGACCCCAACATCGTCATGATCGGGGAAATGCGCGACCTCGAAACGGCAGAAATCGCTATCCGCGCCGCCCTCACCGGCCACTTAGTCTTCAGCACCCTGCACACCAACGACGCCATCGGCGGCATCATGCGTCTCGTCGACATGGGCGTCGAGCCCTTCCTCGTCTCCTCCTCCGTCCGAGCCTTCTTCGCCCAGCGCCTCGTTCGCGTCCTGTGCCCGGAGTGCAAGCAACTCGATCCCCACGCCGAAGAAAAACTCCGCGAATTCGGTTACACCGGCCCCATGGACCGCCCCGTCTTTGCCGCCCGCGAAGGCGGCTGTGAAGCCTGCCGTCACACCGGCTACCGCGGCCGAATGTCCATCTACGAACTCGTCCGCCTCACCCCTGCCATGGGCGAACTTGTCACCGCCCGCGCCGGCGCTAAAGCCCTCGCCGAACAGGCCGTCAAAGACGGCTACCGACCCATGCGCGAATACGGCATCCGCAAAGTCCTTGAGGGCATCACCACCGTCGAGGAAGTCATCAGCGTCACTGTCGCCGACTGATCCCAAAACGAAAGCCCTCTCCACCGGCGTTACTTCCCAGCACCCATTCGTCGCTCCCTCCCATGCCCGCATTCACCTACCAGGCCACTGACCCCACCGGACGCACGGTGAACGGCACCCTGGAAGCGACCGACCGCGGTACCGCCGTCCGCCTCCTCAGCGGCAAAGGCCTGCAACCCTTTCAAGTCAAAGAACACGGCACCCCCGCCACCGCAGCCAAGACTGCCCCGGCTCCAGCCAAAACCCCTGCCACCAGCAGCAAAAAAACCACCGCCCACACTGGCGCCGATGGTCGCGTCAAACTCAGCACCGGACAGGTGCAAACCTTCGTTGAAGAACTCGCCGAACTGCTCGGCGCCGGCATGCGCCTCGAGCCCGCCTTAAAACTCATGGAAGGCCGTGGCGAAGCCGTCACCGCCCACCGCCAGGCCGCCCGCCGCATCGGCAACCTCGTCCGCGAAGGTCACCCCTTCAGCAACGCCCTGCGCCAGGCCTCCCCCTCCTTCGGCGAACTCTTCTGCGCCGTCGCCGCCGCAGGCGAAGCTGGCGGCTCCCTCGCCGAGTCCATGCAACGCCAAGCCGCCTACCTCGCCAGCGCCCGCGAAATCCGTGCCCGCGTCAGCGTCGCCCTCATCTACCCCAGCTTCCTCCTCTTCGCCGCCCTTGCCGTCTCCATCCTGTTCGGCACCTTTTTGATCCCCCAACTCACCCAGATGGTTCAATCCATCAGCGGCAGCCTGCCAAAAGGCATCCAGGTCATCCTCTCCGTCACCAATTTCCTCAAAGCCTGGTGGCCCGCCCTGATTCTTGGCCTTATCGGCATCATCATCTTGTTCACCCTCTGGGCGCGCAGCACCGCAGGCAAGCCCGTCTGGGACCGTGTTCAACTCCGCCTCCCCCTCGCAGGCCCCGTCCTCCAGGCCAGCTTCCACAGCCAGTTCCTCGAAACCCTTGCCAGCCTCACCCTCGGCGGTCTTCCCCTGCTCAAAGGCCTCGATCTCGCCGCCGGTGTCAGCAGCAATCTCTACATCCGTCGCGAAGTCAAACGCGCCGTCGATCTCGTCCGCGACGGCGGCTCCCTCTCCCGCGCCCTCGAACGCACCAACCTCTTCCCCACCAACCTCCTCGAAATGGTCCGCATCGGCGAACACACCGGCGAACTCGGCGATGCCCTCCGCCGCTCCGCCGACCGCTGCGCCCGCGACCTCGGCAAAAAACTCGAAACCGCCGTCGCCATGATGCAGCCCCTCATCATCCTCCTCATGGCAGGCCTCGTCGGCGTCATGGCCTACACCATGATCTCCGTCGTCTTCGAAACCATGAACGCCGTCCGCGCCAGGTAGTCGCCGTCTCACTCGCGCACGGACTCAGACGCGCAACGATGCCGGGTCACTTGCTCAAACGCATACGCATACGCCAGCAACTCAGCATCCGCTCCCGCCTTCCCAATGAAGGTCACCCCATTCGGCGCGCCTTCCCCGTTCAAACCCAGCGGCACCGTGATCGCCGGATACCCTGCCGTCGCATACAATGCGGAGTGCACATTGCTCAAACTCACCAGCACCTCCACGCCGCTTTCCGCAAAAGCCTTGTCCAGCAAAGCCCTCGCCTCACTCCTAACTTCCATCGCCGCCTCCTCATACACCCCCTTGAAATCGCCCTCAGCCACTCCAGTCTGTTTTTCAATCGCCGCCAAAACCTGAGTAGCCGCCTCAAGAATATTCTGTCCCCGTGGCGCCCGCGTCTCCCGTCGCGCCTCATTGTAAGCCTTCAACTCCTCCACCGTCCGAACCTCCGCCCCAGTCCCCGCGATGTAACCCAGCGTATCCACCGAAAGCCCAAGGCAAATCACCGGAAACAGCCCAGGCTTCCCCTCAAAACTCTCACCCACATCCCGGCAAACCGCCTTCGCACGACTCAACCCCTCGTCGATTCGCCTCAACCACTCTCCCTCTTCCCCTCCCTCCCCTTTCGCCTTGATTCCTGCCCGCAGCACCCCCACCACCACCCCCTCCAAAGCATCCGCCTTCAACCCCTCCACATAATCTTCCTCCCCACCATCCATGGCCCCCAGCAGCACCGCCGCATCCGCCACCCATCGCCCCACCGGTCCCGCCGAATCCTGAAACCGAATCAACGGCACCACCCCCTCCCCACTCACCATCCCCAAACTCGGCTTCATCGCCACCACCCCGTTCATTGATGCCGGAGAAATCAGCGACCCCGACGTCTCCGTCCCCACACTCACCACCGCCAACCCCGCACTCGTCGCAATCGCCGAACCACTGCTCGACCCCGATACGGGAAACCTTTCCCCATAAGGATTCACCCCGATCCCACTCACCGCATTGTAACCCGCAGGTTCCGTCGTCAAAACCCCCGCCAACTCCGACAATGCCGCCTTCCCGAGCACCACCGCACCAGCCGCCTTCAGCTTCGTCACTAAGACCGCATCCTTCGCCGGTGAATGATCCAACAAAATCTCCGCCCCCGCCGTCGTGTGCATCGGCGCCATCGTTCCGATGTTGTCCTTCAAACTCAGAGGAATCCCATGCAAAGGCCCCAACCAGCGACCCCCCACCCGCTCTCGATCCGAAGTCCGCGCCTCCTCCAAACACCCCGGATTCAACTCAATGTAGCTGCGCAACCGACCATCATACCGCCGGATCCGATCCAGCAAAACCAGCGTCAACTCCTCCGAAGTCACCTCCTTCGCCTGCAAAGCCGCCTGCACTTGCAGCACCGTCGAGGCCTCAATCAACGTCGTCACCCGCCTCACACTCTCCGAACTCAGCCGCCCCAGCGCCGCCTCAAACGGCGTGAAATCCAACTCCCTCAACCTCGGCACCTTGCCCTCCAACACCTCGCTCAAAACCTCCCCTCCCTGACGCCGGCACCCACTACCCACCACCAAAAACATCCCCACCCAAAAGAGTCGCAGGCAAAAGGCCGCTTTGCATTTCATCTGTGGTAAAATTAGGATTCCCATCGCCGCCCGTTTGCGTTTCAATCAATTGGTCGCTTCCCCAATGGAAACACCCCGCACTCCAAATCAATCCTCAATCATGAAAAAAAGAACACTCCCCCTCGCTCTCCTCGCCCTAACCAGTGCCGTGCTCCCCAGTTGCGTCATCGACCCGCAAGCCCTCGATGCCCTCGCCAACTCCAGCCGCCCCACCTACTACCCACCTCCCCAAGTCCATCCTTATCGCTCCTCCTCAGACTACTACAGCTCCGGCTACTACCCCTACTCAACGCCCCCAAAAACAGCCTCCACCTCCAGCCAAAAAGCACACACCTATGACGTCGCCTACCGCGTCGGACAGGACGACTTCCACCACAACCGCCCCAAACACATGGATCAGCACAAAAACCTGTTCGACGCCACCACCCACGACTCCTTCCGCAGCGGTTACGAAGCCGGCTACGACGCCGCCCGCAGAAACGCCAAACGCTAAACCACCTCTCCTCTAACACCTCCTCACCCCCACCCCGACTCCGCTCGAGGTGGGGGTTTTTCATGAACCCGAATTCCGCGATTCGAAGTGGCTCAGGCGCTGCCTTGCTTGCCGTTCCAAGGCGTTGCGGCTCGCAGTCCCTGTATCTTGACGATACTGGGCAAGAGCTGCGGAGTCTTGGAACCGCAATGAAGGTGGCGAATGGGCCGCTTCCAATGGCGGAGTTCGGGATGAATCCCCCTCACCCCTCCACTCCCCTTTTGCAAACACCCCCAAACAGCGCTAAACACCCCTCAAACAAAAATCCCTCCCAGCGGCGTTGACCTCATGAACACTTGATTGTTGATACCCACGTTCCACCCGCCAACCTTCCCCCCATGAAACACACCCGCCCCCTCCTCGCCCCCCGCCAAGCGGGCTTCACCCTCATGGAAATGATGCTCGTCCTCGGCATCATCGGCATCCTCGTCGGCATCTCCGCCGTCGCCCTCAGCGGCACCATGGGTGACGCCGAAGAAACCAAGGCCAAAACCCAGGTCCGCAACATCCAGATGCACCTGCTCCGCTTCAAAACCCACTCCGGCGGTCTCCTCCCCACCAAACTCGACGGGCTCGTCACCAAACCTTCCGGCATGCAGGGCAAACCCTGGAAAAAATTCGCTGATGAAAAAGACATCGTCGACCCCTGGGGCAGCCCATTCGTCTTCCGCAACCCCGGCAAAAAAAATGCCGCCGGTTACGATGTCTTCTCGGTAGGGCCGGACAAAAAGGAAGGCACCGACGATGACATCTGGATCGACTAACCGACTCCGCCCGACTCCAGCCGGATTCACCATCCTCGAAGTGATCGTCGTCATGGCGATCATGATCATGATGATCGGCGTCGCCGCCTTCGCTATTCGTCAGGACGACCCCGAACCCTCCGTCCGCAAACCCGCCGACGACCTCATCCGCCTCGCCAAAACCGCCGTTCGCGGCTCCGCCGTCCAAGGCCGCAGCTTCTCCGTCCTCTTCGAAAAAAAAGGCTTCGCCCTATTCGGATCCGACGACGGCCAGCGCGACCACATCTCCCTCCCCACCGGCATGAAAATGTTCGTCAAACGCTGGGGCGCGCGCTCCTGGGAACCCGCTGAAGGCTTCCGCTGGACCTTCGGCATGCAGGGCCTTTGCGAGCCCATCGCCGTTCGCCTCGCCGCCAAAGACGCTGTCCTCGAAATGAAATTCAACCCCCTCACCGGCAGCCCCAGCGACGAACTCATCGAAACCTTCTGATGCACCCACCCCGCCACACGCCCAGAAACCGCGGCATGAGCCTCTTTGAGGTCATCATCGCCCTCGGCGTGTTCGGCATCGCTGCCCTCGCCCTCGTCAAAACCATGCACGTCATGGGCGAGACCACCCTCGAAGCTCGCACCATCCGGGAAGTCACCCAGGGCCTCGAATCCATCATCGACGAATACGGCAAAGTACCCGCCCTCCAGGAACTCGACGAAGAAATCACAGCCGAAAAAACCGGTGTCACCTACCAGGTCCTCATTCGCCCCCTCGAAGGCCTCCGCAACAAAGAGGGCCGCGAACTCCAGGGCTTCTTCACCATCCGCGCCATCGCCAAATGGAAAAGCAACGGCCAGCCCATGGAACTCCAGGCCGAAACCATCCGCTTCGTCAACGCCTTCGTTCCCATCGGCGGCTAGCCGCATCCCCATGTCCCCTCATCGCCTATCCACGTCCAGCCTCCATCGCAGCGCCTTCACGCTCATGGAAATGGTCATCGCCATGGGCGTCCTCGGCCTCCTCATGGCCGGCATCTTCGGCGTCGCCAAAAGCACCATGGAACTCAGCAGCGACCTCGCCTCCAGCCAGGAGCGCGCCATGCTGCGCCAAAACCTCATCGACTACCTCCGCCGCTCCTTCCGCAGCCTCCCGGGCAACGCCGAAATCCGCCTCCAAAACCGCTCCGTCAGCGGCACCTACATCCCCAGCCTCACCATCGTCAACGGCGGCAACAGCTTCTCCCCCGGCGACGCCCTCCCTCCGGAGACCGGCCTCGAACTCACCGCCGAACAGCGCCCCGGTGGCTACCTCCGCGTCCTCCTCCGCTTCCTCGACGACCAGCAAACCCTCGCCCTCCGCTCCGGCCAAAACATGCGCGCCTCCAAAAACGATTCCCCGCTCACGCTCATGGATCAAGTCAGCCAGTTCGAATGGAAGTTTTACGATCCAAACACCCAGCGCTGGGAAAACACCTGGAAAGACCCCCGCCGCCCCCTCATGGCCGAAATGGTCGTGCAACTCGACGACGGCAAATCCATGCGCGCCGTTTTCTGGATCCCCCCCGTCGTCCCCGTTCAAAATCCCGTCGCGCCCGCCCTCAATCCAGCAGGAGGCCCCGGCGGAGCCGCTCCCCCACCCCCTGGCACCGTCCCCCCGCCCCCTCCGGCCAATCCATAAGCCCAAACCCACATGCTTCCCCCCGCTCAACCCTCTCAGAACCAAGGCGCCGCCCTCATGGCCGTGCTCTGGATCATCGGGTTGCTCATCGCCCTCGTCACCACCACCGCCCTCCTCGTCCTCCAGGACTCCGAGTTCGACGCCACCCGCTCCCAAATCTTCCGTGCCCGCCTCCTCGCCGAAACCGGCGTCTCCCTGGCCATGCACCCCGACATCCGACCCGACGATCCCCTCCTCCATCAGATTCTCTCAGACGATGAAGAATTCAAAGTCGAAGTCACCGGAGAAGACGGCCTCATCAATCCCAACATCCTCCTCCAGCGCGAAGATCGCGACACCTGGCGCCGCATCCTCAGCTTCTGGGGCATCAAAGACCTCCAAGCCTCCGATGCCATCATCAACGCCCTCATGGACTGGGTCGACCCCGACGTCTTCGAACGCAGCCCCGGCGCCGAAGCCCGCGCCTATGGCCGCCCCGGCTTCCCCTTCAACCGCCCCTTCCGCTCCGTCGAAGAAATGTCCATGGTCAAAGGCATGCAACTCGTCGAACAAGCCTTCCCCGCATGGCGCACCTGGTTCAGCACCCACGCAAGCGGTGTCCTCGATGTCAACGAAGCCCAACCCGAATTGATCAGCGCCCTCACCGGAGCCGACATCACCCTCGCCCGCCAGTTCCGCACCCGCCGCCTCGGCCCCGACGGCATCGCCAACACCAAAGACGACCTCCCCGCCCCCGACCTCGCCATCGCCATAAGCCGCCTCGGCATCAACGGCAACCCCCAACAACTCGCCACCCTCCTCTCCGTCACCAGCGGCACCCGCCGCATCATCTCCTCCGCCCGCGTCGGCAACCTCACCCGCCAACTCGGCATCGTCGTCCAAGGCGCTCCTGGCCAAACCGGCGTCGGCGCCATCCTCTGGATGGCCGAGCGCTAACGCCCGCCACCCTGACTCCCGGTGAAAGCCGGTGCACTGCAGCCTACTCGGTTCCTCCTCCTCCTCGTCCTCGTCCTCGTCCTCGTCCTCGTCCTCGTCCTCGCTCCCCCCTGAAACCCAAGTCAAAGGCCCGACCCCAGGCACAAAAAAAGCCGCGCCCTCTTACAAGGACACGGCTCAGATTGCTTCAAAAAGCGACCGCTGGAATTACAGCGAGCCTTTAAGCGCCGAGGAGGCGACGAAACGCACGGACTTGGAAGCCTTGATCTTCAGAGCTTCGCCAGTCTTTGGGTTACGGCCAGTGCGGGCAGCGCGCTTGGCGACTTTGAACGTACCGAATCCGATCAGTTGAACCACGCCGTCTTTTTTGACAGCTTTGGCGATGGAGTCGAGCACGGCTTCAAGAGCTTCACCAGCGGAACGCTTGGTGGCTTCTGCGCCGAGGCTTTTTTGGACGAGTTCGAGGAGTTCTGCTTTGTTTGCCATAATGTTGGATGTGTTGTTGGTTGTTCGTTGTGGTGTTGAGACCTTCCGCAACAGTGAAACCGCGGAATTACGCTGGATTTAGAAGCCATACGCCGACATACGTCAAACCAAAAAACGCCGAAACCCTCGTAAACATTGGATTTTATGATCGCCGATTCACTAATTAATTTCTTGCTTCCAGAGAAAACCCCCTCTGTAGGAAGCCAAGTATTCATCGCTCAAGGTGCCGTGGTCGTCGGTGATGTGACCCTTCACACCCAATCCAGCATCTGGTATGGCGCTGTTCTTCGTGGCGATATCAACTCCATCCATGTCGGCTCCCGCACCAACATTCAAGACGGCGCCGTCGTCCATGTCAGTGACGACCACGCCGCCATCATTGGCGACGACGTCACCGTCGGCCACCGCGCCATCGTGCATGCCTGCAGGGTCGAAAATGAAGTCCTCGTCGGCATGGGTGCCATCCTCCTCGATGGCTGTCACATCGGCCCGGGCAGCATCATCGCTGCAGGTGCCCTCGTGCCCAAAGGCATGATCGTCCCCGAAGGCTCCCTCGTCGTCGGAACCCCCGGCCGCATCATCCGCTCTCTCACCGAAGACGAACGCGCTGCCAACCTCAAGCTCGCCGCCAAATACGTCGAAGTCTCCCGCCGCTTCACCGCCGCAGGCTACCATTCCGGCCCCCTCGTCCCCGTCTCCGCCCCCTGACGAAACGCGCGCGTGTTGAAAAACTCGACACGCTCTTGCTGTTGCCATTCCTTCAGCCCCGTTTTAACTCCCGCCATGAACAATGACGTCATCGAAGTCCGGGTGCGCGCCGTCCTTCCTCTCGAAGGCAGCTTCGCCGTGTTCCTCGGCACCGAAGAAAAGATCTTCGTCATTTACGTCGACGAAAGCGTCGGCACCGCCATCTCCATGTTCATGCGCGGCGTCTCCAAAGAACGCCCCCTCACTCACGACCTCATCGGCCACCTGCTCCTCGCCTTCGGCGCCAAAGTCGACCGCGTCGTCATCAACTACCTCGAAAGCGGCGTCTTCCATGCCCGCCTCATCCTCTCCGCCGAAAATCAATTGCACGCCCGCAAGCTGATCGAAATCGACGCCCGCCCCAGCGACAGCATCGCCCTCGCCACCCACGCCGCCGCCCCCATCCTCGTCGCCCGCGAAGTCTGGGACGCCGTCGAAGATGTCTCCCATACCCTCGCCAAAATCGAAGCCCAAGGCGCCCTCCAACCCTCCGACCTTGCTCACACCTCTCCTGACAGCGACGAGGACGACGAAGACGATCTGGATGATGACGACGAGGATGAAGACGATCTCGACGCCGAACTCTTCCCTGATGACGATGAAGACGACGACGATCTCTTCTCCGATGAGGACGACGATGACGACTTCGACGAGGATGATGCTGAGGACGAAGACGACGACTCCGACAATCCCTTCAACTTCGGTCCCGATGACGACGAAGGTGAGGAGTGGAAAAAGCAGTAGCCCCTCTCCAGTTGCCAGCACGCCCCCGCTCGCTATCCATTGCCACATGGACCGCCGCCACTTCCTCGCCACCTCTCTCGTCTCCGCCATTGCTGGCTCACTAAGCGCCGCCGGTGGCCCCCGCCGCTTGATCCTGCGTTCCTCCTGGCAGACCGTTAACATCGGCGACATCGCCCACACCCCGGGTGTCCTCGCCCTGCTCGAAAAACACCTCCCAGACGTCGAAGTCCGCCTCTGGCCCAGCAAAATCAACAACGGCGTCGAGGAAATGCTCCGTGCCCGCTTCCCCAAGCTCATCATCATCCAATCCGCCGCTGACCTCAAAGCCGCCTTCGCCGAGTGCCCCTTCCTCCTCCACGGCTCAGGCCCCTCGCTCGTCGCCCAAAAAGACGTCGAACGCTGGCACACCGAAACCGGCAAACCCTACGGCATCTACGGCATCACCTTCTCCTCCCAAGGCTCCACCTCCACCCAGTCCGCCTCAGACGCCTCCATCGCCCAAACCATCCAAGTCCTCAGCGGCGCCAAGTTCGCCTTCTTCCGCGACTCTCATTCCCTCGCCCTCGCCAAAGAACGCGGCTGCACCAGCCCCCTCATGGCTTTCGGCCCGGACGGCGCCTTCGCCACCGACCTCCGCGATGACGCCGCCGCCACCGCCTTCCTCTCCCAGCACCGCCTCACCGAAGGCCAATTCCTCTGCTGCATCCCCCGCCTGCGCTACACGCCCTACTGGGTCATCCCCGAAAAAAAAGCCGCCGTCGACCCTGTCAAACACGCCCGCAACGAGGCCATGAAAGAGCACGACCACGCTCCCCTTCGTGAAGCCATCATCCGCATCACCCGCGAGACCAGCATGAAAGTCCTAGTCTGCCCGGAAGATCAAACCCAAATGGCCGTCGGCAAGGAACTCCTCATCGACACCCTCCCTGATGACGTCAAAAAGAAGGTCGTCTGGCGCCCCAACTACTGGCTCACCGGCGAAGCCCTCAGCACCTACGTCCGCAGCGCTGGCCTCTTCGGCAACGAAATGCACAGCCCCATCATGTGCATCGGCAACGGCATCCCCGCCATCGTCTGCCGCTGGAAGGAACAAACCACCAAAGGCTACATGTGGGATGACATCGGCCTCGGCGACTGGCTCTTCGACATGGATGACGAAGACCAAATCAAACGCATCGTCCCCACCGTCCTCACCCTCGCCACCGATCCCGCCGCCGCCCGCGCCAAAGCCGCCCAAGGCCGCGCCAACGTCGAAAAATTCCAGCGCGAAACCATGGCCGTCGTCGGACAAAACGTCTGATTTCTTCGCACGTTCCGCATGTCCATCGGCGTTCTCTAGCCCATGAGAATCCTGCTCGCGCTCATCGCCTCTCTCACCACCTGCCTCCAGGCCGCCCCACCCAACATCATCTTCATCATCGCCGATGACCTCGGCTGGGCCGACGTGTCCTTCCACGGCGGCAACGCCCCCACCCCCAACCTCGACAAACTCGCCGCCGAAGGCCTCGAACTCACCCACCACTACGTCGCCCCCGTCTGCACCCCCACCCGCGCCGGCCTCATGACCGGCCGCTACTGGAGCCGCTTCGGCATCACCTCCCCCCAGTCCGAACGCGGCCTCCCCATCGACACCGTCACCCTCCCTCGAGCCCTCAAACAAATCGGCTACGATACCTGCCTCACCGGCAAATGGCACCTCGGCTCCAAACCCGAATGGGGCCCCAACCACTACGGCTTCGACCACGCCTACGGCTCCCTCGGCGGCGGCGTCGCCCCCTACAATCACCGCTACAAAGAAGGCCCCTACTCCCCCACCTGGCATCGCAATGGCGAGTTGATCGAAGAACAAGGCCACGTCACCGACCTCATCACCACCGAAGCCATCCAATGGATCGAAGCTCGCAAAAAAGACACCCCATTCTTCCTCTACCTCCCCTTCACCGCCATCCACCTCCCCCTCAAAGAACCCCAACCCTGGCTCGACCAAGTCCCCGCCTCCATCCAGGGAGACGTCGCTCGCCACTACGCCGCCAGCATCATGCATCTCGACGACAGCATCGGCCGCCTCCTCACCACCCTCGAAAAAGCCAGGCGCCGCCAGAACACCTTCATCATCTTCACCAGCGACAACGGCGGCAGCACCGCCGAAAACAACGACCCCAAATACCCCGCCGACGACTACCCCACCGGCAAACTCACCGCCAGCAATCACCCCCTCAGAGGCCAGAAAGGCCAACTCTACGAAGGCGGCATCCGCGTCCCCACCCTCCTCAGTTGGCCCGCCGAACTCAAACCCGGCCAAATCGACACCCCCGCCCACATCACCGACTGGATGCCCACCCTCACCGCCATCGCCGGCTGGGCACCCCCAAAGGACAAACCCCTCAAATGGGATGGCCGCAACCTCCTCCCCGTCCTCACCCTCAAAATCCAACCCGGCCCCCGCCCCCTCTACTGGGCCGCCCCCGGCTTCCGCGCCCGCGCCCTCCGCTTTGGCGACCACAAACTCA
>JARXAL010000100.1 GCA_029865835.1 Verrucomicrobiaceae bacterium
CGGTTTTGGGGGCTTGAGGGGCGGTGGGGAAGAGGGTCATCAAGTCATCGAGGATGTCATTGCCGTCGACGACGAGTTTGGCGCCTTGCTGGATGAGGCGGTTGCAACCGAGGGAGGTGGGTTTGTCGATGGGGCCGGGGACGGCGTAGACGGTGCGGCCGGTTTCGACGGCCTGCTGGGCGGTGATGAGGGAACCGCTGCGGCCGGGGGCTTCGACGACGAGGAGGCCGCTGCTCCAGCCGGCGACGATGCGGTTGCGGTAGGGGAAGGTTTGTTTGTCGGCGAGGCGGTCGACGGGATACTCGCTGATGACGGCGCCGTTTTCGGCGATGCGTTCGGCGAGGGCCTGGTTTTCGGGGGGGTAGAGTTTGCCGATGCCGGAGCCGATGACGGCGATGGTGCGGCCTTTGGCGGCGAGGGCGGCTTCGTGGGCGGCGGTGTCGATGCCGCGGGCGAGACCGCTGATGACGGTGTAGCCGGCGTAGGCGATCTGGAAGCTGAGTTTTTTGGCGGTGGAGAGGCCGTAGTGGGTGGCCTGGCGGCTGCCGACGACGCCGATGGCGTTGTGGTCGCGTTTGGTGAGG
Organism: Verrucomicrobiaceae bacterium; assembly: GCA_029865835.1. GTDB lineage: Bacteria > Verrucomicrobiota > Verrucomicrobiia > Verrucomicrobiales > Verrucomicrobiaceae > JAGRPD01. The sequence goes on from JARXAL010000100.1 coordinate 585, forward strand.
GTGCCCCAGACGTAGAGGAGGAAGGGGGCTCCGGGGGCTTGGCGGAGGAGGTCGGGGTAGAGTTCGTCTTCCTGGGTGAGCAGGGTCAATTGGTGGTCGGTGATTTTGCGGAGTTCGCCGAGGAGGTCGATTTGATTTTCCCAGTCGGCGATGGAGTCGGCGAGTTTTTGGTCGAAGCCGTTGATGGCGGCGATTTGGGAGGCTTTGGCGCGGAGGGCGTCTTCAGGGGTGCCGAAGTAGTCGACGAGTTTGCGGAGGCGCACCGGGCCGATGTTGGGGATGAGGTTGATGGCCAGGTAGGCCTCGGTGCGGGTCATTGCGATTTCGGATTGGGGATTTCGGATTGCGGATTTTGGGGAATTAGAGAGATGGCGGGGTGCGGAGGTGGTCTAGGGCGGTGCGGAGGTCGGTTTCGGTGAGGTCGTGGGAGACGAAGGCGTCGCCGAGGGAGCGGAGGAGGACGAAGCGGATGCGGCCTTGGTCGTATTTTTTGTCGCTGCGGGCGACTTGGATGAGTGCGTCGGTGGTGAAGCGGGGGTCGTCGGGGAGGGTGAGGGGGAGTTTGAAGGCGGCGAGGCACTGCTCGATGCGGAGGGCGTCTTCGGGGGGGAGGGTGGAGTGGGTGACGGAGAGGTGGGCGGCGGCGCGGAGGCCGAGGGAGATGGCTTCGCCGTGGAGGTAACCGCCGTAGCCGGCGGCGGCTTCGATGGCGTGGCCGAGGGTGTGGCCGAAGTTGAGGAGGGCGCGGAGGCCTTTGGTTTCGTATTCGTCGGCTTCGACGATGCGAGCTTTGATGGCGATATTGCGGCGGATGAGGGAGGGGAGGTCGCCGCGGCCTTGGGCGACGGCGTCGATGAGGGGGAACATGTCGGCGTCGCGGATGGCGGCGTGTTTGATGATTTCGGCGAAGCCTTCGTTCCACTCGGTTTTGGCGAGGGTGTCGAGGGTGCGGGTGTCGGCGAGGACGAGGGCGGGTTGGTGGAAGGCTCCGACCATGTTTTTGGCGGCGGGGAGGTTGACGCCGGTTTTGCCTCCGACGGAGCTGTCGACTTGGGAGAGGATGGTGGTGGGGATTTGGATGTAGGGGATGCCGCGCTGGTAGATGGCGGCGCAGAAGCCGCCGAGGTCGCCGATGACGCCGCCGCCGAGGGCGACGAGGAAGCTTTTGCGATCGAGACCAGCGCGGGCCATGTCGCTGAGGACGGCTTCGGCGGTGTCGAGGGATTTGGAGGCTTCGCCGGCGGGGACGGTGATGAGGGCGGCTTCGATGCCGGCGATGCGGAGGCTGGCGAGGGCGTTGGCGGCGTAGAGGGGGGAGACGTTGGAGTCGGTGACGAGGGCGGCGCGATTTTTGCCGGGGAAGAGGTCGGCGGCGCGGGGGCCGAGTTCGTCGAGGAGGCTGGGGCCGACGAGGACGTCGTAGCTACGGGAGTCGAGATCGACGCGGACGCTTTGGGGGAGGGGGAGGTCGGTGGAATCAGGCATGGGAAGAGGCCCGGATGAAGGCGGAGAGGGATTCTGGCGTGGGATGATCGGGCAAGCAAATCGTTTGGAAGCAGGCTTCGCGCCGGAACCAGGTCATTTGGCGTTTGGCGTAGCGGCGGGTGGCCTGCTGGATGGCGGAGATGGTATCGGTGAGGGAGATTTCGCCACGAAGGTGGGATTGGATTTCGTGGACGCCGATGGCTTTCAACAGGGCGCCGGTGATGGGTTCGGCGTTTTCGATTTCGGTGATGGCGCCGGCGTTGATCATGAGATGGACGCGGTCGTTGATGCGTTGATGGAGGCTTTCGCGGGGCCAGGTGAGGCAGAAGCCGTGGACGTTGGGCTGGGGGCGGGTGGCGGCGGTGCGGAGGGTGGATTGGGGTTGGCCGGTGAGGAGGCAGATTTCGAGGGCGCGTTCGACGTAGCGGGGGTTTTGGAGGGGGACGTTTTCGGCTGAGGCGGGGTCGAGGGCGAGGAGTTGGGCGACTTTTTCTTCGAGGGTGAGGGAGGCGAGATGGAGACGGAGGGTGGGGTCGCCGGGTGGGAGGGGATCGAGTCCGTGGGTGAGGGCTTTGAGGTAGAGGCCGGAGCCGCCGACGACGATGGGGATGCGACCGCGGGAGGCGATTTCATGGAGGATGGGGAGGGCGAGGGAGCGGTAGCGTTGGGCGTCGCAGGGGTCGGTGGAGGCGAGGTGGCTGAAGAGATGGTGGGGGACGAGGGCGAGTTGTTCGGGAGTGGGTTTGGCGGTGATGAGGTCGAGGCCTTGGTAGAGTTGGAAGGCGTCGGCGTTGACGATTTCGCCATTGAGTTGGAGGGCGAGGTGGAGAGCGGCGGTGGTTTTGCCCGAGGCGGTGGGGCCGACGATGTAGAGGGTCTCCGGGGGCATCTTGAGAGGAGGGGTAAAGAAAAGCCCGTCACACGGGGGGCGTGACGGGCTTTTGGAAAGTTGTTTCGGGGTGGGAGGAGATTAATCCTCGTCGAAGTCGCTGAACTCGCGTTTGCCACCGCGTGAGAAGCCGCGATCGCGGTCACCACCACGGCCTCCGCCACCACCGCCACGGCGATCTCCGCCACGACGATCATCGCCGCCACCGCGAGGTGGGCCGTCATCGCCGAAGTCACGGCGGGGAGGGGGTGGGCCACGGCGAGCTGGGGGTGGGCCACCTGGGCGGCGGGGGCTTTCTTCTTTGGGGCGTGCTTCGACGACTTTCAACGGGCGGCCACCGACGGCAGCGTTGTTGAGGCCTTCCATAGCGATGCGCGCTTCGTTGTCATTGGGCATGTCCACGAAGCCGAAGCCGCGGGAGCGTCCGGTTTCGCGATCTTTTACGACACGGGCGTGTGTCACGGTGCCGTAGGCGGCGAACTCGTTCAGCAGCTCTTCGTCTGTGAGCGTGTACGTCAGGTTGCTAACATAGAGATTCATCTGGATCTTTGAGGAGGGAGTCGACTGTGATACTGAGGCCGGAACAATGGTGAGGGTGATTTCAACAGAGTGCCGTTTGACACCAGCGCTGGGTGACAAGGCGCTAGATTGGCTTTTTCGCGGGGTTTGTCAATTCACTGCGATGAGGAAATGAGGAAATATGGGGGGAGAGGTGAAACTTGGCGTTTTGCGTGGCGCACCAGAACGACGCAAGAGGGAGTATGGAATGGAGAGTCGCGGGGATTGGAGCGCTCGCGCGTGCTTTTTTCACGCCTAGGTAGGCGATGTTGGAAGGGACGTTCGATGACAAGCTAAAGCTTGAACAACGTACTTCTGCATCGTGGAAACGAGGTGGTGAGGAGAGCCGGCTAGAGGCTGACGGCGGCCATGGCGGGGACGAGGATTTCTTCGTCGGTGGTGACCTTGGAGTTGGCGGGTTTGCGATTGAGTTCGCGGATTTTATCGGGGGTGGTGCCGAAGGTGGAGGCGATGGATTCGAGGGTGTCGGTGCTGTGGACGCGGTAGCTGAGGACGCCGCGAGGGTTGGTCTGAGGGGCGGGGCCGGGGGAAATTTGGGATTGAGAGCGGGGGAAGGGGTGTTGGTGAGCGGGGTGGTGGGGTAGGTGGGCGTGGTATTGGTGGCGGGGGTCGCGGCGGTGCTGACGGCGGGCTGGGATTGTGGGGTGCCGGAGGGGATGGTGATGACTTGGCCGATTTTGAGGCGGTCGGGATTGACGAGGGTGTTGGAGCGTTGGATGGAGGCGGTGGAGACGCGGTAGGTGGAGGCGATGCTGCTGAGGGTGTCGCCGGAACGGACGGTGTGGCGTTGGGTATCTGAGGTGGTGGCGACGGGAGGGGTGGCGTTGGATGGAGTCGGTGTGGAGACGGGAGGTGTTGTTTTGGCGGTGGTGCCGGAGGGGAGGTTCAGTTTGGCGCCGACGACGATGACGTTGGGATTGACCTTGGGGTTGGCTTGTTTGAGAGAGGTTTGGCTGAGGCCGTATTTTTGGGCGATTTGGGAGAACGTTTCGCCGCTTTGGATGGTGTGGGAGCCGCCGGGTGAGGACTTTGGGGTCGAAGGTGAATTGGATTTGGTGGAGGTCGAGACGGCGACGGAAGGGGGCGGTTGGATGGCGCCTTTAGCGGGGATTTTGAGGGTTTGGCCGGTGGTGACGGTGTCTGATTTGAGGCCGTTAAGCTGGATGATTTCACCGGGGCTGACACGATGATTCATGGCAATGCGCCAGACGGTGTCACCGGGGCGGACGGTGTAGGTGGTGGCTGAGGGAAGGGTCTCGACAGGGGCTTTGGCTGAGATGGATGAGGGGCCGCGCGGGCTGTAGGCGCCTTTTCTTTGGAGGTAGTCGACGTCTTTTTCGAGGCTGTAGAGGCGGAGGTCCTGGCGTTGGTCGTTGGCGGAGAGTCGGGAGACTTCGGAGCGGACCTGGCTGGAGGAGAGTTTGGTTTGAGCAGGGGCAGTCACCAGAGAACCGAGGAGAGCGCAAGCGACGGTTGCTGGGAGGAGGTGGCGGGTTGAGCCGAGCCAGGCCGGTGCGGATCTTGATTTCGAGGAGAAATAGTTCACGGGCTTATTTTAGTGAATCTAATAATTAATTCAATTTGAAAATCTTTATTCGTGAATGATTCGTGCAGAATCGTATAGTGACTGGGGTATGGTGTCTATCTTCCGAGCGTTTGTCCGCAATCTCGCTTCTTTTGGCGGGTTGTTGTTGGCGCTGGGATGTTTGGTTTGGCTGGTTTTGTTGAGGGAGGATCAGCCTCGGATGGCGACGGGATGGGAGGTGTCTCCTGGGTGGCATGAAGAGGGTGGAGTCGACGAGGGAGAGGTGGTAGAGAAGGTGGCGGCTGAGGATGAGAAGAAGGGTGATGAGGAGATGGTGGGGGATGTGAAAGGGGAAGAAGAGGGAGGGAAGGTGGTGAAGCGAGAGCGGCCGCTGGTGGTGGTGGATGCGGGGCATGGTGGGGGTGATGGAGGGGCGGTGTGGAATGGGATTGTGGAGAAGAATTTGGCTTTGACGCTGGCGTTGAAGTTGAAGGCGCAGCTGGAGAAATTGGGGATCGATGTGCAGATGACGCGATCGAAGGATGTGTTTGTTTCGCTGGAGAATCGGGCGGCGCTGGCGAACCGGGTGAAGGCGGATGCGTTTGTGAGTGTGCATCTTAACTCGGCGGGGAATGAGTCGGGGGTTCGGGGGATTGAGACGTATTACTGCCTGAACAAGAGTTTGCCGGCGGTGCGGGCTTTGCAGGCGGCGTTCCAACTGAAGACGACCGTGGGGTTGAGGGATCGCCGGGGAGAGAAGTTGGCGGCGGCGGTGCAGCGGCAGGTGTGTCAGGGGACAGGGAGCGGGGATCGGGGGACCAAGGAGCGAGCTTACACGGTGGTGCATGGAACGTCGTGTCCAGCGGTGCTGGTGGAGTGCGGGTTCATTTCGAATCCGAAGGAGGCGACGCTTTTGAAGACGCGGGCTTATCAGGAGAAACTAGCGGGGGGGATTGCGCGAGGTGTGGCGACTTTTTTGCATGGGCAGGAGCTGGATCCGGCGCGGGGATTGGATTTGCCGAAGAGCGAGGGGCCTGAGTTGCATGGGCCACCGGTCAAGCCGGATTTGCTGTCGCAGAAGTAGCGGCGGCGCGGGTTTGGAGCCAGTCGATGATGGTGGGGAGAGAGGCGGATGCGTGGGAGGCGGAGACTTGGGAGGCGAGTTGGCGTGCGCTGGCGATGATGGAGGGGTCGTGGAGTAATTTGGAGAGAGCGTTGGCGAGGCGGTCCGGGGTGAATTGGCTGGGGGTGAGGGAGGTGCCGGCGTTGAGGCGATGGAGGCGAGCGGCGTTGTCGGGCTGGTCGTGGGCCATGGGCATGATGAGCTGAGGGATGCCGGCGGCGAAGCCTTGGCTCAGGGTGCCAATGCCGCCGTGGTGGACGAAGGCGCTGGCGTGGCGGAGGAGGGGGCTGAAGGCAACGTAATCGGCGGCGTGGATGGAGTCGGGGAGGTTTGGGGGGAGTTGGGAGAGGTCGCGGGTGACGAAGACGCCGGGGCGGTTGAGTTGGGTGAGGGCTGCGGCGGCGGTGGCGAAGAAGGTGGCGGCCTGGACGTTGGCGCTGCCGGCTGTGAAGACGATGGGAGGGGAGTGCTGGTGGCGATCGAGGAAGGATTGGAGGGCGGGGGAGAGGGGGTTTTCGCTGGCGAGATCTTCGAGGGGGAAGGTGGTTTGAAGATGGGGTTGGGGCCAGTCGGGCTGAGGGGGGGCGAACCAATGGGGGAAGAGGAGGAGGGAGCCGTCGGGAGAGTCCCACCATTGATGGAAGAAGCTTTTTGGGGCGGGGATTTCGAGGTTTTGGCAGAGGCGGCGGAGGATGGGGCCTGCGAAGAGGTCGAGCGGGTTGGGGCCGTGGCGGAAAAGGAAGGCTTTGAGTTTGACGGGCAGGAGTTGAAGCAGCCGATGGATGGAGGGGACGATGATGGGGGTATCGTGAGCGCTGAGAATGACGGCGGGCTGGAGGTGGACGGTGACGAGGGGGATGCCGAGTTTTTCGCGGGTCAAGCGGGCCCCGAAGGCAGTGACAGGGGCGAGGATGAGGTCGGGGGCGCCGTGGGAGGCAGAGTGGGCCGCGAGAGTGTGGTAGAAGACCTCGGCGGATTGGGCGGCGTATTCGAGGATGGCTTTGGTGCCGGAGCCGAGTTTCCAGATGCGGGGATCGCGCATGAGGATTTCGAAGTCGGCATCCTGGCCGATGGGGATGAAGGGGATGTCGGCGGCGTGGGCGGCCTTTTTGAAGAGGCTGGCGGTGATGAGGAGAGGCTCGTGGCCATGATCGCGGAGGTGACGCGCGAGCCAGACAAAGGGCAGCACGTCACCGGCGGAGCCGAAGGGGAGAAGGGCGATTTTCAGAGGCGGTGAAGAATTGAGTTTGAAGAGGCTGGAAAACAGGGTAGGCGGAGATCACCATGGAGGCGAGATTTGACAGTGAGGAACAGGCTTTGCAATGGCTTTACAGCATGCAGCGGCTGGGGGTCAAGCTAGGGCTGGAGAATGTGCGGCGATTGCTGGCGGCGTTGGCATTGAGTGAGAGGGAACTGCGGTATGTGCATGTGGCGGGGACGAATGGGAAGGGGTCGACGTGTGCGTTTGTTCAGGCTTTGCTAGTGGCGAGTGGGGAGGTGGGAGTGGGATTGTTTACGTCGCCGCATTTGGTGCGGTTCAATGAGCGGATTCGAGATGAGCGGGGGGAGATCAGGGGAGAGGAACTGAGGGAGCTTTTGGGGGAGTTGCGCGAGGTGACGGCTGATTGGGAGCCGCAGCCGACGTTTTTTGAGTTGGCTTTGGCACTGGGGGTGATGTGGTTCAAGA
>JARXAL010000181.1 GCA_029865835.1 Verrucomicrobiaceae bacterium
GTTATGATTCATCGGAACCGATCACGGCTGTCAGCGATCGCCTACCGCTGCTGGGTGGATGCGGTGCTGATCGCAGCGGGTGCGTTGCTTTGGGTTTTGGGGCGTTAGTCGGCGGTGACGGCGGCGCGGGCGTTTTCTTCGGCTCCGGTTTTTTCGAGGTAGTAGTCGTAGCCGCCGGCGTAGCGGGTGACTTGGCCGCTGTTGATGTGGAGCACCTGGGTGGCGAGGGAGCGGATGAAGTGGACGTCGTGGGAGATGAAGACGAGGGTGCCTTCGAAGCGCTGGAGGGCGCCGACGAGGCCTTCGATGCTCCAGATGTCAAGGTGGGTGGTGGGCTCGTCCATGAGGAGGAGGTTGGGCGGGTCCATGAGGAACTTGACGAGGTTGAGCCGGCTTTGCTCACCCCCGGAGAGGACTTTGCACTTTTTGTGGACGTCCTCGCGGCGGAAGAGGAAGGAGCCGAGGATGGAGCGGGCGTCGTCCTCACGAAACTCGGGGGCGCAGCGGCGGACTTCTTCGAGGACGCTGAGTTCGGGGTTCAAGGTGTCGCTACGATGCTGGGAGAAGTATCCGATGCGGGCGTTGGTGCCGAGTTTGCGGGCGCCTTTGCGGATGGGGAGGTCGCCTGAGAGGATCTTAATCAGGGTGGATTTGCCGGCGCCGTTGGGGCCGACCAGGACGGTACGGTCGCCGCGCTCGATGTCGAGATCGAGGCCGGAGTAGATGACTTTTTCGCCGTAGGCCTGCTCGACACCTTCGAGGCCGATGATGCGCTGGCCGCTGCGCTGGGGTTGAGGGAACTGGAAGCGGAAGGCTTTGCGGAGAGGGCGAGGCTTTTCGAGTTTGTCCATTTTCTCGAGCTGGCGTTCGCGGCTTTGGGCCTGGGAGGCTTTGGAGGCGACGGAGCGGAAGCGGTCGATGAAGTCCTGGATGGCTTCGATTTCCTTTTGCTGATTGCGGTAGGAGGCGACGGCGCGCTCGTAATTTTCCTCGCGCTGTTTGAGGTGCTCGGTGTAGTTGCCCTGGTAGAAGTTGAATTTGCCTTCGTCGATTTCGTAAACGGACTCGATGATTTGGTCCATGAAGTCGCGGTCGTGCGAAATCATGAGGATGGCGCCGGGGTAGCCTTTGAGGTATTCGCGGAACCAGAGGAGGGAGAGGAGGTCGAGGTGGTTGGTGGGTTCGTCGAGGAGGAGGAGGTCGGGCTCCATGACGAGGAGGCGGGTGAGGTGGGCGCGCATGACCCAGCCGCCGGAGAATTCGCGGGCGGGGCGGTCGAACTGCTCTTCCTTGTAGCCGAAGCCACGGAGGATTTTTTTGGCGCGGGCTTCGACTTTGGGGTCCTGGAGGGCGTCGTATTTGGCCTGGGCTTCGAAGTATTCGGGTTGGTCGGTCTTACCGTTTTCTTCACACTGACGGAGGATTTTTTCGAGTTCGGGGATGTCGGTGGCGCGGCCGGTGGCGATTTCCATGACGGTTTCGTCGGCGGTGGGTTCGCTCATTTGCGGGAGGAAACCGAGGGTGGTCCATTCGTCGCGAATGACTTCACCGGCGTCGGGTTCGTCCTGGCGCATGATCAGGGAGAAGAGGGTGGATTTGCCGGCGCCGTTGGGTCCGACGAGGGCGACGCGCTCGCCATAGTTGATGGTCATGTTCGCGCCCTGGAAGAGGGTGCGGGCATTGAAGGCTTTGGTAACGTTTTTCAGGGTCAACATGTGCCCTGTCTATTCATCTGTTTTGGCGTAGATGCAAGGGGGGAGCGGAGGGTGGGTGGGGCACCGCAGAGATTGGATGGCCGCAGAGGAGTAGATGGTGTCGGGAATGAGAATTGGCGCTAGAAGCCTTTGAGTTCTTTGGTGCCGGCTTTTTGTTGGGGTTCGAGGATGATGCTGTTGAGTTTGGCGCCGTAGATTTCGCGCCAGGCTTTGTTGAATTCGCGGGAGGAGATTTCGAGGATGCCGAGGTCGCCGCGTTTGCCGGGGTCGTAGGCGGCGACGGAGCGGCGGTCGGTGGAGAGGCGGTATTGGACGCCGGCGACTTCGTAGGCGCCACTCCAGCCGCCACCTTCGGTCATGTTGGCTTTGAGGAGTTCGTTTACCTGGGCGAGGATGAGGTCGATGGTGCGGTAGCGGATGTTCCAGGCGAGGCCGGCGCGATACTCGATGATGATGGAGATGCCGGCTCTGGAGAAGACGCAGGATTCGGGGTCGCTTTTCTCGATGCGGGCGGCGCGTTTTTCGACGACGGGCCCGTAGCGTTCGATGCATTGAGGGACGGTTTCTCCCAGGCGGGCCTCGGCTTGATTCGTATAACCTATTAGGGTGATGGCGAGGAGCAGGAGGGTTCGTTTCATCATGGGGGATAGTCGCTTATTGGGGTTGGAGTCGTCAAGTGAAAGGATGGAATGAATTTGGGGACGTTGACGGCTTGCGGTGGCGAAACGACTGGCTAAGACTGGGGGTGTTTCGTTAGCATTTTTCTTGCCCATGTCTTCTGCTCTTTTTTCTCAACGTCCTGTAGCTGTGTTGTTTAGCGGGGGGGATTCCCCTGGAATGAACGCCTTTTTGCGGGCGGTGGTGCGGTTGGGGCTGAATCGGCATGGGGTGCCGGTGGTGGGGGTGAGGTCTGGTTACAGCGGGTTGGTGCGGACGGCGAAGTTGACTGGGGGGGATGTGGAGAAGGTGAATCAATTGAAGGCGGAGATTGAATTGAATCCGGGCATGGCCGGATTGATCAAACAGGACCAGTATTTGATTCAGATGGATCATCGGTCGGTGAGCGGGATCATGGGGAAGGGGGGGACGCTGCTGGGGTCGGCGAGGTGTTTGGATTTTCACAAGCCGGAGGTGCGGCAGGGGGTGATTCAGTTGCTGGGTGAGCTGGGGGTGCGGGCTTTGGTCGTGGTGGGGGGGGACGGATCGCTTTCTGGGGCGGATCGGTTGGCGAAGGAGAGTGATTTGCGGATCATCGGGGTGCCGGCGACGATTGATAATGATTTGCAGTTCACGGAGATGGCGCTGGGGGTGGATACGGCGGTGCAGACGCTGGTTTGGGCTGTGGACCGGTTCATTGACACGGCGCGGAGTCATCGGCGGGTGATGGTGTTGGAGACGATGGGGCGGGAGAGCGGGGATTTGGCGCGGATGGCGGCGCTGGCGTCCGGGGCGGAGATGGTGATCACGCCGGAGGGCGGGCCGCTGACGGAGGAGCGGATGGCGAGTTTGGCGGCGCAGATTGAAGGGGCGATGACGCGGGGACGGGGGCATGCGATTGTGCTGGTGGCGGAGGGGGTCAAGACGGAGCCACCGCAGACGCGAAATCGGGCCTATGTTTTGACGGATGCGTTTCAGCGGTATTTTCAGCGGGAGGGCGGGCCTTTCCCGGATCTGGAGGTGCGGCCATCGGTGCTGGGGCATTTGCAGCGCGGGGGGCATACGACGCCGGCGGACTGCATGCTGGCGGCGCGGTTTGCGGAGAAGGCGTGGGAGGAAATCATGAGTCCGACAAGCCAGAATGGGATCACGGCTCTGCGGAACAATCGGGTGGAGATTGTGCCGTTCGGGGTGGAGGCGATGCCTGAGCGGGCGGTGCAATCGCTAGCGATGGACCATTTGCACGCGGATTTGGCGAACTGGTAGGAGAGGGATGCCATGATCGCGAAGCAGGTGATTTACAGTGGGCGGGTGCAGGGGGTGGGGTTTCGTTTCACGACGCGGCAGATTGCGTCGGGGTATGAGGTGAATGGGTGGGTGAAGAATTTACCGGATGGGCGGGTAGAGTTGCAGGCGACGGGGGAGGGGGATGAGGTGCGGGCTTTTTTGGCGGAGATTTTGGAGAGCAGCCTGAGTTCGCATATCAAGGAGCATGAGGAGACTTCGATTCCGGTGTTGACCGGGCAGCGCGGGTTTACGATTGTGCGATGATGGAAGCTGCAACTGAGACCTCAGCCAACCGGGCGCTGGATGCGGTGACGGTGACCGGTCTGACGAAGGTGTTTAAGAGCGGGCTGACGAAGCGCGCTTTTGTGGCGGTGCGTGATTTGTCGCTGACGGTGAAGGCGGGGGAGGTGTATGGGTTGATCGGTCCGAATGGATCTGGGAAGAGCACGACGATGAAGGTGATCCTGGGGTTGCTGGCGCCGACGGCGGGAGAGACGCGGATTTTTGGCCGGGACAGCAGGGAGGTGACGAGCCGGAGCGAGGTGGGGTTTTTGCCGGAGAACCCGTATTTTTACAAGCATTTGACGGGTTTGGAGACGCTGCTTTTTTACGGGCGGCTGTGCGGGTTGAGCGGGGCGAGGCTGAAGGAGCGGGCGGCGGAGATGCTGGCGTTGACGGATTTGGAGGATGCGGCGGGACGGCGGGTGGGTGGGTTTTCGAAAGGGATGCTGCAAAGGCTGGGGCTGGCGCAGGCGTTGATTCATGAGCCGCGGTTGGTGGTGCTGGATGAGCCGACGGCGGGGGTGGATCCGGCGGGATCGCGGAAGATTCGGGATTTGATTTTGAGTTTTCGGGAGCGGGGATTGACGGTTTTGGTGACGTCGCATTTGCTGGAGCAGATGCAGGAGGTGTGTGATCGGGTGGGGATCATGGCGCACGGGGTGATGGTGAAGGAGGGACGGTTGGAGGATTTGATTGCGGTGCAGAATCAGACGGAATTGGTGCTGGAGAATGTGGATGAGGCGTTGTTGGGGCGGATTCGGGAGTTGGTGGCGGCGAGCGGGGATGGGGCGCGGGTGGTGCGGACGGGGAGTCCGCGGACGACGCTGGAGCGGTTGTTTTTGGAATCGACAGACGAAAGTGGAAAGGGGGAGAAGTGAATGGAGACTGAATTGAAGAAGATCGGCGGTGGTTTTTCGGTGAGCCGAGTGTGGACGATGGCGGCGGCGACGGTGACGCAACTGGTGCGGATGCGGATTTTGGTGTTCCTGGTGGTGTTGAGCGCGATCGTGGTGGCGGCGGGATTTATGTTCCCGGTTTTCAGTGCGGAGCAGCAGTTGAAGATGCTGAAGTATGTGTCGTTTGGCGCGCTGCAGTTTTTCAGTTTGGTGCTGGCGATTGTGGCGACGGCTTTGCTGCTGCCGAAGGACATTGAGGACAGGACGCTGTACACGATTTTGTCGAAGCCGGTGCCGAGAGTGGAGTATCTGCTGGGCAAGTTTTTTGGGGTGATGCTGCTGATTGGCGGGGGGCTTCTCCTGATGGATGTTTTGCTGTGCGCGGTGCTGCATTTGAGGCAGTCGCTGGTGCTGGCGCAGGAGTTGGCGTTTTTGAAGCAGGGGCATGCGACGGCGGAGGAGTTGGCGGTGGAGGCGGCGCGGATTGAGGCGCAGGGGGTGGGGTGGAGTTTGCAGATCGGGGTGCTGGCGGTGTTTTTGAAGGCGGGGGTGGTGACGGCGCTGGCGTTGATGATTTCGTGTTTTGCGAGCAGCACGCTGTTCACGGTGATCACGACGTTTTGTGTGTGCATCATCGGGCAAGGGCAGGAGTTGATTCGGGAGTTTTTCTTTCACCGGACGTTTGATGCGGCGGGGGAGAAGATTGCGTCGGGTTTGTTTGCGGTGCTGGTGCCTGATTTGAGGTTGTTTGATGTGATCGATCAGGTGGTGGCGGGAGATGAGGTGGCGGGTGGGGCGGCTTTGTTTATGACGGGGGCGGGGCTGCTTTACATGGCGGGTTACCTGGTGGTGGCGCACCTGTTGTTTGTGGAGAAGGAGCTATGAGGTCGCGGCGGGTCCAGGCTTTGGTGGTGCTGCTGCTGTTTGGGGTGGTGAAGCTGCCGATTGAGCAGGTGGTGAGTGCGAAGATGAAGGAGGCGAGAATGCTGCAAGGATCCTTGGATTTGGGGTTGTGGGAGAACCTGGGGCAGATGGGGTTTGCGGCGTCGCTGGGGGGGCTGCGGGCGCTGGTGGCGGGGGTGACATACATGCAGGCGTATGTGGCGTTTGAAGACATCGAGTGGGCGAAGGTGGACAGTTTGTTTCAACTGACGAGTCGTTTGCAGCCAAATGATGTTTCGTATTGGGACGAGGCGGCCTGGCACATGGCTTACAATGCGGCTTCGAACTACCTGCATAGTGATCGGGTTGAGCCGATCATGAGGGGCAAGCTGTATCATTCCCACATTGAGCGGGGGATTCGGATTTTAGAGGACGGGCTGCGCTACAATCCGGACAATGTGAGGTTGTTGTCGCGGTTGGGTGACATTTACTCGAAGCGTAAGTTGGATCCGGTTAAGGCGGGGGAGACTTACGAAAAGGTGTCGACTTTTGAGGGGTTGGAGCGGTATGGGCGCTTTGCGGCGTATGAGTATTTGAAGACGACCGATCGAGAGCTTTGGAAGCGGTCGTATGAGTTGCTGATGGCGTCCTACAAGCGGGATGGGAAGAAGTTTCCCTCGGTGATTGACGGGATCAAGGAGTTGGAAAAGCGGCTGGGGATCCCGTTCATGCAATGGATTCCGGAGAAGGGTTCCGGACGCGGGGTGGTGGCTCCGGTGCAGCCGATGGATTTGCCGGCGACTCGTTAGGTCAGGGTCGGGATGCGAGGGCTTGGCGGGTGGCGGTGGGGTCGTCGGTGGTGATGCCGTCGATGCCTAGGCTGGCGAGGTGGCGTGCTTCGGCGGGGTCGTTGACGGTCCAGGCGAAGAGCTTCAGGTTGGCTTGGCGGATTTGCTGGACGAGTTCGGGGGTCCAGTTCCATTTGCGGGAGAGGTCGAGGCCGTCGAGGTGATCGTCCTGGGTGTCCTGGATGAGGGTGGCGAGGTCGACGGGTTTTTTGTCTTTGGTCTGCTCGGACGAGAGGCGGTAGACTTCAAGCCAGGGCAGGGCTTTTTTGGAGTCCTGGGCGACTTTGCGGTCGAAGGCGATGATGCAGAGTTGCTGGGCGCGGGGTTTCCAGGCTTCGAGTTGTTGGGCAAGGACGGGGACGACTTCGGGGCCGCATTTGATTTCGAGGAAGAAGCGGTGAGGGCCTTGGGGGAGCGTGGCGAGCGCTTCTGCGAGGGTGGGGATGGGTTCGCCCTTGTAGTTTGGGCTTTTCCAGGTGCCGGCATCGAGGGGGCGGAGATCGGCGAGCGATGACTCTGAGATGCGTTTGGCGATGCCAGTGGTGCGTTTGGTATCGGCGTCATGCATGATGACGATTTGGTGGTCGGCGGTGAGATGGAGATCGAGTTCGCAGGCATCGGTGCCGCTTTCCCAGGCGAGGCGAAAGGCGGAGAGGGTGTTTTCGGGGGCGCGAGCTGAGAAGCCACGGTGGGCGACGATTTCCTGGGCGGGTGCCGTTGGGGTGAGAGACATGAGGACTGCGATGAAGAGGAGAGTTGATCTCATGCGTTTGATTCTTTTTTGATGAAGCACCAGGAACGGTAGGACATCTCGCCGGATTTCAGATCGTTGTAGACGCTGGAGCCGGGCAGGCCGGCGAAGTCTTTGGCGGGGCCGCGGAGGAATGGGGGGAGGCGATCGCGGATGAGGGATTCGCTGCGTTTGGCGTTGTAAGCCATGCCGCGGAGGACGGGTTCCTGGATGTCGTGAGTTTGGACGATTTGCAGGGGAGCGTTTTGGATGGCGGAGTGCCAAGCGGCGAAGCCGTCGCGGAAGCGGAAGTCAGCGTAGAGGAAGTGGCCGCCGGGGCGGAGGACGCGGGCGACTTCGCGGAGGAAGGCGGGGAAGTCGGGGTAGCAATGGGAGGCTTCGATGTTGATGACGGCATCGAGGGAGGCATCGGGGAAGGGGAGTTTTTGGGCGTTGCCTTGGATGAATTGAAGGTGGGGGATGGAGTGGCGTTGCTGACAGAATTGGATGCCGGTGGGATTGAGGTCGAGGCCGGTGTAGCTTGCCGGGTTCATGGTGCGGGTGATCCAGGAAGCGCCGCCGCCGTGGCCGCAACTGACTTCGAGGACCTGTTTGCCGGTGAGATCGACTTGAGAGGCGACGTGATGGTAGAGTTGGATGCAGGCGCGGTTGGGTTCGTCGGTGGGATCGAGATGGAGGCTGACGGGGGGATCGGTTTCGAAAGCGTAGTTGAGGAAGAGGACTTCTTCGCCGCGCAACTTGCGGGTGAGGTAAGGATACCACAGTTGCCAGATGGCTTTGCGGATGGGGGCGATGGCGAGCAGGCGTTCGAGCAGCGACATGGGAGAGGTGGTTCGAACGTGCGCGAAGGGGATTACTTGGCGGGTGCGGCATTCCAGACTTTGAGGTCGTCAAAGGATCCGTCTTTGCCGGCGACGCCGAGTTCGATTTTGGATTTGGTGGCGTGGGCGATGCCGGAGGATTTGAGGTAGGCCACGGGTTTGCCGTCGATGGTCACGCGCATTTCGTCGTTCACGGTTTCGACAACGAGGGCGTACCATTTGCCGGGTTTGAGGGTGGCGGGGTAGGTGACTTGGCGGCCTTTGAGGAGTTCGGTGACCTCGGCTTTTTTGGAAGGATCGTTGCGCATTTCGCGGATGTCATTGCGCATGTTGCCGTCGCGTTCGTCGATGAGGGTGACGCCATTGAGACGGACTTGGGCACGGCAGAGGTGGCCGTAGTGGGCGCCGGTGTATTTGCGGTCATCGAATTCGACATCGATCATGGTGGCGCCGTCGAAGCGGATTTTGCATTCGACGATGGAGTCTTTGGTGGGGATTTCGAGGCCGTGGACGGCGGCGTGGGCTTTGGAGATGGATTTGCCGTCGGCAGAGGGTTCGTCTTTGTCGCGGGTTTGGGTGCCTTTGAGGGTTTCGTTTTCGATGGCAAAGGTGGGGACGACTTTGTGCCAGACTTTGGCGGGTTCGCTGCCTGAGAAGTCGTCTGAGAAAAGGAGTTCCTTTTTGGCGGCGATGGGTTTGGAAGGAACCTTGGGAAGGTCGGCGGCGGCCAGAGTGGAGGTGAGGAGTGCGAGGATGGCGATTGGACGTGTGATCATGGTGGTGGATTGGACAGTGGCTTTTTAGACGACGACCGAGTTGGGCGCAATGGTGGGCTGATCTTGGAAGGGTGGGGGTTTGATTTTTGGAATAGGATCGGCTATGGGGACTCTTGCAGTTGATTCGTTGTTGAACCTCCTATGAACCCGATCTCCAAAATTCCTTCTAGCGAGATCACGCCAGAGGAGACGTTTCTGAATCGGCGGTTTTTCATGAAGACGGCGATTTGGGCGGGTTCAGCTGTGGCGACAGGAGGGATGTATCGGGCGTTCAGTCCGAGGAGTGACGTCAAGAGTACGGGTTCGGAGATCGCGACGGTGGTGGACTCGACGTTTCAGAGTTCGTTGGGTGCGGATGAGAAGGTGAATTCGTTTGGTGAGATTGCGGGTTACAACAACTACTACGAGTTTTCGACAGACAAGTCGGCGGTGGCGGCGAAGGCGAAGGATTTTGTGACGGATCCGTGGTCGGTGGAGGTGGGTGGATTGGTGGGTAAGCCGAGGGTGTTTGGGTTGGAGGATTTGTTGAAGATGGAGTCGGAGGAGAGAGTGTATCGATTTCGATGTGTGGAAGGTTGGTCGATGGTGATTCCTTGGGTGGGCTTTCCGTTGGCGAAGCTGCTGAGTCTAGTGGAGCCGAGGAGTGAGGCGACGCATGTGGCGTTTGAGACTTACTATGATTTGAAACAGATGCCGGATGCGGGGTCGGCGGGGATCGATTTGCCGTATGTAGAGGGGTTGCGAATGGATGAGGCGATGCATCCATTGACGCTCTTGGCGACGGGATTGTATGGCAAGACGCTGCCGAATCAGAATGGGGCGCCGATTCGGTTGGTGGTGCCGTGGAAGTATGGGTTCAAGAGCATCAAGTCAGTGGTGAAGATCACACTGACGAATCGTGAGCCGCCGACGACCTGGAGTCTTGCGAATCCGGGGGAATACGGGTTTTACTCGAACGTGAATCCGAAGGTGGATCATCCGAGGTGGTCACAGGCCAAGGAGAGGCGGATTGGGGAAGCGGGTTCGCGTGAGACATTGATGTTCAATGGCTATGAGGCCCAGGTGGCGCACCTTTATGCGGGGATGAACTTCGAGGAGGATTTTTGAATGGCTGTGACGTTGAGCCAGGACGGGCGATTTCATCGGCAACTGATCTTCATCAATGGGTTGTTGCCGATGGTGCTGATGGGATTCGATGCATGGCGTGGGAAGTTGGGGGTGAATCCGGCGGAGTTTGTGACGCGGGCGACTGGCGTGATGACGCTGGTTTTTCTGGTGCTGACCTTGTTGGTGACGCCTTTGAGGAAGCTGTTGGGTTGGAATTGGCTGCTCAAGCAGCGGCGATTGCTGGGGTTGTTCGCGTTTTTTTACTGCTGCGGGCATTTGCTGACCTACCTGGCGTTTGATCGGGATTGGCAGTTGGGGACGGTTTTTGAGGATGTGGTTAAGAGGCGGTTTATTGCGGTGGGGATGTTTAGTTTTGCGTTGATGGTGCCGTTGGCGGTTACGTCGACGAATGCGATGATCAAGAAGCTGGGTGGTGCCCGGTGGGCGCAGCTGCATCGACTGACGTATTACATCACGATTGGCGGTGTGTTGCATTACTACATGATCGTGAAGTCTGATGCGACCTATCCGCTTTGGTTTGCGGCGGTGGTGGTGGTTTTGCTGGGGTATCGGGTTGTTGTGAGTTTGAGGAAGGCGAGGGAACGGGTGGCGGTTGGGGTGGAGAGGTAAGGTGTCGAAGCGTGGTGTCTGCTTTTGGATTGCAAAGGAGGGTTTTTGGGCGACAGCAGAGAGGCATTCATGGTTCGCGCTGTTGGCAGGTATACTCTTGAGATCGTCCAGTCGCTGGGCGATGTGGCGATGTTCGTGGGGCGGTCGTTTCGGATGGCGGCGGGGTCGAGGAAGTTGGGGCGGCGGGTGGTGCGGGCGATGTTTGAGCAGGGGGCGCGGTGTTTGCCGGTGATTTTGATTGTGGGGTTGTTTACGGGATTGGTGCTGGGATTGCAGGGATACTATGTGCTGAATCGGTTTGGATCAGAGAGTTTATTGGGGACGCTGGTATCGCTGAGCATTGTGAGGGAGTTGGGGCCGGTTTTGGCGGCGTTGATGCTGGTGGGGCAGGCGGGGTCGGCGTTGGCGGCGGAGTTGGGGCTTCAGCGGAACACGGAGCAGATTGCTGCGCTGGAGACGATGGGGGTGAGCAGTCATGCGTATCTGGTGGCGCCCCGATTGATTGCGGCGCTGATGGTGTTTCCGATGCAGACGGCGTTGTTTTGTTGTGTGGGGCTGTGGGGAGGGAGTCTTTCGGGGTCGCTGCTGCTGGGATTGGAGCCGGGGATTTATTGGTCTGCGGTGGAGCGGGCGGTGGAGTCGGCGGATGTTCGGGAGTGTTTGACTAAAGCGGTGACTTTTGGGTTTTTGACAATGACGTTGTGCGCCTACCACGGGTTCAATGCACACCGGAGCCGGGCGGGGACGGGAGCGCGTGCGGTCAGTGCTTCGACGACACGGGCGGTGGTGCAGTCGTCGATCATTGTTTTGGCGGCGGACTATGTGATCACTTCGTTTTTGATTTGAGATGATGACTGCGGCACCCCAGGAAATGCTCCTCAAGATAGAGGGACTGCACAAATGCTTTGGTGAGCAGGCGGTGCTGGCGGGGGCGAGTCTGGCTGTGCCGAGGGGAAGTTTGGTGGCGATCCTGGGACGCAGTGGGGCGGGGAAGTCGGTGTTTTTGAAGTGTTTGGCGGATGTGATTGAACCGGACGCGGGGGAGATCTGGTTTGATGGGAGGCTGTTGGCGCGGGGTGATGCGGGGGTGAGGCAGCACTTTAGGTCGAGGTGCAGTTTTTTGTTTCAGAGCAATGCGTTGTTTGATTCGCTGACGGCGCTGGAGAACGTGGCGTTGCCATTGGAGCAGACGATGGATTTGCCGGCCGGTGAGGTGAGGGAGCGGAGTTTGGAGGCGCTTAAGCAGTTGGAGTTGGAGGCGTTTTGGGATCGGTATCCCGGGCAGATGTCTGGAGGGATGCAGAAGCGGCTGGCTTTGGCGCGGGCGATCGTGACGCGACCGGAGTTGGTGCTTTTTGACGAGCCGACGGCGGGGCTGGATCCGGTTAGGCGGAATGCGGTGTTTACGATGATAGCGAAGTATCAGCGGCAGTTTGGGTTTACGGCGTTGATTGTGACGCACGATGTGCCGGAAGCGCTGGTGGCGGCGGATTTGGTGGCTTTGCTTGATACTGGAAGAATGGTTTTTCAGGGGTCGCCTGGCGAGTTTATTGCGTCTGAAGAGGCGATGGTGATTCAGTTTCGAGATAGTGAGAAAGAACTGTCAAAGATGCTTGCATCCATTCGAAGAGGTGAAACCATTCATACGGAAGACACATGAAGCAAAAGCAGTTGGAATATCTCGTTGGAGGCTTTGTTTTGCTGGGGCTGGCGGCGGTGCTTTACTTGACCGTGAAGCTTGGGGCGGGGTCGCTTTTGGGGAGTGACAGTTACCGGGTGGAGGTGCGATTTTCGAGTGCGAGCGGGTTGAATGTGGGGGGGAGCGTGCATGTGGCGGGGGTGCCGGTGGGGCGGGTGGAGGCGATTCGGGTCGATCCGAAGGACTACAGTGCGATTGTGACGGTGAGTGTGCTTGCGGGTTTGAAGTTGCCGACGGATTCGATGGCTTCGATCAAGACGACGGGTTTGATCGGGGACAAATACATTTTGTTGTCGCCGGGGGCGGATGAGACCTACCTGGCGGCGGGGGATCGCATCACGTTAACTGAATCGTCGGTTGATCTTGAGGGATTGATTGGCAAGATGGCGTTTGGAAGTTTGGAGAAAGACGAAACGAAGGAGCCTGCTCCAGTGCCATGAAACGCCGATTGATTTTAACATTCGCAGCATTGACCACCGCCGGAGTGACTTTTGGAGCCAGTTCGCTGGAATCTGCGCAGACCCGACTGAAGGCTGCGGTGGAGGAGGTGTTGGCGTTGGCGGGCCGGGCAACTGATAAGCCGACTCTGATGCGGCAGATCGGGCCGGTTTTGGAGAAACATATTAGTTTTGATGTGATGACGAGGCGGGCCATCGGGCCGGGATGGAGGGAGTTTGACGCGGCTCAGCAGAAGCAGGCGATCGGGCTGTTTACGAAATTGATCATTCGGTCTTATGGGAGTCGGTTTAAGGTCGGGCAGATGCCGGAGGTGAAGTATCAATCGGCAGCAGAGGCGGCAGCGGGGCGGGTGGATGTTTCGACCTTCACGATTTATCAGGGGAGTAAGTATAGTGTGATCTATCGGATGGAGGAAGCGGAGGGGTGGCACACGACGGATGTGGTGATTGAGGGGGTGAGCATGGTGGCGAATTACAGGAGCCAGTTTGATCCGGTGTATAAGAAGGGTGGGGTGGCGGCGGTGCTGGCAGCTCTCGAAAAATCAGCAGCGCGTTCTGCATGAAGATGCAACGGAGGCTTCTGGGATTGATGTTGGCGGTTGTGTGTCCGCTTTTGACGCAGTGTGCGTCGGCGGGGAAGGGGAAGAAGGCCGGGGTGGAGTTGAGTCGAGGAGGGGAGATGGCGGCGGTGAAGGAAGAGAAGGTGGTGGTGAAGGCGGAGGCACCTGTGGTGGATGATTTGGATGAGTATTCGGTGGTGGATGTGGCGGATCCGCTGGAGCGGATGAATCGGGTGTCGTTTTGGTGCAACGACAAGATGTATTTGATCGTGTTTCGGCCGATCTCAAAGGGCTACGAGAAGGTG
>JARXAL010000225.1 GCA_029865835.1 Verrucomicrobiaceae bacterium
CCTTCATTCACAAACATCCCACCCCCCGAATCCCCCGCCGAAAGCCCCGCCTCAAACGTCGTCCCCCCCACTCCGTCAAACTTCGCCACCCACTGCGTTCCAGCCCCGCTCCCCGACGTCCCACTCAGCAGATTCGTCCCCCATCTCGCCACCCCGTCACCCACCGTGTGCTCCCAGCCCACCGTCGTCCCCACCCCATTCAAAACCGCATCCCCACGCACCCCTCCCCGACCCGTCATCACCGCTTCTGCCCCGATTCCGCTCCCCACGTAAATCTCCGCATAGCTCGCAAAACTCCCCTCAATCTTGAACACCCTCAAATCACTCCCCGCAATGTCCCAATAACCCAGCCCCCCATTCGCCGCCGCATCAATCGTATGATTCACCGTTGCCCCGCCAGTGAACAACGCATCCTGCGAAAACGTCCCTCCCTGCAGCCCGAAATGCTGCGCCGTAATGAAGTACTGCGGCGCAATCGCCGTCCCCAAAAACCCCCCATAATACCCCAAATACTGCCAACCCGAATCCTCATAAACCCCTGTCGGAGCCGTCGTATTGAACAAAGGATCCCCCGATCCCTCAAATAAAATCGCCCGCCCATCCGGTGCCATCACGGCCAGACCAACACCCACGACCACCATTCGGCGGAACCAGTCCCGGACTCTCCCAAAACAATCAAGCATCCCATACCTTGCACCCATTTATTTATAATTTCCATAAATTTGTCCCTCAGACACTCAATTTAACCCCATCCGACTCCCCCCAAGCCAATCACACCTCACAAACACCCTCTCATCCACCTCCAACCCCCTCGCCTCCTTCCTCCTCTCTCCCACCACCAACAAACCCACCCGAAACCCGCACGACCCATCCCCCCTCCGCTCCGCCAAACACTGCACCACAATCCCCCGCAGCATTCTCCAAGTTCCCTCCTTATCACCCACCAACTCTGGCAACACCGCCGCCCGCACCCGAACCATCACTTCCGTGCACACCTCAAACCGCTTCCTCGACCAAAAAATCAGCCCTGCTCCACTCAGACCACACAGCTCAACAACAACCTGCCCAGATCCTCCCACAGCACCGGAGGAACCCCCTGAACAAAACGGGTCAGGCTTCGCCATACAACCAATCAATCGTCAGCCCGGGAACACACCCCGGATCCATCGATTTGAGGAGCTTAGCAGCAAATCGCCTGCCAAGTCAATCCGCCAACTGCAACCCGACTCTCCGCCCAATCCCTCACCTCAAAATCAAGGCCCTCGCGCAAATTTCAGCCTTCCCCTTGCATTGCCCCTCTGACAGCGTTACGCCTGATCGTTTGCACCGACCCACAGCTTAATGAAGGCCCTTTTAGTACTCGAAGATGGACGCAGTTTTGAAGGCGAATCCTTTGGCGCCCCTGGCTCCGCCACGGGTGAAGTCTGCTTCAATACCTCAATGACAGGCTACCAGGAGGTCGCCACCGATCCCTCCTACCGCGGCCAAATCGTCACCATGACCTATCCCATGATCGGGAATTACGGTGTCAATGACATCGATCCCGAAAGCTACCAGCCCCACATCCGCGGCTTCGTCGTCGAAGAACTCTGCACCGTCCCCAGCAACTGGCGCTCCACCAGCACCCTTGACGACTACTTCAAACGCTGGAACGTCGCCGGCATCCAGGGCATCGACACCCGCGCCCTCACCAAGCACCTCCGCACCTCCGGTGCCATGCGTGGCATCATCACCAGCGAACTCTCCCAGGCAGAAGCCCACGCCGCCGCCCTCGCCAGCCCCCCCATGGAAGGTTCCGACTTCGTTAAAGAAGTCACCACCCCCAAACCCTACACCTGGGATCCCGAAGACACCGAAAGCCGCGAGTGGGACATCCCCAACCCCTCCCAAAACTCCCTCGGTGGCCCCGAAGGCGTCTTCCGCAAGCTCCCCCCCGCCAAATACCGCATCGTCGCCTACGACTTCGGCATCAAAAAGAACATCCTCCGCCGCCTCCGGCAAAATGGCTTCCACGTCGACGTCGTGCCCGCCACCACCAAAGCCTCCGACGTCCTCGCCCGCAATCCCGACGGCGTCTTCCTCTCCAACGGCCCCGGAGATCCCGCCGCGCTTGGTTACATCCACCAGGAAATCAACCAACTCATGGGCAAAACCCCCATCTTCGCCATCTGCCTCGGCCACCAAATCCTCGGCCACGCCTTCGGAGGCAAAACCTTCAAACTCAAATTCGGCCACCGCGGCGGCAACCAACCCGTCAAAGACCTCCGCACCGGCCAGGTCGCCATCACCAGCCAAAACCACGGCTTCGCTATCGATCCCTCCAGCCTCCCCTCCAACGTCGAGGTCACCCACATCAACCTCAACGACGGCACCGTCGAAGGCATGCGCCACCGCGATCACCCCGTTTTAAGCGTCCAATACCACCCCGAAGCCGCCCCAGGCCCCAACGACGCCAAGTATTTTTTCGCCGAGTTCGCCAAACTCATTGATCAAGCGCACTAAAATCGCTAAAACTACTCATTCTATGGCCAGGATTCACTACACCACCCCCGAAGGCACCACCGGAGAAATCGATCTCACCGCTGAGCTCATGACTGTTGGTCGCGCCGACGACAATGCCATCATCATCCCGGATGCCTCCGTCTCAAGCCATCACGGCGAACTCACCTTCGACGGCGCCGACTGGATCTTCCGCGATACCGGCTCCACCAATGGCACCAAAATCCAAGGCGAACTCGTGGCCGAATTGTCCCTCACTCAGACCCCCTCCTTCACACTCGGTTCCGTAGACTGCATCTTCATCGGTGACGAAGCCGATTTCGATTCCGACTCCGCCGCCGCCTACTCCGCCCACGCCCAAGCCTCCGGCAACACCATCGACGGCTACGGCGCCATGCCCTACAACGGCAGCCTTCGCACCGGATTCGGCCCCAAAGCCAAACCCAAAGGCAATGGCAGCGCCGGCCTCATGGTCTTCGGATTCCTCGCCATCCTCGCTTGTGGCGCCGCCATCTTCCTCTTCAATAGCATGGGAAGTTGACCCTCATCTCGCGTGAGCAACCCTCACGGAAGGCCACCCCAAGCAATCACCCGCTTCATGGCCCGCTCACCTCTTGACCCCATTTCAAAAACCCAGACCGGGCTCTTCTGCCCCTCCCGTCCTCTCTCAATCAATGTCCAATATCATCGTTGTCGGCGCCCAATGGGGTGATGAAGGAAAAGGCAAAATCGTCGATTACCTCACTGAAGGTACCGACGTCGTCGTGCGCGCCGCTGGCGGCAACAACGCCGGCCACACCGTCATCAACGGCGGTGAAAAATACATCCTCCACCTCATCCCCTCAGGCATCCTCTGGAAGGACAAACTCTGCGTCATCGGCAATGGCGTCGTCATGGACCCCATCGGCCTCATCGAGGAAATCAACAAACTCCGCGGCCAGGGTGTCACCATCGAGCCTGACAACCTCCTCATCTCCGAAACCTGCCACCTCGTCCTCCCCTACCACCGCGCCCTCGACCACGCCCGCGAAGTCAAACGCGGCGACAAAAAAATCGGCACCACCGGCCGCGGCATCGGCCCCGCCTACGCCGATAAAGTCGAACGCTCCGGCATCCGTGCCATCCTCCTGACTCGCCCCGCCGAACTCGAAGAGGAACTCCGCCACCGCATCGCCGAACACAA
The DNA here is from genome assembly GCA_029865835.1 of Verrucomicrobiaceae bacterium. Taxonomy (GTDB): domain Bacteria; phylum Verrucomicrobiota; class Verrucomicrobiia; order Verrucomicrobiales; family Verrucomicrobiaceae; genus JAGRPD01. Next base: position 3,683 of record JARXAL010000225.1, read on the forward strand.
CATCACCCTCCGTGATGTCGGTGTCGACGAAGTCCCCGCAGACGAAACCGTCGCCAAAATCCTCGCCGCCGCCGCCATCCTGGCCCCGCACGTCACCAACACCACCGTCCGCCTCCACGAAGCCATCCAGGCGGGCAAAAAACTCCTCTTCGAAGGCGCCCAAGGCACCTACCTCGACATCGATCACGGCAGCTACCCCTTCGTCACTTCCTCCAACACCACCGCCGGTGGCGCCTGCACCGGCTCCGGTGTCCCCCCTCGGATGATCGACCACGTCGTCGCCGTCGCCAAAGCCTACACCACCCGTGTCGGCTCAGGCCCCTTCACCACCGAAAACGAAGCCATCGGCGACATGCTCCACAACATGGGCCGCGAATTCGGCGCCACCACCGGCCGCGCCCGTCGCTGCGGCTGGCTCGACATGGTCCTCATCCGCTACGCCGTCATGATCAACGGCGCCGATGAACTCGCCATCACCAACCTCGACGGCCTCGACGGCCTCGACTCCATCAAAATCTGCACCGCCTATCGCCTCGACGGCAAAGTCGTCAACTACCCACCTGCCACCATCTCAGACATCGAGAAGTGCGAACCCATCTACGAAGAGCATCAAGGCTGGAAACAAGACCTCAGCGGCATCCGCGACTACAAGGACCTCCCTGATCTCGCCAAATCCTACCTCAATCGCCTTTCCGAACTCGCCGGCGCCCGCATCGCCCTCGTCGGCATCGGCCCCTCCCGCGACCAAACGCTCATCGCCTAGCGCACCTCCATCCAATGAACTCGGGTGCCACGCGTTTCAGACGACGGTGCACCCGCCTCATCCCTTGGCTCCTCATCGCCGTGCCAGTCGTTTGGATCGGCGCCGCCTGGCTCGCCGCCCGCGAAATCACCAGTCCCGCCCGCCGCCCCCTCCAGGACTACCACCACGTCATCCTCAACGCCCCCGCCTCTCACGGCATCACCATCACGCCCTTCACCCTGAGTGACGGCACCCCCACCCTGCTCTGCCGCCCGGATCCCTCTGGCACCCTCGACCAACGCGGCACCCTCCTGCGTTCCCAACTCCAACAACGCAACCTCACCCTTCCGCCCACCGGCATCGAAAACAACGCTACCCTCGTCCTCCTCCACGGCCGACGAGGCCGCAAAGAAGACCTCCTCCCCATCGCTGTCCGATTCTGCGCCACCGGCTTTCGCTGCCTCCTCATCGACCTCCCCGCCCACGGCGAAAACCCATTCCCAGTCGCCACCTTCGGCCCCAACGAAGCCCCCTTACCCCTCAAAGCCCTCACCGAGGCCGCCACCAAATTCAACTTCCCCGCTCGCCCCGCCGGC
>JARXAL010000245.1 GCA_029865835.1 Verrucomicrobiaceae bacterium
CATGCTCCTCCAAGTCCACGACGAACTCCTCTTCGAAGTCCCCGAAGACGAAGTCCACGCCGCCAAACTCCTCATCACCGACTCCATGCGCCACGCCCTTCCCCTCCGCGTCCCCATCGAAGTCCAAGCCGGCACCGGCCAAACCTGGCTCGAAGCCCACTAATCCCGAATACGACCCGTTCCCTCCCTCAGAAATGAAGTCTGAAAACATCAGGCGGGTGAAGCACCGGCTACCACGAGCATTCCGACCGCAATAAGCGTTAGGATACTGAGTGCTAGGGCAAAGATTGCAGAGAAAATGACCTGCCCCCAATGCCATCGACCCGTCACTTTCATGGTCAAGGCAACCGCTATACTCATCGCTGGAAGGGTGCAGTATGTCAGGAGAGGGAACCCTCCGGTTGGGCGGTCAACTGAATTCCACCCGCAAAGGAGCGCAATCGTATTGAGAACCAGCAGCAGACCATTAACAAGAATAACCTTCCAAAACTGCGCCGTTCGTGGGTCTGCTTTTTGAGTCATGATCAAGGACTTAAGATTTTGAAGGGACGCACATAGTCTCGCCCCAAATAGCCACGGCAAGCCCTCAACTGCAGGTTCAAGAGTGCATAAACGGGACTCATTTCCACTCCAACGAGGTAGCCGCTGTTCAATCGCGTCTTGTTCACCCACCTCATTTGTAAACATCCTTTCGGTGCGCAACGCGAATAACAAGAACCAACAGAACGTCATCCTCGATTTCATACACGACTCGATAGTCACCGACTCGAATCCGGTATGTTCGCTCAGCCCCTGCCAACTTCTTGACTCCATGCGGCCTTGGATCATTTGAGAGGCAACTGATCTCTTCGAGAATCGACCCAATCCTGGATCTCTCCAACCTCCTCAAATCCTTCTCCGCTGATCGCGTGAACTCAATGCGATAGAAGTCCATCTGCAATGAGACGTTGCTTGACCTGATCCAGCGTGAACCGCTCCTCATCGCGCCTCTCCGCAACAGCGGCCAAGTCCGACACGTCCTCCATCAACTCATCAAAATCATCAACGGGTAGGACGACAGCCACCCGCTTCCCTTCCTGATCCGTGAGAAATTGCGTTGTCATGTCGGACAAATACCACCGGGACCGAAGTCGCGCAATACATTTGCCTCTCAGCAACAGTCAGTAACTCTCAATAGGAAACCCCTTTCAAAACGATCCCCACATCGCCTCCGTCCACTCACCCTCACTCCCCAAACGCACTCACCACCGGCTTCCCATCAAACCCCTCCGGCACCGGCTCCCCCAGCAACCAAAGCGCCGTCGCCGCCGTGTCATAAGTCGTCACCGGCGCCGCAATCACGTGTCCCGCCTTCACACCCTTCCCCCAAGCAATCCAAGGAATCAGCATGTCATCAGGAATGTTGTCCCCATGCGTCTTGTCATGCCCCCCATGATCCGCACTGATGATCACCACACTGTCCTCCGCCATCGGCGACCCCTTCAAAGCCCGCAAGAACTGCCCCAACGCCTGATCCGTCACCTTAAACGCCTCTTTCTGCTCTGGCGATCCCCACCCACTCTTGTGCCCCGCACTATCCGGATCAGAAAAATGCAAAAAAGCCAGTCGCGGCGCATTCCCCGCCAACCAATCAACGGCCTGCTTCGCCACCATCTGCGATGACTTTTTGTCCTTCTCAATCTCAGCCGACCCCGCCACCGGAGCCCGCGTCATCGGCCCCCCAAAATCAAACACGTCCAAACTCCCGTCCAACCACAAATGCCGCAGTTTCATCTTCCCCACAAACATCGCCGTCACCGCATCAGCCTCCGCCGCCCTCAGCAACGAAAACACCGTCGGCACCTTCACAAACCCCTTCAGCGGCGAAAAATCATTCCACAAAACCTGATGCTTGTCCGGCCCCACCCCCGTCAGCATCGACGTGTGCGAAGGCAGCGTCTTCGAAGGAAAAATCGTGCTCGCCTCCCAAGTCACCGCCCCCTCCGCCGCCAACTGCTTCAACACCGGCATCTCCGACTCCGCAATCACCGCCGGCTTCGCCCCATCAATACTAATGATGAAAACATGCTTGGCCCGCCCCTCCGCAAACACGGACGAACCCAAAACAAGGCAAAACAGCCAAAACAAATGCAAACACTTCATCGCCCCAGCATACCCCGCCTCGCTCAGTTGTCACATCATCTCAGCGAACGCCCCAGGAACCACTCCCTCACGCACCGCCCGAAACGCCGATTCCCAACTCGGCACCCTCGTTACCTGAATCCCCTCAAACACGGAATCCCAATCCATCCCCTCAACCCGAACATCCACCGCCAAAATCACCCCACCAACCGGCACCTCGCCCGCCAGATCCTTCACCGTCCCCGCAATCTCCGCCGCCATCGCCGCCCCACCCTCAGTGTCAATCCCCGCATCAATTCGCAACTTCCCCCTCATCATCCGCTTCCCACCCGAACCCAAAAGCAGCGCTCCATAACGCCCGCCCGCACCCTCCCCAATCGTCACCACACTCACCCAAATCCACCCCGCCAGTTCCGCCCGCTCCCGCGTCAGCGACGCCACCTCCCAAAGCTCCAACGTCCGCTGATGCTCCAACACCGACATCAACCTCGGATCCGCCTCAATCGCAGCCAAAACATCCCCCTCCTGCAGCGATGCCGGCAGGCATTTCAATGTCGTCTTCTCCCGATCCAATAACGTCTCCTGCAGGAAAAACACCGTCTCCTCATCCGCAATCGCCCCCGCCTCCAATCGCCCCCACGCTGCCCGCAAAAACCCCGCCCACTCGTTCCACACCGCCCAATCGCGCAGCACCGGCATCTTCTTCACACTCGCGCGCATGACCCGAGCATACGCCACCACCATCTCCGCCCTCCCCGGCCACACCGCCAGCATCCGCCCGGCACTCCCCAGGCAGTGGTGCTTCAATGCCAATCTAACCCCCGCCTCCAACAATTCCGTCTGCTTCTTCACCACATGATGCGGCGCCTTCTTCGCCACCCACGCCAGCGCGGCCATCGGATACCGCATCGCTACTCCAGCCGCCCTCAAAACCTCCCAATCCCCTGCTCCCTGCACCTCCGCCATCAACCCTTCCGCCGACGCATCTTCAGCATCCCCAAACAAACGCGCCGTCTCCTGACCGCGCTCACTCTCAATCGGCTCCCCCGGAAAAAACATCTCCTCCATCTTCACCGGAAACCGCTCCAACGTCTGCAATCCCCCTTCCACCACCCTCCAGGCCGCCACCTGTCCTCGCTTAGCCAAACCCTCCGGTATCCGCTCAGGCATCAACGCCAAAGCCAACGCCTCCAACCGAACACTCTCCTCAGGCTCCCCTTCCCGGCGAGCCAAAGCCGCCGCATTCAGCAACGTCAAAGCCTCCCCCGAACTCCTCGGCGCTCCCGCCACTCGCGCATCCCGCCGCAGTTGCCAAGCCGTCACCAACCAGCTCGACGACTCCTTCTTCACTTCAATCGCATCAGCCACCCACCACCGAAACACCCCACCCGATACCGGCAGCCACTTCTCCGCCCTCACCCCCGCAAAACCCACCGACCTTCCCACCTTCCATGTCCCGCCTTCCTGCCCATTGATCAAATCCCTCACCTCATCCATCCCTCCGTCCCTCAGCCACACGCCCACCAACCAACCCACCCAAGCCACCGAATTCGGCACACCCTCCGGCCTCACCGAACGCACCGCCTCACGCACCAAACTCCCAAGCGGCCCTGTCGCAAACCGACTCGGCAAAGCAGGCACCAATGCCAGCGCCCCCCACCGCACCTGCACATCCCCCGCCCTCAAAGCGCGCCCCATCTAATCCACAATCCCCTCCAACCGAACCCCAAACCGGTCCCCCTCCCGCAACTGTCGCCAAAGCCCAAAATCCGGCCGCTTCCCATGCTCCGCATCCCACGCCCGCCAAAAATCCCTCACCGCATTCGGCCCCTCAACCAGCGCCTTCCTCGCCGCCGCACACGCACGCACCACACTCCCGAGAGCCGGTGCCGGCGGCACCCTCATCTCCCTCTCTGGTCCCCGTCCCCGCATGTCCCCACCCCGTCCACGCCGCGGCGATTGGGTTCTACGATTCCTTTGCCTCTCATGTCCCTGGTTCACCGCCACACCCAATCCAGCACGCTCGGCTTTGCAATCCGAAAAACCTCCCGCCAATCCAGCCAATTTCCGCTCTAACAAATCCTTTCCCATTCCGTTTCAATCTGGCAGATTAATAGCATGCCAGACCAGCGCGACTCCAGCGAAGCCCATCAACTGGTCCAGCGTGCGCTCCAAGAACATGAAAGCGCGCTCATCGGTTACACCACCGGCATCCTCAATGGGGATGCCGAGAGAGCCCGTGACGTCGTCCAGGACGCCTTCCTCAAACTCTGGGTCGCTGACCACGCCAAGGTCCGCGAAAACCTCAAAGCCTGGCTTTACACCGTCTGTCGCAATCGCGCCCTCGACGTCCTCCGCAAAGACCACCGCCTCGACTTCGGCAACGACACCGCCCTCTCCCTCCTTCCCTCCCAGCACGAAGAACCCGGCCATCAAGCCGATGTCCAAGACCTCTCCGACCGCGTCTGGGAACTCGTGGAATCCCTCACCCCCAACCAGCAGGAAGTCCTCAAACTCAAGTTCCAGCACGACTGCTCCTACCAGCAAATCGCTGAAATCACCGGCCTCACTGTCGGCAACGTCGGCTTCATTCTTCATACCTCGTTGAAAAAACTTCGCCTCCAACTGGAACGCCAGCTCGCACGAACCCCTCCCCACGCCCACCTTTCATGAACCCTTCAGATTCAGACAACCCCCTCATCACGCGCTACGCCCTCAGCGACCTTTCTCCCGACGAACACCCCGTCGTCCAAGATTGGATTGAATCGCATCCCCAGCTTCGTGATGAAGTCGCCGAAATCCAGCATCTCGCCGAGACCCTGCGCACCACCTCTCCGCTGCACGACCTCCACCTGACCTCCAGCCAACGCCGCGGCGTCTTGCAACCGCCCCTCCAAAAACCCGTTTCAAGCCCCCCCCGCCTGACTCCCTCCCATCGCTCATCCAATAGCCACTCCTTCATGGGATCGCTGCTCCGCATCGCCGCCCTCCTAACCCTCAGTTTCGCCGCCTACTGGCTCGGCACTCAGTCACAAGACGAGCAACAGCCCACAACGGTTTCCACCACCCCGCCCCAAAACGAAACCACTCTGCCAAAATCTCCCGTCGAACACCGCATCCCGGCCGATCTTCCCCCGGCTCCCGTCGCAGTGGATCAGTCGAAGGCCATCGTCGCCACCCTCCCCGAGCAACCCTCCCCCGTCGCCGCCCCTCAGGCAACGCTCGCCCCAGCCCCCGTCGCCCCACTCGAAGAACCCCCAAAAAACACCTTCGCCAAATTCCCCTCCTTTGGCCTCGCCACCACCAAAGCAAACTCGCCTTTCATCAACGCCAGCAAAACGCCCGGCGATAGCCTGGTCGTCTACCCACGCCGCCTCCGCCAACCCATCGCCCAAGCCACCACCCAACTGGAAGCTAAACCAATTGACCCCACACCTTCCGGCACGGCCCAAAAGGAATCCCCCTCTCGCAAAAAGCCCGAACTCTACATCCACTCCTGGCGCACCGAAGTCGCGGCTTGTCCCTGGGACTCAAACCTTCGCCTTCTCCGCGTGAACATCCAATTGCCCGCCGATCAGGAAGCAGTCCAAATCGGCGAATCAGACTACCCTCTCGAAATCGCCTTCGACCCCAACAATGTCCGCCAGTTCCGTCGTCTCGGCACCCGTCACATCCCCTCCAAAGAACTCCGCAGCGCTGGCACCCAGGTCGTCTGGTACGAGTTCCAACCCAACGGCTCACCCGCAAACAGCCATGAGACCGGCAAACACATCGCCACCGTTCGGCTTCCCTCCGCTCGATTCACCACGCAAACCGTCGGTCCCTTTGACGGCAGCAGTCTCCAAGTGCTGGATCGCGGACAGGACTGGCGCAAGGCCCGCGAAGACTTCCGCCTCGAAACCGCCATGCTCGGTCTCGGCATCCTGCTCGATGGCGGCCTTCCCGGCAGCAAACTCAACCACCAACTCCTCCTCGAGGTCGCCGAAACCACCCCCAGCAAAGACCCCGAAGACAGCCGCTCACGCCTGGTCCAAGCCCTTCGCCAACTCGCCACCTGGACGGGCCGCTAAGCTCCGATCACGCCCAGACGAATTCGCTCCCTCCCGGCAACAAACGTTCCGGAACTGGGTTTACTCGACTCCCCATGTCCTCTCTTCGCTCCCTTTTGACTCTCTTCTGCCTCACTCAATTCGCGGTCTCTCAAGCCCAAGACGCGGCCACCACTCCGCCCCCACCGTCTGACAACCCCTTAGGCCTCTCCCCCGACGACGCTTCCGCACTCCTCGGCCAACTCCAAAAACTCGACGAAGACTTCTCCCAATCCGAGGAAACCCTCCTCGCCAGTGCCCTAACTCGAATCCGCGCCGCCACCGCAAGTGAGTCCACTTCCGCCGAACTCTACCTCACCGCGCTCAAAATCGTCAACGCAGACCGCACCGGCACCACACCTGCCGTCGAACCCGAAGGCTGGCGTGAAGAGCAAATCGAATGGATGAAAGAATCCGGCGCCCCCAAAGCCATCCGCATCCAACTCGCCTGGCTCGGCCTCCTCATCGAAGCCGCCCAAAAGGAGGAGTCCGAACGCCCCGCCCTCCTCAAGAAAGCCCGCCTCATCACCAAAGAAGCCGCCACCGTCGCCCAGGAACTGGCACTCCTCCCGGCAACTGGCGGCGGCGAACGGCGTGGTGGGCCCGGCAAAGAGCGCGGCCCAGGTGGCAAACGCGATGCCGGCCAATTCCTCACCCAGTCCGTCATGGGCTCCGTCTTTTCCGAAGCCTACAACCTCCAAAATCACATCAAACCCCCGCAGGATTGGTCCCTTGCTCCCTTGAACCTGGATGCTGTCTACGACCGCATGCTGCTCACTGACGCTCGCGCCAACAACCCCTCCGAACTCGCCCCTCTGTGGGACGAACGCATCCAGCTCGACGCCGCCATCCACCGTGCCGCCATGTCCGAAGATGCCTTCAAAAAATGGGGCGAAGACGCCGGAAGTGACCTCATGTGGCGCAAACAACTCGACCTCCTCCGCAGCAAGGTCGGTGGCCGCACCGCAGGCCTCGAACTCATCCGCCTCTTCAAAGAAAACCCCACCCACCCCAATCTCGCCGCCTGGAAGAAAGACATCGACGATGTCATCTCCAGCATCACCGGTCAGACCAACGCTTCGTCACTCTGACTTTTCGCCGTTCCCCAGCAAGTTGCCTTGCACCAGATTCCCTCTGCACTTGCGCTGCAAAAGAGACACCGCCTTGCCTTTGACCGCTCCCTCCCGGTCGTCCCGAATCAGGTTGCCCGTGACCACGCTATCACTCACCTCCTCCAGCAATAGCCCGCTCCCATCGGAATCCAGAACGCTGTTCTGCGACACCTGCATCCGCTTGCACCGAACCAAATCCAAAGCCGCGCGCTTCTTCCAAACCCCTCCGATGACATTTCCCGTCACCACGCTGTCCTCACAGTCCACAAAGACCAGCCCGTTGCACTCCGCGTTGTCAAATCCGTTCACCAGATAGCGCGGATTGCGGTCAAAATTGTTGCTGCTCACGACCACATGCGAACTGCGCTCCACCAGCACATCATGCTGAAACCCTTCCCAAAACGTATTCCCGGTGATCACCACGCCCCGCGCATCCTTCACCTCCACGTTCACCTGCACGTCACTGAACACATTGCCCGTGATCGTGACATTGCCTTCTCTCGTGCTCGCCCGCCCCCCTCTGCGCTCCACCGATGGATCCGCCCCCGCGCCGAGGATTCGAATGTTGGCTGAGTCCGGGGCCTTGTTCGTGTGCTGAATCGTGCAACCCGTGATCGCCACTTCCCCGATCGATCCCCCACTCGAATCCAACAACACATTCGCTGTCGCCGGCCCGTCCGCCGCGTGATTCCCCTCAATATCGCAGGTCCCAATGTGAACATTCCGCACATTGCCCCCGCGTGACACCACGCCTCCACCTCCATTGTAACTGATGTGACTGCCCACGATGTTGGACTGATGCAGATTCACGTTGTCATAGAAAACTCCAATCCCCCGATTCTGATACAGATGACAATCACTGATCAGCACATTCCGATTTCGCTCCGCCAAATGCACCGCATGTCTGCACAATCGCACCACCACCCGACTCAGGGTGAATTGCATCGTCTTGGTCACTTTGACCCCATCCGCTTCCGCATGCCCGCCAACGATCTCAATCCCCGACACCATCGGCGTTCGCTCTCTCTCCCACACACCCGCCTTGAAAGTCGTCGGTGCCGCAGAACCCTCATGCGTCCCGATAAAATGCAAAGCCGGCCCTGCCCCCTCCATCACCAATCGCGCCGTCCCATCGCCCGTCACCGCCACAAATCCCGTCTCAGCCATCTTCACCTCCACCGTTCGACTCAATCGATACGTTCCCCTCGGCAAATGCACGCTCCCCTTCTCCTTCAGCACCCCTTCGATCACACCCGCCGCATCCTCCTTGCCTTGCCCTAAAGCCACCCAATCCACCTCCCCTCCCATCAAAACCGATAAACACCCGCACCAAACCACCAGAGTCGCCTTCGTAAACATGCAACCACTACGACAGCCCCTTTGCGTTCTTTCCTTCCACCTTTTCGAAAAATCCCACTGATTCCAGCGTTCAACAGCCACACCATCACTCCGATCCCAACCATCATGCGCTTCATCCCCTTCGTCCTCCTTCTCCTCCACCCCTCATCTCCCCTCCAAGCCGCTCTCGAAGGCTCCCGCCCCAACATCATCCTCATCATCACCGATGACCAGGGCTTCCCTCCCCTCGGCCGCCACGGTCACCCCTGGCTGAAAACCCCTAACCTCGATGCCCTCCATGATGCCAGCACCCGCTTCTCCCACTTCATGGTCGCCCCCACCTGCTCCCCCACTCGCTCCGCCCTCATGACCGGACGCCACCCGGAAAAAAACGGCATCACCCACACCATCCTCGAGCGCGAGCGCATGACCCTCGACGCCACCATCCTCCCCCAGTCCCTCAAAAAAGCCGGCTACACCTCCGGCATCTTCGGCAAATGGCACCTCGGCGACGAACACGAATATCAACCCGACCAACGCGGCTTCGATGAAACCTTCATGCATGGTGCCGGCGGCATCGGCCAAAAATACGACTGCTCCTGCGCCGACGCCCCAGACAACAAATACATCGACCCTGTCATCCGCCACAATGGCACCTTCGTCCAAACCAAAGGCTTCTGCACCGACGTCTTCTTCACCGCCGCCCTCGGCTGGATCAAAACCAAAGCCGACAAAAAAGAACCCTTCTTCGCCTACATCGCCACCAACGCCCCCCACGGCCCCTACATCGCCCCCGAGAAAAATGCCAAACACTTCACCGATCTCGGCTTCGGCACTGAGCAAGCCGGCTTCTATGGCATGGTCGAAAACATCGACGAAAACATCGGCCTCCTGCAGTCCAAACTCGACGAATGGAAACTCTCTGAAAACACCCTCATCATCTTCATGTCCGACAACGGCATGGCCGGTGGCGGCTCAGGCACCCCAAGCAAAGACCTCGCCCCCGGCCATCCCTTCTTCAATGCCGGCATGAAAGGCCTCAAAGGCTCCACTGACGAAGGCGGCGTCCATGTCCCCTTCTTCCTCCGTTGGCCCGGCAAAATTGCCGCCAACAAAGACATCCCCACCCTCGCCGCCCACATCGATGTCTTCCCCACCCTCGCCGCCCTCACCGGAGCCCCCCTCCCTGAAAACCAAGTCGAAGGTCGCAGCCTCCTCCCCCTCCTTGAAGGCAACACCACCGACTGGAAAGACCGCCACATCTTCGCCCACATCTGCCGCTGGCCCACCGGCACCGAACCCAACAACTTCCGGGACATCAACTTCACCGTCCGCAATCAACGCTACCGTTACGTCGGCGCCTCCCGCGCCGAAGCCAAAGCCAAAAAAGCCAAATCCGCAGGCACGGGTCCCGCCCTCTACGACATGGAAGCCGATCCCGCCCAAACCCAAAACATCATCGCCGACCACCCCGAAATCGCCGCCCAAATGAAAGCCGCCTACGACCAATACTGGAAAGAAGCCCGCCCCCTCATGGTCAACGAATCCGCCCCCATGTCCCCCACCAAACCCTATCACGAGTGGTTCAACAAACAAAAAGCCACCACCGGCATCCCCCCCTGGACC
>JARXAL010000260.1 GCA_029865835.1 Verrucomicrobiaceae bacterium
TGCAGCGCAATGCTCACCGGCTCCGCAAACGCCGCCTTCTCATAGCTCAACTCATCCGGAATCGCATACAAAATCCGCGTCGGCAGCGCAATCAACTCCGCAAAACACCCGTGCCGCCGATACGTCCCCGGCGAGACCCCCAACACCTTCCGGTTCGAACAAAGATTCACATACCCGCGCTCACACTCGTCACACTCCCCGCAGTATTCCGTCGAATCAAACGTCACCCGCTGCCCCACCTTCCAGTCCACCACACCTTCTCCCACCGCCACGATGTCACCTGCCGCCTCGTGCCCCATCACGATCGGCATCTGCCTCCGCCCGCTCCGCCCGTCCATCCCGTGAATGTCACTCCCGCAAATCCCGCAGGCCTTCACCCGCACCAAGACCTCTCCCGCCCCCACCACAGGATCAGGGAAGACGGTGTCAAATTGGAACTCAGAAGGGCCGGTCAGAACAAGTGCTTTCATATCAGTAAGCCCACACCCTCCCGAAAACCAACCCACATGCAAGTCTCCAAAACTTCCTCCCACCACTAACCACTAACCACTGATTACTGATTACTGATTACTGACTACTGATCCCTCCCCCCTCACCCCGCCGCCGCCAGCAATTCCGCCATCGCCCCCTTCATGTCCGCAGGCCCAAACGAAGACGTCCCGCACACCAGCAGATTCGCTCCATTCCGCCGCGCAATCGGCGCGCTAGGCACATAAACCCCACCGTCCACCTCCAAATGATACTTCAACCCGTTCGCTTCCCGATAATCCCTCGCCGCCACCAGCTTCGGCATCGTCTCCTTCTCCATGAACGGCTGCCCGCCAAACCCAGGCACCACCGTCATCACCAGCAGCAAATCAATCTCCCTCACATGAGGCAACGCCGCCTCAAACGGCGTGTCCGGATGCAAGGCCAGCCCGCACTGCAATCCAGCCGCCCGAATCCGCTTCAGCGTTTCCCCCACCGACGAATCATAATTCGCCTCCACATGAATCGTGATGTTGTTCGCCCCCGCCTTGATGAACCGCTCCAGATAATGATCCGCCCGGTGAATCATCAAATGCACATCCAAATAAAGATCCGTCACCTTCCTCACCGTCTGCACCATCTGCGGCCCAAAAGAAATGTTGTCCACAAACGCCCCGTCCATCACATCCAAATGCAACCATCGCGCCCCCGCCGCCTCCGCCCGCCGCACCTCATCGCCCACCCGCGACCAATCCGAGGCCAGTAACGAAGGCAAAATCAAACAAGTCTCATGGGAGGTCGCGCTTTCAGGGTGCATATCAATGTCAAACGGAGTTCGCCAATCCTCCACCAAAAAACGGACTTCACCAAACGAAAGCACAAAATGCCCCCTGTCCCCCACCTCGCCTCCTCCATTGACCCTCTCCAACTTTGCGCCACATTCCCCGCCCCCTACGTTCTAATCTTCCCGACCTCACCCCACAATGTCCCCTCTGTTCGCCCAAGCCGTCCACCACGCCATCCAGCGTGACGACCGCTACCGTCCAGAAGCCTACGACCTCGTCCGCGTCGCCCTCAACCACGCCTCCGAAATGTTCCGCCAAGGTCAGGAAGACCAGCACGTCTCCGGCCAGGAGTTGCTCGCCGGTTTCTGCGACTACGTCATCAAAGAGTTCGGCCCCATGTCGCTCACCCTCCTCAATCAATGGGGTCTCTACCGCGGTCTCGACGTCGGCCACATCGTCTACAATCTCATCGAAATCGGTTACTTCGGCAGAAATGAAGGCGATTCCCTCGAAGACTTCGACGGCGGCTACGACTTCAATACCGCCTTCACCGAACCCTTCCTTCCCGCCAAAGACCAACATTCCAGCCCCGGCACCACTCCCTAGTCGGCGCTCCCCATCACCCATCCCCTCTCACCCAGCCGCGTTGATCCCAACGCCCCATCCCCTTTCCTTCCATGCCTGCCCTGATCCCAACCCTCTCCGAACCTTCCCTCGACATCCCCCGCCTCGACGCCCAGGTCCACACCCTTCCCAACGGCCTCGAAATCCTCCTCCGCGAAGACGCCGACCACCCCCTCGTCTCCGTTCAGTTCTGGATCCGCGCCGGTTCCATCCACGAGGAAAACTGGACCGGTGCCGGCCTCGCCCACTGCGTCGAACACATGCTCTTCAAAGGCACCCAAAAACGCTCCGCCGAAGACATCACCAAACACATCCAGGAACGCGGCGGCTACGTCAATGCCTATACCTCCTTCAACCGCACCGTCTACTGGATCGACGGCCTCGCCGAACACACCGAAGGCTACCTCGACATCCTCGCCGACATGGTTCGCAACACCCGTCTCGACCCCGCCGAACTCGCCCGTGAACAAGACGTCATCCGCCGCGAAATGGCCATGGATCATGACGACCCGGACTCCACCCTGCACCACCTCATGCAGGCCACCGCCTTCCGCAAACACCCCCTCGGCCACCCCATCATCGGCCACCGCGCCGTCTTCGATCAAGTCTCCCACGCTGACGTCTCTGCTTTCATCGCCCGCCATTACGTGCCCAACAATTGCTTCGTGGTCATCACCGGCGCGTTCGACTCCAAAAAAATCCTCAAAGCCGCCACCAAACTCCTCGGCGACTGGAAACGCAGCCCCTTCGAACCCGTTCACCTCCCCTCCGAACCACCCCTCAAAGGCCGCCGCGAAGAATTCCGCACCTTCCCCACCGATCAAACCCGCGTCTCCCTCGGCTGGCAGGCCCCAGGTGAGGCCCACCCGGACAAAGCCGCCCTCGACGTCATCGGCTTCCTCCTCGGCTCCGGACGCTCCTCCCGACTCTACCAGGAACTCCGCGAGAAACGCCGCCTCGCCCACGACGTCTGGGCCGGCGCCTGGTGCGTCCAAGAGTGTGGCCTCTTCCAAGTCGAAGCCCAGTGCGACCCCGCCGACGCCGACCCCGCTCGCTCCGCTCTCTTCGAAGTCATCGCCACCCTCCAGGAGGAAGGCCCCCAGCCCGACGAACTCGCCAAAGCCGTCCGCGCCACCCTCAACGGCCAACTCCGCAGCCTCGTCTCCACCAAAGGCCAAGCCGCCTCCATCGGCAACTCCTGGCTCATCTCCGGCACCCTCGACCTCGCCGCTCGTTATCTCCAGGCCGTGCGCGACCTCACCCCCGGTCGTGTCCGCGAAGTCGCCCGCCACTACCTCCCCCCCGAAAACGTCTGCGTCGTCTCAGTCGGCCCCAAAACCAAATCCAAGCCCGCCAAACGCTCCCAGGTCAGCCTCCGCAGCCGCACCTCCACCCGCCCCCAGCGCTACGACCTCGACGGCCTCACCCTCCTCGTCAAACCCAACCCCCGCCTCCCCCTCGTCTCCCTCCGCGCCCAGTTCCTCGCCGGCGTCCTCGCCGAATCCGACACCCACGCTGGCGTCACCCTCGCCTCCAGCCAACTCCTCCTCAAAGGCACCTCCAACCGCCCCGCCGCTCAAATCCAGTCCGAACTCGAAAACCTCGGTGGCAGCCTGCAATGCTCCGCCGACGCCCATCGCCGCGTCCTCGGCGCCGAAGTCATGCGTGGCGATGAAGCCACCGCCATCGACCTCCTCGCCGATCTGATTCTCCACCCGTCCCTTCCCGAAGACGGCCTCGCCCTCGTCAAAAAACATCAACTCGCTTCCATCCGCGAAGAAAAAGAAGACCCCCTCACCGTCGCCCTCCGTCGCGCCCGCGCCGAAGTCTTCAGCGGCAAACCCTTCGCCCGCACGGCCAACGGCACCGAAGCCTCCGTCAAAGCCCTCGACATCCCCGCCTGCCGCAGCGCCCTCTCCCGCACCCTCAACCGCGAAAACGGCGTCATCACCGTCTATGGCGATGTCGATCCCAAAGCCATCCGCGACCAAATCGCCGCCTCCTTCCACACCCTCCCTCACGGCAAACCCGCCTACGACCCACGCCGCACCCACACCTCCCGCTCCAAACCCGGACGCTGGCAGGAAAAACTCGACAAAGAACAAGCCGTCCTCGTCATCGGCTTCCGCACCGTCGACCTCCACCACCCCAGCTCCGTCGCCCTGAGCCTCATCGACGAAGCCTGTAGCGACATGGGTTCACGCCTGTTCAATCGCATCCGCGAAGAGCTCGGCCTCGCCTACTACGTCGGCGCCCAAACCTTCAGCGCCCTCTCCTGTGGCGCCTTCTACTTCTACGTCGGCACCGCCCCTCATCAACTCGATCAGGCCGAAGCCGAAATGACCATCCTCATCAAAGACCTCGCCGAAAAAGGCCTCACCCCGGACGAACTCGACCGCGCCCGCACCACCTGGAAATCCTCCTGGCTCCGCTCCCAGCAAGGCAACGGCCCCATGGCCGACGTCACCGGCTGGAACGAACTCAACGGCCTCGGCCACGACCACTACCAGCGCCTCCCAGCCCTCGTCGCCGCCGTCACCCCCGCCGACATCCAAGCTGCCGCCCGCACCTTCCTCCACCCCAAAAAAGCCTTCACCGTCCGCGTCACCCGCCGTTAAAGCTTCTCCCCTTGCCCCTAGCTTGTTCCTAGCTTAATGTCCCCCCATCCAGCCTCACCCGAAGCTGGCTCTTTATCAAACATCACGTTTGCAGATGCAGGGAAGGCCGTTAGAACCGGCCACAGTTGCGCTGCGGTATCGGGTCACAACCCTCCATTCAGGCTTACCCCTGGAGCAAAGCCAATCGGCGCGTCAAACCGCTGGTGAAGGCGGAGGCAAGGCGAACGCTCACACCGTTCACAAACCCGGAGTCCGAACATCTCGCTGCAAACCCTCACTCCCGGTCCGTCGTGTGACGAATCCCGGGTTCACCTTCATCGACAAAATGAAGAGTGGGAGTCGCGCTCGGCTGTCCCGTTTCCATCGGGATAAGTGATCCGTCTCTCGCAGACCTTAACTCAGAGACATCACTTATCAGCCTATGAAACTCAGCCTACTCAAAAAGGCGGTGGTCATTGGAGCCTCCGCTCTTACCCTCACCGCTCCCCTCGCCCAAGCCGACTGGACCACCTTCGTCGTCGCCCCCCGCACCAGCGGCTCCTTCACCCACGCCCACCACCCCGATGGCCGATTCATCTTCGGCCAAGGCGGCACCATCCGTATCCAAGGCACCTTTGGAACGAATACCTTCGACCCAGTCGCCAACACCAACAGCTTAGTATTCGACCCCGCATTCCTCGCCATCCGCGACGACACCTCCGGTCTCATCGGAGGCGGCGGCCCGTTCGGCGGCCCCCCGAATGCATTTGCCCAATTCAATCCTAATGCACCGAACACAAGCATTACACTCGTATTCACCGCACCTGTCCCGAACGCCTACAGTGCCGTCTGGTGGCGACACCCCAGCGGTTTACAAGGCTGGCTGATCAGTGGAGCCAATGGACCCTCAGGTAAAAGCAACATCTCCTACATGAACGACGATGGCACAGGGTTCCGTCCGCTTACCGAAGCATTAAGCAGCTTCAGCGGCGGAATCACCAGCGACGCCAATGGCGACGTCTATGTCGGACTTTCTGACCTGGACGAAAACTTCGCTCCAACAGCTGAAAACAACAAAATCCTCAAGTTCACAGCGGATCAAATCAACGACGCTCTCTACGAAATGATCTTCCTTTCCGGAGCCCCCATCCCCCGCAGCGAAGCCACCACCGTTCTCACCGCCGACGCCTCCGCCAGCCTTGCGATCGACCCCACCGGACGTCTATGGATTGCTGGCTTCGAAATCCCGCATATCCAACTCTGGGACCCGTCCACCAACAACACACGCCGCGTCGCCCCAATCGCCACGCCACCAACGAACTACACCGGCCCGCCCAACTACCAGGTCAAATCCTTCACCCAATCCAGCATCGACCGCATCAGCTTCCTCGCTAACGACGGCTTTTTCGCCGAAAATTCAGACCTCGTCCTCGGCCACTCCCCCGCCGCTGATGTCAAAAGCCGCTCCATCGAACTCGCCTCAACAAGTCGTAGTATCCTCGAAGGCACTGCGTCAACCACCATCAACCTGACCCTGTCCTCTCCTTCACCAAACGAGATCACCGTACCCATCTCCATTTCTTCCTCAAGCACAGCCACCCCAACTGCGGATTACACCCCACTACCCACCAGCGTGGTATTCGCAGCCAACACCCTCACTGCTTCGATCACCATCCCCATCACAGATGACGCCATCGCAGAAGATCTCAGCGAAACACTCATTGTATCTCTCGGTCGCCCCACCCCTCATGACGACGCCGGACTCGGCCGTCTCGACACGGACACCTTCACCCTCACGATCCTCGACAACGATGTCGCCCCTCTCTTCGTCAGAAACCAAAGCTTCCCCACGAACTTCCGCGTCGGCTCGCCTGCCAGCCATCAAACTCTGATTGTAAACAGTAACGTAGCTACCACCTGGACCGCCACAGGCCTTCCTCCCGGCCTGACCATCAATCGCACCACCGGCCTCATCTCCGGCACCCCCACCACCGCTGGGGACTTCGACCGCGTCCTCATCACCGCCACCAACCAATTCGGCAGATCCACTTCAACCGCCTACATCATCAGCATCCAACCCTTCCCGCTTGCTGCCATCGGTGCCTTCACCGGCTTCTTCGACCGCTTCGGCTCCACCACCAATGGCCTCGGTGGCCGTTTCGACCTCGTGACTTCTTCAACCGGTGCCTACACCGCCACCGTCACCGTCGGCACAACCAAAACCACCTCACGAGGCTTCCTCAGCACGACCGGTGCTAACCCCTCCGCCACCATCAGCGTGTTAGGAAATGCCATCCAGTTCACCATCGACTCCAATACGGGTGCCATCATCGGTAACGCTCCCCTCGGCACCCTCAGCGCCGCCCTCACCGGCTGGCCCAACCGCCCCCAAACCGACCGCGTCGGCGTCTGCAACTTCGCCGCCTCCAGTCCCACCCCTCCCGTGGATCGGCCCCAAGGCGCCAGCCACGGCTCCCTCAACATACCCGCCCGAGGCCTAACCAAAATCGCCGGCCGCACCGCCGATGGCACCGCCTTCACCTCCAGTTCCGCCCTCGGCAAAAATGGCGAGCTCCTCATCTACCAATCCCTCTACAAAGTTCCCGGCACCTTCTGCGGCATCCTCACCATTGCCGATAACCTAACTCAAACCATCTCCGGCAACCTAACGTGGAACAAACCCCCTCAAACCTCAGGTGCCCTCTACCGCAGCGGCTGGAACACCCCCATCGCCCTCACCCTCGTCAAAGGTGGCCGCTACCGTCCAGCCGCAGGAGCCTCCCTCCCCATGGATGTGCTCCCGTCACCCTTAGCCAACGCCACGTTCTCTCTAAGAGACGGTGGCATAGCTGACTTCGGCTCCAACCCACGAGCCCAAAACGTCTTCATCAATGGTGTCAGCACCGTTGGCACTGGGGTTCCCTTGCGATTGTCGATCAACAACAAAACCGGCCTCATCAGCGGCTTCCTGCCTCTGACCAACGGCACTGACAAACGCACCGCCACCTTCAGCGCCCTCCTCATCCCCACCGGCAACCTCGCCGCCCCATTCGCCTCCACCGGCATCGGCCACTTCACCCTCCCCACCACCACCCGAGGAACCAGCCTCTCCGGCCTCCTCACACTTGACCCCAGAGCACCCTAAACCCATAACCACGCCTACCTCAGGCCCTGCTCCATGTTCGTCCGTCAAGCCCCCCGCCACACCGTGCTCATCACGGTGCTGGCGGCCCTTGGCTTCGCCGCTCTCTTCATCGGCTTCGACTCCGCCCGCCCAGGCGGTGCCCCCTGGCTCAAATCCCTCGCCGAATGGATCGGCCTGAACCCTCAGGCCGACTCCACCCGCTCTCCCTTCACCCCCCTGGACATCACTGAACTCCCCAAGAACCCCGACGCTCCCTCCATCACCGCCCTACCCACTCTCCCCTCCCTCGACTCCACCCAACTCCCCTTCGACCTCCTCTCCCTCGAAGGCCAGGGCGGCCAGGGCATCCACCGCGCCGTCCGCCGCGCTGGCGTCTGGTTCCCCGTCTTCTCTCCCGGCTCCAACGCCGCCAACGCCGATCCTGAAAATACAGACACCACCAAGGTCCCCCTCTACATCACCTCACCCACCCCTCCCATCACTCCACCTAACCAAAACCTAACTTACCCCTTCGAAGCCATCGGCGGCACTTCGCCCTACCGCTGGCGCATGGTCCTCGGCGTCGAGGGCTTCTCCATCAACCCATCCACCGGCGTCCTCACCGGCCAATACCCCGAACCCACCTCCCTCCCCCTCGCCATCCACGTCACCGACGCTACCGGTGCCGAAGACTCTGCTCTCTACACCCTCCGCATCAGCCAAACCGATCCCCTCACCCTCACCACCACCGAACTCCCCCTTGGCACCATCGGCACCCCGTACGAAACCACCCTCACCGCCTCCGGTGGCACCCCACCCTACACCTGGTCCACCGAAACCACCCTCCCCGAAGGCTTCTCCCTCGATCCCACCTCAGGTCTCCTCTCCGGCCTCACCGCCACCACCGGCTTCGATCAAGAAATCACCCTCCGTGTCACCGACGCCGTCAGCCAGGAGGCCACCACCACCTTGCCCTTCCGCATCGAAGCCCCCTTCGAAATCACCACTCCTAACAACCTCCTCCCCGCCGCCCCCGGCGCTCCCTATCAACTCACCTTCACCACCGAAGGCGGCACCGCTCCCTTCCTCTGGTCCCTCACCGAAGGCAACCTCCCCCTCGACCCCCAATCCACCCCCTGGACCCTCTCGCCCGAAGGCATCCTCTCCGGCCAAGCCTCCCTCATCGACAGCACCCATCGCTTCACCCTCGAAGCCCAAGACGCCACCGGCATCACCTCCCGCAAAACCTTCACCCTCCCCGTCCGCCGCAGCCTCATTGTCCTCCCAAGCCGCGAAAAAGCCGGCCTCGCTTGGCACCCACGCGAAATCGCCTCCCTCATCGGTTCCCCCGCCCGCGCCTACACCGTCACCCGCACCCTCACCCCCGACGGTGCCAACCCCCAAGTCGTCTACCAGGGCAGCGGCACCAACTTCGTCGACCACGGCCTCGCCACCACCGCCACCTACTTCTACACCCTCCACGCCCACCCTCCCAGCGGTCCTCCCATCCCCATCGCCACCACCACCGCTACCCTCCGACCCTTCACCACCGCCCGAGGCAAACCCGGCCAACTCGCCGACCCTCATGCCGACACTGTCAAAATCTTCCGCCCCCTGTCAAACGGCGGTCACGGGTCCGGCTTCGTCCCAGGCAACGTCACCGGTCCCCCCGACGGCACCGGCACCTTCGCTCCCGCTTCCAACCCCGCCCACGTCCTCTCACTCCACGCCCGCATCGGCACCCCCGGCGCCAACCCCGACCCCTTCGGTGGCTCCATCACCCTCGCCTTCGAGGACAACCTCATCGAGAACGGCCCCGGCGAAGACTTCACCGTCTTCGAAAACGTCTTCTTCATCAATGGCGACCCCAACCAACGTTTCATGGAACCAGCCATCGTCTCCGTCGCCCTCTTCGAAGACCAATGGTTTCGCTTCCCCATCGACATCGTCCCCCCCGCCACCACCTCCTCCACCAACCCCACCACCGACCCCTTCTACTACAATCGCGGCTTCGCCGGACGCAACGCCACCACCGGCAGCAACCCCACCGACCCCCGACAAAGCGGCGGCGACTCCTTCGACCTCAGCGCCCTCAAAATCCCCGGCCTCACCTGGGTCCGCTACATCAAAATCCAATCCACCGGCCACAACGTCCTCCGCGACGACTTCGGCGGTCACCCCGTCCAGCACCCCACCAGCCTAGGCGCCACCACCGGCACCTCCAGCTCCGGCTTCGACCTCGACGCCATCACCGCCATCCACTACTAGCCCCCCTCGTCCTCCTCCTTCTCGTCCTCACCCTCGAACCGTCTCCAGCGCTCCCCTTCCCCAAAAATCCGCAATCCGCAATCCGCAATCCGCAATCCGCAATCCGCAATCCGCAATCCGCAATCACTCTCACTCCCAAACCACCAACCCCCGCGCCAGCCTCCCCGCCTGCAGATCCTCATAAGCCTCATTGATCTCCTCCAACCGATACGTCCGCGTCAGCAACTCCTCCAGCTTGAACGCCCCCTGCTCATGCAGCGCCACCAACCTCGGCAAATCCACCCTCGGCTTCATGCTTCCATAAAGCGTCCCCTTCAGTGTCTTCTCCGCATACACCAACTGATTCGTATTGATCCGCGCCCGCGCTGACTGCCCCGTGATCCCCGCCACCACGCACGTCCCGCCTTTGCGCAAACAATCAAACGCCTGCTCCATCGCCACCGGATCCCCAATCGCCTCAATCGCCACCTCCGCCCCCACGCCTCCCGTCAACCCCTTGATCGCCGCCACCGGATCCACCTTCGACGAGTCCACGAAATCCGTCGCCCCCAACTCCCGCGCCTTCGCCTCCTTCCCCGCATCCACATCCACCCCAATGATCCGACCCGCCGCCGCCATCTTCGCCCCCTGAATCGCATTCAGCCCGATTCCCCCGCACCCAAACACCGCCACCACATCCCCGGCCCGCGCCTTCGCCGCCTCCAGCACCGCACCGATCCCCGTGATCACCCCGCACCCAATCAGCGCCGCCTTCCACAGCGGAAACCCACCCTCCAATTTCACCACCGCCGCCTCCGGCATCGTCGACAAACTCGCAAAGGTCGATACCCCAGCATAGTGCTTCACCGCCTCCCCACGCCGCGTCCGAAACCGCGTCCCCCCATCCGGCATCAACCCCGTAAACCGCATCGCCGTCCCCATATCGCAAAGCGCTGGCTTGCCATTCAGACAATACAAGCACCGCCCGCACGACGCCCGCCAGATCGGGATCACAGCATCCCCCACCTGCACACTCGTCACACCCTCCCCCACACTCTCCACAATCCCCGCCCCCTCATGCCCGGGAATGATCGGGCACGGCATCGGCAAATCCCCCTTCATCACGTGCAGAT
>JARXAL010000033.1 GCA_029865835.1 Verrucomicrobiaceae bacterium
ACTTCGACCACCCCAATCCCGCCCACTTCGCACCCGTCAGCTCATGCGAAGCATAAAAATCCATCATCAACGGCCTCACCCGCTCCGGATCTCGCACCCACCGTAACTTCTCTTCCGCACTCCCAGCTCCAAAAAAACCCGCCAGCGCCGCTCCAATCGCCTCTCGCTTCGTCTCGATTCGCTCAATCCCTGACACCTCCGCCGCCGCAACCGCTTGCGCCCCCACTCCCTCAGCAACCACCGGAACCGCCTTCGGCACCTCCACCTCCGCCACGCTCTCCTCCCCGCGCGCCACCGCCGGACTCCCCCCCGTCAAAGGCGTCATCACCTCAGTCGCCTCCACCACCCGCTCCTCAGCCTCACCCGGCACCTCCCACAATCCCGACACCGCCACACGAAACACCGCCGCCACCATCAAAATCAACGCCACCGCACCCAGCACCTTTGCCAAGGCTCCAAGCCAAAGCTCCTTCTTATTCTCACGTTTGGTGCGACTGGAGCGGGGCCTGAATGAGGGAGTTGTCATTGTCTCCAATGCTGGAGCCGAAGGTGGGAATCGAACCCACGACCTACGCATTACGAATGCGTTGCTCTACCCCTGAGCTACTTCGGCTTGTTTGGCACTTGGGTCGGAAGAAGCAGTATAAAGGCCCGTAACAGCTTGTCATTTGCTTTTTTGCGCCCCTCCCACAAAATTCACCGCCCGCCTAACCTGACCTATTCATGAAAGTCGTAGCGAGACGCCGCGAAAGCCCGCAGTGGCAAGGCGGGCGCTGTTTTGAAAGACGGAGTGTATTGGTGAATACTCGACGGCTTTCAAAACAAGCCCAACGCAGCCAATGTGGGCTTGCAGCAAGTCGGAGTAGAGTTTCATGAATAAATCAGGCTAAGCGCCCAGCCATCCCAATAACCGGCCCTAATGACTCAATCGATGCTTCTCATACGCATTGATGATCCGCTGCACCACCGGTAACCGCACAATGTCCTTCGGCTCAAAGTGACTGAAACTCACTCCCTCAACCCCCTCCAAGATCTCCAAAGCCTCCCGCAATCCCGACCTCACCCCGCGCCTCAAGTCCACCTGACTCGGATCCCCCGTGATCACACACCGCGCCCCCTCCCCCAGCCGCGTCAAAAACATCAGCATCTGCTCCGATGTCGTGTTCTGAGCCTCATCCAAAATGATGAACGCACCCTTCAGCGTCCGCCCCCGCATGTAAGCCAAAGGCGCGATTTCGATCTGCCCCCGCTCAATCAACCGATCCGCCTCGTCCCCCTCCATCATCTCATAAAGCGCATCATACAGCGGGCGCAGGTACGGAAAGATTTTCTCCTTCAAATCCCCCGGCAAAAACCCCAGCGCCTCGCCCGCCTCCACCGCAGGACGCGTCAACACAAGCCTTTGAACCACCTTTTCACGCAAAAAGTGGAGACCTTGCGCCATCGCCAAAAACGTCTTCCCCGTCCCCGCAGGTCCAACTCCAAACACCACCTCCCGCTCCCGCATCGCCTGCAAATACGCGATCTGCCCCCGCGTCTTCGCCATCACCGGCGGCTTCCGCCCCGACCCCAGCAGCTTCACCCCCAAAATCGCCGAAGCCGGCTTCCCGCCCTCAGACTCCATCACACTCTCCAAAACCAGCTTTATCGTCGGGGTCGTCACCTCCCCCCCCTCCCGCCTCAACTTCTCCAGTTGCCCCAAAACCTGCTTGGCCCGCTCCAACCCCACCTCTTCCCCCTCCAATCTCAACCAACCATCGCGACTCGTCACATGCAGCGCACACGCCTCCCCAATCAATTTCAAACTCCCCAGGTCGTTCCCCAGAAGGTCATGCAAAAATTGAGGGCTTTCGTAACTCAGAGTCTCCACCGCCATAGCATTCAAGAACGCCCATGCCAAGCCTTCCAGCCACCAAAAAAACATCGGCCCCTGCTCTTTCACCACCGGTCGAACCCAGCCGTGACCATCCAGACGAAATCGTCGCGAGGCTGAGCGAGGGCCGTCACAACAAGGAAGGCGCACGTTTTGACGCCTGAGTGTGTTGGTAGACCGGTTCTCGAAAAGAGGGTCATTTTGATCCGGCGAGCGCAGCGGCCTCAGTGGCAAGGAAGTCGCGCAGCCCGCTATTCAATCAATAACGGGCAAGCGGCTGACGCCGCCAATGAGGCCGCTCCGCCGCTGGGCAAGGTGACAAGCATTTCGAGAACCGGACTAAACACTCGACGGGGTCAAAACGTGCGCCTGACGCAGTGGTGGCGAGCCTGCAGCCAGCCGCAGTAGATTTCGTCTGTACGGTTGCGGCTCAGGGAAAGCTCTTGCGACCGGCTTGTTCCACGCTTTGTTGACACCCGAGGTCGTTACCGCGACCCATTCCCAATCGATCCGATCCCTATGACTACTCA
This sequence comes from Verrucomicrobiaceae bacterium, assembly GCA_029865835.1. Lineage (GTDB taxonomy): Bacteria > Verrucomicrobiota > Verrucomicrobiia > Verrucomicrobiales > Verrucomicrobiaceae > JAGRPD01. The sequence continues at coordinate 2,404 of JARXAL010000033.1, forward strand.
GCTTTGGATGGCGTCCACCGCCCGCAGCACCCTGCTGGCCACTTTGGTTCTCACCGCAACCTCGCTCACCTTCCCCCTCAAGGCCCAGGGAACCAACGCAGGCGTGCAAGAATTCGATCCCCTCTCCTTCCCCGGTCAAGTCGTCGATGACGTCGTCGTCCCCGTCCCCAGCGAGGTCTTTACCGTTCTCGACAAATTGGGCGAACCCAACTGGCGCCAGGAAGTCCGCGACCTCAAACTCCCTCAATCCAGCGACCGCATCCTCCTCTCCCTCGTCTTCGGTTACGTCGTCGCCGAAGGCTTCGTCGCCGTTCAGGCCGAAGACAAAGAATCCGTCAAAGACATCGGCCGCGAAGTCATCGATCTCGCCAAAGCCCTCGGCATCAGCAAATCCGTCCTCCCTCACGCCCAAGCCATCCTCGACGCGGCCGATCAAAACGACTGGAAATCCATCCGCAAAGAGTTTGATCTCACCCAAAAAACCGTCCGCACCACCATGGAACAAATGCGCGACGAAGACCTCGCCCAGTGCGTCAGCCTCGGCGGCTGGCTCCGCGGCACCGCCTCCGTCACCTCCATCGTCACCAAAACCTTCTCCGCAGATCGCGCCGAACTCCTCAATCAACCCATGCTGGTCGAGCATTTCCTCTCCGTCATCGGCAAAACCCCCACCGCCACCCGGGAACACCCTCTCGTCGTCAAAATCCTCGCCGGTCTCCGTGACGTCCTCACCGAAATGGAAAGCGCCGTCGATGGATTCACCGAGGAATCCGTTCGCACCATCGGCAGCAAGTGCGACTCCCTCCTGTCCGAAATCACCGCCGTCGTCAAGTAACGCCAGCCCCTCTTTCTCCGGCGATGCACTCTCTCTCCCTTCTCCTCCTTCGACTGCCCGCCCTCTGGGCGCAGGCTCTCACCGCTCTCCTGGTCACACTCATCCTCACCCCCGCTCACGCCAGTGTTGATGACGCCCACTCCTTCGCCATGGAGGCCGCTGTCCCCTTCGTCGAACAAGGCTTCATCGTCCGCGAAGACTACTGGAACGGCGAAATCAAGAGCGGCCAGCAGCTCATGATCAAACACCAGCTCTTCAAAGGCAACGAATACGCCTTCTGGCTCGCCACCGCCAACGAAGGCGCCAAGCTCGACCTCAAAGTCTTCGACGACAAAGGCAAAGCCATCGAGATCGACCAAAAGAAAGCCGAACTCTGGTCCACCGCCCGCGTCAACCCTCCCAAGACCGGCACCTACACCCTCGTCTTCTCCCTCACCTCCAAGACCGAAGTCGGCCTCTTCTGGGCACTCGCCTACGGCTACCGTTGACCGCACCAGCGGGCATCGCTTGCGTCCAGGCATTCTTTTGTCGCCCACTAAACGCCGCACGACCCTCTCATGCCGCCACCTGAACCCGCCGCCGCACCCTCCGTCATCGCCTGCCTAGGCCCGGTCGGCAGCTTCTCCCACCTCCTCACCGAAAAACGCTTCCCCGGCACCCCCATCGAACCCCTCGTCTCCGTTGGCGACGTCTTCGACTTCCTCGCCACCCACCCCCACGCCGAAGGCATCGTCCCCATCGAAAACTCGTCCGGCGGCTTCATCATCGACACCGTCGACCGCCTCGTCGACGACCGCTGCCCCCTCTGGATCCAGGAAGAACTCACCCTCGATGTCAAACTCGCCCTCCTAGGCCACTCCGGCAGCCCCGTTGACGTCATCTACTCCCACCCCATGCCCTTCTTCCACGCCGACGAATGGCTGAAGGCCCACTACCCCACCGCCCGCCGCGTCACCCGCCCCAGCACCGCCGCCTCCGCCGAACTCGCCGCCGCCGAACCCAACGCCGCCACCATCGGCCCCCGCCAAAACGCCCACCGCTACGGCCTCGACCTCCTTCACTTCCCCATCTCCGGCGACGTCCCTAACATCACCCAATTCTTCCGCCTCGGCCACCACCCTCTCCCCTCCAGCAGCACCCACAACCGCTCCGCTCTCATCGTCGAACTCGCCGACAAACCCGGCAGCCTCTGCCTCTTCCTCACCCCTCTCAGCGACGCCGCCATCAACCTCAAACGCCTCGAGTCCCGCCCCCTGCGCGGTCAACCCAACAAATACCGATTCTTCGTCGAAATCGAAGGCTCCCCAGCCGAACCCCACGTCGCCGCCGCCCTCGCCCACGCCCAAACCGACGGCGCCACCATCCGCTCCGTCGGTTCCTACCCCAGCGGCACTCTCTTCGAATCCTAGCCCTCACTCCCACTCTCATGTCACGCCTCACCTCGCTCCTGCTCCTCTCCGTCCTCCTCCTCACCAGTTGCGCTACCACCAACCCCAGTGGCCCTCTCGTTGATGCCCGCAACGCCCAGATCGCGAACGAAGCCCCCGGCGACTACTACATCGGCCGCCGTTTCCACATCGAGCGCACCCACTTCTGGGGCTACCTCCGCCGCCCACGCCAACCCTGGCAGGAAGCCAAACTCGTCGTCCTCGGTGAGAACCTCAAACGCGCCCCCGATCGCCTCCCCGAAGTCCCCACCGGCACCTCCATGGCCCATGGCTTCGATCACAACATGGAATACCGCTTCTGGGGCCGCTACACCGGACGCAAAATCTACGACCCCAACAGCAACCTCATTCTCCCCGAATTCGAACTCCACCGCTTCGAAGTTCTCAACACCAGCCCCGGCTGGCTCTTCGATCCCCGCGAACGCTTCAACGGCTCCCAGCTCCTCCGCAACGAGCCCGCCGCCATCCCCCAGTAAGCCCCGCCAATCCGGGCACCCCAAACCCCTCCGCGCAACTCCGTCCCCCAACGCGAGTTCCTTCTCCTATCGCGCCCTCTTCCAATCCGCATTCCGAAATCCCCAATCCGCCATCGACAATGCCCCCCGATCCGCCAGCCCTGATTCGCCAGTGGCTGGACCATCGTGACGAAGCCGCCGCGCGCGCCCTCATCGATCACCTCTACCCCCTCGTCACCCGCATCGTCCGCCGCCACGTCACCGGCCGCGAAAACCCCGAAGACCTCGCCCAGGAAACCTTCGCCCGCCTGTTCAATCAACTCGCCCGCTACGACCCCGCCCAACCCCTCGAAAACTGGACAGCCCGCCTCACCCTCAACGTCTGCCGTAATCATTGGCGCCACCAGTCCCGGCGACCCGAACTCCACTGGGAAGACCTCAACCCCGTTGAACAAAACCTCGCCGAACACGCCTGGAACGCCGACCAACCCCTCCCCTCCAGCACCAACGAAGACGCCCACGCCCTCCTATTGAAAGTCCTCCAAACCCTCCCACCCGACGACCGCCTCGTCCTCACCCTCCTCCACCTCGACGAAAAAACCACCGACCAAATCGCCACCCTCACCGGCTGGAGCCGCACCCTCGTCAAAGTCCGCGCCTACCGCGCCCGCCAAAAACTCCGCCATGCCTTCGAACGCCTAAAACCCTAACCCGATTCGCTCCCACCAATCCCCAATCCGAAATCCCCAATCCGAAATCAAAGAATTCCTGTAACCACCCCCGCTCCCAGGTGTAACACCCTACATGAGCGACCCCGAATCGGCCCTCCATCAACTCACCCAAGCCGCCCGCCAGGCCCACCTGCCCGGCGACCCAACCCCCTTCGGCTTCTCCACCCGCGTCCTCGCCCAAGTCGCCGCCGACACCGCCGCCCTCCTCTGGGAACGCCTCAGCCTCCGCTCCCTCGCCTGCGCCACCGTCATCGCCGCCGGCTGCCTCTGGTGGGACCTCACCTCCCAATCTCCAGCCGAAGAAGACCGCTTCATCTCCGAACTCTCCACCTCCCTCTTCCAGCCATGATCACCTCCCGCCCCCTCCGCATCGCCCTCTGTTTGACCCTCCTCTTCGTCGCAGGCGCCTACGCCGGCTCCACCTTCACCCGCGCCAAAGACCGCCGCCTCCTGCTCAACTCCCAGTCCGCCTTCGCCGCCGAAGAAGCCTACCTCCAGCGCCTCCACGATCGCTACACCGCCGACCTCGAAATGACCCCCGATCAAATCGCCAAAGTCCAGCCCGCCATGGAACACGCCCGCCAGCAGTTCCGCAGCATCCGCGAAGACGCCAGCAAACGCACCCGCAGCGTCATGACCGACCTCTACCACGCCGTCCAAACCCACCTCACCCCCGAGCAACAAACCCGCTTCGCCCACCTCGTCAAATCCCGCCAAAAACCCCTCCCCTAGTCTCCCAATCCGCATTCCGAAATCCGCATTCCGCAATTCCATGAAACCCCTCCTCTTCCTAACCACCATCGCCGCGCTCGCCCTCACCGCAGCCCTCCTCGCCGCCCAACCCAGCCTCGAAAAATTCAACAAGTTCGACGCCAACCAAGACGGCACTCTCACTCGCGACGAAGTCCCTTTCCCCGCCATCTTCGACCGCCTCGATCTCAACACCGACGGCACCGTCACCCGCGCAGAAGCCCTCCAAGCCGCCGCCACCACCCTCCGCAAAAAAACCAACACCACCCCCGAACCCTCCACCGAAACCGCCGACCTCCCCCTCGACAAGGTCTTCGCCTACCTCGACAAAAACAAAGACGAAAAACTCGACGCCGACGAACTCCCCCAGCCCGACCAACTCAAAAAACTAGACACCAACCAGGACGGCACTGTCACCCTCGCCGAAGCCCGCAGCATCATTGGCGAAACCGTCGCCCGCCGCCTCCTCGGCACCAGCTTCACCCTCCCCGAAGAAACCCCCGCCCCCGCCGAAGACCCCGCCACCCTCACCGAACAGCCTCAAATCCTCAAAGGCAGCGAGCACCTCATCGGCCGCCTCATCCCCAGCCTCCCCCTCAAAGACCTCGCCGGCAAACCCATCACCCTCGGCGGCAAAACCACCGTCATCGCCCTCTTCAGCGCCACTTGCCCCATCAGCCGCAAACTCGGACCCGAACTCGCCCGACTCCAAAACGACTGCGCCGCCCAAAACATCACCTTCCTCCTCACCAACGTCTTCCCCACCGAAGAAGCCACCGAAATCCCCATCTTCCTCACCACCCACCAGCTCACCGCCCCCGTCATCGCAGACCAAGACAAAACCCTGCAGCACGCCCTCGCCGCCACCACCACCACCGAAGCCTTCATCCTCGACTCCACCCGCACCCTCCTCTACCGCGGCGCCATCAACGACCAATACGGCCTCGGCTACACCAAAGACACCCCCACCCGCACCTACCTCCGCGACGCCCTCACCGCCCTCGCCCTCAACCGCCCCATCAAATACACCGCCACCACCGCCCCCGGCTGCGCCCTCGACCTACCCGCCCCCGCCAACGTCGCCACCACCCCCATCACCTACCACAACCAAGTCGCCCGCATCCTCCAGGCCAACTGCGTCGAATGCCATCGCAAAGACGGCCTCGGCCCCTTCTCCCTCGAAACCCTCGCCGACGCCATCGAACACGCCCCCATGATCCGCAAGCAGATCGACCGCGGCGCCATGCCTCCCTGGTTCGCCGCCCCCACCCCCGCCGGACACACCTCCCCCTGGGCCAACGACCGCTCTCTCAGCCCCCAGGACAAAGCCGACCTCCTCGCTTGGATCGCCAACGACCGCCCCGCTGGCAACCCCGCCGATGCCCCCCTCCCCCGCACCTTCGCCGACGAATGGACCCTCGGCCAGCCCGACCACATCGCACAACTCCCCGAACCCATCAAAATCAAAGCCGAAGGTACCATGCCCTACCAGTTCGTCGTCGCCGAAACCACCCTCACCGAAGACAAATGGGTTCAAGGCTACGAAATCCTCCCCACCGACCGCAGCGTCGTCCACCACGTCATCGTCAACGTCCATGAAAAAGGCAAAGGCCGCATCCTCGACCGCGACGAGGGCACCAACGGCTACTGGGCCGCCTACGTCCCCGGCAACTCGCACAAAATGTATCCCCCCGGCTACGCCCGCAACCTCCCCGCCGGTGCCCGCGTCAGCTTCCAAATCCACTACACCCCCAACGGCACCGCCACCACCGACCAGCTCCGCATGGGCCTCATCTTCGCGAAAGAGCCCCCACGCTACGCCGTCAACACCCTCATGCTCGCCCAGCACAGACTGAACATCCCCCCCGGCGCCGCCAACCACATCGAAACCGCCTCCAAAAAACTCCCCATCGACGTCCACATCATGGGTTACGTCGCCCACATGCACGTCCGCGGCAAAGCCTTCAAATACGAAGTCACCTACCCCGACGGCAAAAACGAAACCCTCCTCGACATCCCCCGCTACGACTTCAACTGGCAACTCCGCTACGATCACAAAACCCCACTCACCATCCCCAAAGGCAGCACCGTCAAAGTCACCGCCGTCTTCGACAACAGCCCCGACAACCCCGCCAACCCCGACCCAACCAAAACCGTCCGCTGGGGCCAGCAAACCTTCGACGAAATGATGATCGGCTACTTCGAAACCTACACCCCCCTCCCCTCAAAAACCCTCACCGCCCGCTAACCCAAGCCCATCATCCATTCCCCATTCTCCAATCCGCAGCCGAGCGGAGCGAACCGAAGCGAAGCGCAGATAGCCGCAGGCAAACAGCCAGCCAAAGGCTGCCCGCAGGGCGAGGCCGGCGGGCCTCGGCAATCCGAAATCCGAAATCGAATGCGCCTCCTCCTCACCCTCCTACTCCTCACCACCACCCTCCCCGCCCAGGACACCCCAAAAAACCTCGGCGTCCTCCTCTTCCCCGGCTTCGAACTCCTCGACGCCACCGGCCCCCTCGAAGTCTGGGGTAACCCTAGAAACGGGAATGGAAAGGGATGAAGATGGCGTCGTGCTTGGTTCCACAAGGCTTTCCGGTTCGCAGCGGTTGCATCGATAAGTTGATGCCACCCGAGAAGCGGGAAGCCTTGTGGGGCCAATGACGGCGGCAGATTCGCCCTCAGCCATTTCCGTTTTTAGGGTAACCTCAAGGATCGCGTAAAAATCGTCACCCTCGCCCCGGAAAAAGGCCCCGTCACCTCCTCCCAAGGCATCACCCTCATCGCCGATCACGCCCTCACCGACACCCCACCGCTCGACCTCCTCCTCGTCCCCGGCGGCTTCGGCGTCCGCAAACTCTTGAAGGACACCGCCACCCTCACCTGGTTGAAAAAGACCACCACCAGCACCCCACTCACCATGTCCGTCTGCAACGGCGCCTCCCTCCTGGCCGCCACCGGCCTCCTCGATGGCCGCCCCGCCACCACCAACAAAGCCTACTGGACCCAAGCCACCAAACCCGGCCCCAAAGTCAACTGGATCCGCCAGGCCCGCTGGATCGACGACGGCACCATCGTCACCTCCTCCGGCGTCACCGCCGGCATCGACATGACCCTCCACATCGTCGCCCGCCTCTACGGCCAACCCGTAGCCCAAACCGCCGCCAACCAAATCGAACATATCTGGCACCAAGACCCCAAAAACGACCCCTTCGCCGCTCAATAACCATCGCGAAGCCCACCCCAAAAACATCCCTCTCTCAACGCTCAGCGTTCTCCCCCTTTCCCCTTCGCGAAGCGAACCCTTCGAAGCTTTAGCGAAGAACGGCACCCCTTCGTGCCTTAGTGCCTTCGTGCGAGCCTCATCAAACGCTACTCACTCCCATCCAACTCAAAAACAAACGGCAACCCCTGCGCCTTCATCAACTCCCGCTCCGCCGCCAAATACCGATCCGCCACCCCCGCAAACGCACCCGTCTCCCGCATCTTCTTGAGCGCCGCATTCACCCCGCTCACCAGCGTCGCATCCGCCCCCTTCGCCATCCCCACCGCCCAAAACTCCTCCCTCAGCGGCTCCAGCAGCGCCCGAGTCTGATCCGCATGCTGGCGATGGTAATTCATCACTGAAATCTGATCGTAAACCCACGCATCCACCGATCCGTTCACCACCTCAAGTACACACGCCGCATCCGTGTCCAATCGCACCAAGGTCGCCCCCTGCAGATGCTCCCCGCACCACGCCTCCCCCGTCGTCCCGATCCGCACCGCCAGCTTCCTCCCCGCCCCCTTCAAATCCTCCGCCACCTTCACCGGCGACCCCTTACCCACCAGCACCGAAAGCCCCGTTTTCACATAGGGATCTGAAAACGCGATCGACTTCCGCCGCTCCTCCGTCGCCGTCATCGACGACACGATCAAATCAATCGACCCCGTCTTCAGCGCCAGAATCAATCCGTCAAAATTGATGTTCCGAAACACCACCTCCCTCCCCAACTCCTTCGCAATCGCCTTCCCAATCTCAACACTCACACCCGTGATTTCACCCTTCTCATCCACAAACTCAAACGGCCGGTAAGTCGCATCCATCCCAATCACCAAAGGCTTCACCGCCCCCTCCGTCGACGCCTGCCGACCACAGCCCGTCACCAAAAAAAGCAACAGCCCCAGCCCCGTCCCAATCAATCGCAAACCATTCATCCCCCAGTCTCCACCCAATCCCCCTTCCATTCAATCCCCAAAAGAAACCCTCCAAAGACCCATCAAATCCAGCCTAAACCTTCACCATCTCCTTCACCAACTGCACCCACAAAAACAAACACCCCCGCCACGAATACCGAAACTTCCCCTCACCCGCCTCCTCGATCAAACCCCGCTCCATGTTGTGATCGATCTGCAGCACCATCTCCTCCTCCATCAACGTCGACAGCTGCTCCGTATCCAGCTCCAGCACCTCCTCCGCGGCAATCCCTTGCCTCTCCAAAAACGCCTCATGCTCCTCCTCGAGCTCCTCAATGGACTCCGCCAGCGGACACCGATTCACACTGTGCCGAGGCGCAAACTGCATCGTCGGCGCAAACGGGAAACTCGTCGTCGAAAAGCTCCTCCCATCCTCCAACCGAGTCGTCAGACTCACATAAGAAACCGACGCCTCCCCCTGCAAATCCATCGTGATCGTCGCCTGCCTCCGCTTCTCTCCATGATAAAGCATCCGCGCAAAGTGATCCGTCTCATTCCCCACCCAACCCGCATCCTCGATCAACACATAGCCGCACGCCTCCACATCTTCCGTCATCTCGCTCAACTCGGGAAACACCTCCCGCGACGGCGCAAACCGCCCCTTCACCTCCTGCCGCAAAGGAAACCGCATCTTCCGCACCCGCCCCACAATCTCCAGCGCCGGCAGCAAAAACCAAACCATCACCCCCATCGCCCCCGCCGCATGACTCCCCGTCAGCCAGAACCCCAGCAAATACGAAGCCACCAGCAGCGCCACCCAACCCGCCTTCTGAATCCACCGCGACTCAAACGTCCGGCACCCAAAAGCAAACACCACCAACGCCGCCAAATACAAAATCGCCTTGATATCCATACTCAATTCACCCGACACCTCGTCGGCCCAAACTAAACCACACCTTCCCCACCCCGCAACCCCCTTCCACCCACCACCACCCCCATTACTCAGCCACGCAAACGTCGCCAAGCCACCCCCCCATAACGCAAAACCTACAACCAACCACAAACCGAGAACCGAGAACTGCGAACCGGGAACACCTACAAACTCCTCACCATCCTCAACGCCTCCTCCAACTGCTTATACCCCGACCGCTCCGTCAATCTCGGAAACTTCCCATCGAGCATCACATACTTCCCATTTCGCATCAGCATCAGCTTCCGCTCCTTGATCTCCACCTCAGTCACCCCCACATGCGCCGCCGCCAGTCGAATCGCCGCACACGTCAACAAATTCTGCACCGCATACGGCAGCTTCCCGCCAAACTGATCCTGCCACTGCGCCTCCAACTCCTTCAGTTCCTTCTTCGTCATCACCTCCCCCAGCCCCCGATAAGCCTGAATCCTCAGCTTCGGATCTTCAATAAACTCGGTCGGCAAAAACGCCGGCGTCATCCCCGACGGCGCATCCACCATCAGCGCCTCATTCATCACCAGGAAGTCCGCCCGCAGGCTCACCTCCACCGGCCGCGCCACCCGCCGCCCCTGCATCTTGTTCACCGCCTGCTTCAGCATCTGACAATACAAATCAAAACCCACCGCCGCAATGTGCCCGCTCTGCTCCGTCCCCAGCAAATTTCCCGCCCCTCGAATCTCCAGATCCCGCAACGCAATCTTAAACCCGCTGCCCAGCCCCGTGTACTGCTTGATCGCATTCACCCGCTTCCGCGCATCCCCGCCCTCCACAAAATCCCGCGGCAGCATCAAATAAGCATACGCCTGCTCCCCACCCCGCCCCACACGCCCCCGCAACTGATACAAATCCGCCAACCCAAACCGGTCCGCCCTGTCGATCAGGATCGTGTTCGCATTCGGTATGTCCACCCCGCTCTCAATGATCGTTGTCGCCACCAGCACATCCGCCTTCCCCTCCACAAACGTGTGCATCACCGACTCCAGCAGTCCCTCATCCATCTGCCCGTGACCCACGATCACCTTCGCCTTCGGACACAACAGCTTGATCTTCGCCGCCACCATCTCAATGCTCTGCACCCGGTTGTGCAAAAAGAAAACCTGCCCGCCCCGGTCCAACTCCGCCTGCACCGCATCCCGGATCACCCGCTCATCATAAGGACACACAATCGTCTGCACCGCCTGCTTGTTCGGCGGCGGTGTCTCAATCGTCGACATGTCCCGCATCCCCATCAGCGCCAAATACAGCGTCCGCGGAATCGGTGTCGCCGACAGCGTCAGCACATCCACCAGCCGGAACAACTCCTTGAACTTCTCCTTATGCTTCACCCCAAACCGCTGCTCCTCATCCACCACCGCCAACCCCAGATCCTTGTAACCCACATCCTTCGAAATCAGCCGGTGCGTCCCCACCACAATGTCCACTGTCCCCTCTCGGATCCCCTTTAAAATCTCCTTCTCCCGATGCGCCGGCGTCAACCGGCTCAGCATCTCCACCGTCACCGGAAACTCACTCATCCGCTCCCGAAACGTGTGGTAATGCTGCCTCGCCAGAACCGTCGTCGGCACCAAAATCGCCACCTGCTTGCCCCCCATCACCGCCTTGAACGCCGCCCGGATCGCCACCTCCGTCTTCCCAAATCCCACATCCGCGCACAGCAACCGTTCCATCGGCTTCGGCGTCTCCATGTCCCGCTTGATCTCCTCCACACAGCGCAGCTGATCCGGCGTCTCCCGATACAAAAACGACTGCTCAAACTCCACCTGCCACTTCGTGTCCGGCGCATGCGCATGACTCGTCAAATGCTGCCGGTCCGCCGCCACCGTCAGCATCTTCGCCGCAAACTCCTCCACACACTTCTCCGCCCCCTTCCGCGTCCGCAGCCACCGCGCATCCCCCAGCTTGCTCAGCGCCGGCGCCTTGCCACCCACCCCCACATAGCGACTCACCAAATGCGCCTGCGCCACCGGCACAAACAGCTTCGCATCATCCGCATATTCGATCGAAAGCACCTCCTCCCGCTTCCCCGCCGCCTTCCGCACCACCATCCCCCGAAACTTCCCCACCCCATGATCCGCATGCACCACCAAATCCCCCTCATTCAGCTCCCGCAGCACATCCCGCGCCTTCCTCAGCACCTCCGGATCATCCAGCTTCGACCCCCGCACCCGCCGCACCGTCTGATGCCGCCCAAACAACTCCGCCCCCGTTAGCACCGCCAACTTCGCCCCCGGCACCGTAAACCCCCGATACAACACCCCCAAAGCCCGCTCCACCCGCGCCAACGCCGCATCCTCCCCAGCCCCCAGCAACTCATCAAACCGCTCCCGCTCCGCCGCATTGTGGAAAAAAATCACCGTCCGCCACCCCGCCGTATCCCACTCCCTCACCTGCGCCGCAAACTGCTTCCGCCTCGCCTCATGCAGCACAAAATCCGACGCATCAAACACCCCCAGCGGATTCTCATAAACCGCTGTCGCAAAATCCTCCACCCCCTCACCCTCCAGCGCCCCCAGCAGAATCCGCGCATTCACCTTCAGCCCCACCTCCACCTCCGCACGCCCACCTTCCACCCGCAAAACGAGGTCCCCCTTCTTCCAGTGATCCGCAATCGACCCCTCACTCCCCGCACCCTCCTCACCACTCAAATCCCCCACCGTCAAAGCCACCACCTCCAGCCGCTTCACCGAAGCCTGAGTATGCACATCAAACACCCGCAAACTCTCCACCTCCTCATCGAAAAACTCCATCCGCACCGGCTCCTCTCCCATCCACGTCCACACATCCACGATGCCCCCCCGCCGCGCAAATTGCCCCCGCTCCGTCACCACCGGCACCCGATCATAATCCCCCTTCTCCAACTCCGCCAGTAGCCCCTCCACATCCACCTTCTCCCCCACCGCAATCCGCCGACTCCCCTTCGTCAGCACCTTCAAACCCGGCGCCACCTCCGTCAAACTATCCGCACAAAGCACCAT
>JARXAL010000204.1 GCA_029865835.1 Verrucomicrobiaceae bacterium
TCTTCAGCTTTCTCAGCACCGTCGACTTCACTGCGCTGGGAGGAAACACCAAAACATGCCCCGCTGCTTCACTTGCTTCAAACAACCGCATCTCCGGCAGTTCACCCAACTCCTCCCTCAACTCGTTCGTCATCTTCCACACGGCTGAATGCAGCATCACCGGCACTCCAAGCGGCTTCAGCGCGCGCAGAATCTCCTGCGCCTTCCCCAGCGAATAGCCCAACAATACCGGAATCTCTCCATCATCCAGCGTCTCCCTCACCCACTTCAGCACCTGCTCCACCACTTCCATCAAGGGTGGAAACACATACTGCGGCAGCCCGAACGTAGTCTCCATGATCAAGGTATCAGCTTTCGGCAAATCACATCGCTCCGCACTCAGCCCCTGCCTCAGCTTATAATCCCCCGTGTAAAGCAAAGTCGCCCCGTCCCGAACCCGCGTCAGATGCAGCATCGCTGAACCCACAATATGACCCGCCGGATACAACCGCATCTCCCACCCCTCCCAGCAATACACCTCCCGCATGGGCAGCAAGCGCAAATCCTCCGCTTCCTTCACCCCAAACCGCACCCTCATCAAACGTCCCGTCAAAGCCGAACAAAACGTCACTCCATGCCGCGCCACATGATCCGAATGGGCATGGGAAACAAACGCCCGTTCCACCCCGAAGTGAGGATCCAACCAAAGATCCGCCTCTGGCAGATAGATCCCGCGCGGATACTCCACCACAATCAAGTCTCCCGGCCTGTCAAACGATCCCATATCTCGCTATGATACGCTACTCACACTTCCCTCGACAACCTCTCCTGTCCGAAACACAAAAAGGGCTGTGATGGAGAACCCATCACAGCCCTTTCGAATTTCAAATCGTTGACTTAAACGAAGAGATCCTTCACTGGCACACCCTTGTGTCCCACTGTGAACGGACGACCCGAAGGCGACATGACAACTTCGCCAATCGGCAGACCCATCGCGTAAGCAATCGTCGCCACAAAGTCTTCAGGCGCGGTTTGCTTGTCAGCCACACGCTTGCCATCCTTGTCGGAAGATCCATAAATGAATCCACCCTTGGTTCCACCACCTGCGAACACGGTGCTGTAGCAAAGCGGGTAGTGGTCACGTCCGGCGTTCTCGTTGATTTCAGGCGTCCGCCCGAACTCAGAACCCAGAACCACCAGCGTGTCCTTCAACATGCCCTTCGCTTCCAAGTCCTCCACCAAAGCGCTGAATGCTGTGTCCAGCATCTCACCGTTGTTCGTCATGGCCGTGTCAATGTTGTTGTGCATGTCCCAGCCACCCGCTTGAACCTCCACAAAACGCACTCCATTCTCAACCAACCGGCGGGCAAGCAAACAACCCTGACCAAAGCCACTGTTGCCATACTTCTCACGCACGTTTGCAGGCTCTTGCGAGATATCAAAAGCACCCAGGTCCTTGCTCTTTAGCAACTTCATCGTTTCATCGTAAAACTCCGTGTAAGCCTTCACATCATCGCTCTGGAATTTCTTCCGGAAAGCCGTGTCGAACTCGTCCATCAAAGCCACACGCTTGGTGAACATTTCATCACCAATGGCCGACTTCGTGTTCTGCAATCCACTCGCTGCATTCGTGATCGGAATCGGGCTCAGCGCAGGCGGGAAAAAGCCAGCTCCAGGGTGCGCCCCGTTGCCGATCGTCACGCTGTCCGGCAGGGTCACGCCTTCAATGCGCCCTTTGAAGTGAGATGCCCAAGCACCCATCGAAGGGTGAACGATGGTACCCCGCGGCTCGTACGCCGTGCGCATGATGTAACGACCACTCTCATGCACCCCTGTCTTCGATGACATGGAGCGAATGATCGATAGCTTGTTGGCTTGCTTCGCCAGTTTCGGCATGTACCCACCCAGGAAGTCGATGTTCCCCGACCCTGCGTTTGCCTTTACCGGATCAGACGCCCCCTTTGTAGCACCTGTCTTTGGATCGAAGGTGTCAATATGGGACATCCCACCTTCCATGAACAAATAAATCACCCGCTTCGCTGAGCCACCTTCCGCCGCAGCTCGCGCCACTTGCGCTCCCACTGGAAGAAGGGTCACGCCCAGGGCCGTCTTGGCAACCCGTTCCATGAATTGGCGGCGGGAGAATTCGTCGAATTTGTTGAGTGTCGTTTTCATATCTTTGATTTTCGCGTTGGTTCGAATGAGAGGTTTGTTTACTGGATGAAGATGAATTCGCGGGTGTTGATCAAGGCCCAGATCATGCTGGAATAACCTTCTTCCCCATGAGTTCCGATCTCGCGTTTGGCGATGTCCTTCTCCTGAAGGGTCGGCTTGCGGTTCATGACACTCAGGAACAGGGTCTCAACCTTGTCTGCCGGATTGGTCACCTTGTCCATCGTGCGGAAGATCAACGACTGACGATTCGTCAGCATCTCTTGAGCACCGCCGTTCATCATCATCAACACCTGTGGCACCGAACCCACCTTGGAGCCACCGTCGATCAACGACCGAGGAGACTGCCCAAACTCCGCAAGGAAGTGACCCCCACGTTCAGGTTGCGACAACTCAGACGCCCGAAGCAGCCGCCATCCGCCATAGCTCAGATACTTGCCCGCTCCACCAGCTGCAGCAGCAGGCTCTTCCTTCGCCATCCCACCTTTGTCTTCCCCACCCATCATCATCATCGAGTCACCACCCGCCGCATCCAGACCACCACCCATCAGCGCCCGCTGTTTGTCGGCCATTTGACGATAAGCGCTGTACTTGATCAGCACGTCCTTTGCAGTCAGTTTTTCGTTGTTCAGATTCAGGTCAATCGACTTTCCATACAGATCGCTCAAAGGCGCCTTGTAAGCCTCTGGCTTGCCGAGAACCAGCGCCATGTAGCTGTCCCAGGTCTGCTCGGCACTCATGCGGCGAAGTTGTGGTCCTTGAAAGAAATACATGCTGCCCATTGCGATCGCCTCGGTCGTGGCTTCCGACTGGTAAGCACGCGTGTTGAGGATGATCCGTTGAAACTCCTTCATGTTGAACTTCACCTTCTTCATCACTTCAGCCAGGTACTTCAGCAACTCAGGATTCGCAGACGCTTCTGGATCATCAATGTTGGTCACGGGCTCAGCCACGCCCACACCAAACGCACGCTTCCACAGACGATTCGCAATCGTCATCGCGAATCGAGGATTCTCCGGATGAGTCATCCAGCTGGCAAAAGACTGCCGAAGCTTCTCACTGTCGCCCTTGCTGACCTTGTAAGCCGGATTGCCCTTGTCCTTGTCGGACCACATAATCAATTTAGGCTTTACCGGATCACCAGGCTTCGCGTCAGGGTACTGGTAGTCGTGAGGCAACTTCATGTCGTTCATGTCCACATCTTCCACGGCATAGCTGTTGGCTTGAACGTAGTTGCGCAGACCATTCCGAAGACGGGTGATGTCTTGACCCGATTCCGTGACCATCGCCTCAACCTCTCCCATCAGACCTTGATTCCGGTCACGCGTGCGGGTCTTCGTGGCTCCAAAGAACGATGCCACCTCATAAAACTGCATCTGGGTCCATTCGGCAAAGGGGTGGTCGTGGCATTGAGCACACGCTACATCCGTTCCAAGGAACACGGTTAAAGTGTTCGCCAAGTTATCGAGCGGCATGCCTGCATCGCGCAGCAAGTAACCCGCCGCTCCCTTGTCATCCCAGCCATCCGCCTTGTTGCTGTCCTCTGTCCACATCTTGCCTTCCGCAACCATCATCGCCTTGACCATTTGATCCCATGGGCGATTGCCGTCCATCTGCCGGCGCAACCAATTCACATAGTCATCACCTTGCAGGTTCGCCTGCTCAAGATTGTGCTTCACTCGAAGCATCTCGGCAAAGTAGTTGAACATGTGGCTGGCATACCCTTCGGAATCCAACAACGTGTTGATCAAAGTCGTCCGCTTCATCGGATCCGCGTTCTTCAAAAAGACCATCGTCTCTTCGTAACTGGGAATCCGTCCGATCACGTCCAAATACACTCGGCGAACAAATTGCTCGTCATTCGCCGCAGGATTGAACCCCTTAAGTGGAGGCAACCCGTCCTCCGCACGCTGCTTGTTGCCCTTCGTCACAATCCCCTTCGCTACCAGGGTATCAACCTGCCGCGCCGCAGCACCATAGCCTTCTTTCGGATAGGGAAAACCTGTGATACCAGTTCCAACCGCCGGAGTCTCAGGCGAAACCTCTGCTGCAGGCGCCGCCGAAGCCATCATTTTCTTCGCAATCCCCTGATCCTCAGTCGACAACCGAGCCAACGGAAATTGGTGAAACTGACCATCTGCCGTCTGCAGTTGGATGTCGTCGCCGATCATTTTCACAAATGACGCTTCAACTTGACGCCCTTGGACGTCCGTCCAGGTACGCAGATCCGCCCCAAAGGCGCTGGCACTGGCCATTACAAGGGCACTGAGCCCGGTGAGCATGATGCGATTTCTTTTCATGGTTTGATAGGAACTGAGTGATTTAAAAAACAGAGAAAGCCGGAATCCATAGGGCAAACGAGACAACAGCACCAAGTATTAGAGGGAAATTGACAAAAAAGTCCAGAAACTTGCCCAACATCCCCTCTTTTCTCATTTCACCTGCAGGTCCACCCGCCCGGATCGGACCGAGACGGACCCATCACTCGCTGTAACCGTCCTCAAAAACCATCCCATCCCCAACTTCCTTTGAGGCACCAACATCCCATACCAAAGCACCTTCCTCCCGCTTCCCTGCTGACTAAACTCTCCCCTGAATAGCCCAGATTGGGCCGACAAACTCGTCATCCGCACCAAGTCTGGATTCTCATCAGTATCCGGCGGCTGGATTCGGTTGGCGCTCGAGATCCCCAATAACACATCAAAATACCCGTTCTCCAACACCCCTCCACCCCACCCACCTTCAAACGACAATCGCGCATTCGGCACCAGGTCTTCTAAACCCAACTGCTCCACCACCGGCCGATTGGCAAGATACGCCCCCCCAGTCACCGTCAGCGCATGCAAAGGAAAACCCTCTCGGTAAACCGTCGAGCTCGACTTCGCCTGCACGTTTTTGACCCAGCTCATTTCCCCATCCACTTCAGATTCCGATAGTGCAGTCAAATCCGGCCGAATCGTCGCCCATCCCTGTAAGGAACCAGTCCCACTGTAAAGGAGGTTGTGCAGCGGTATCTGCCCCTCACGTCCTAAACGCAGACTTCGTGTCAAAGTGCTGCCATCTGCCAGCTTTCCAGTCCAATTCACTACCCCTGCCGGCGACACGTTCAATGTGGCATAACCCACTCCTTCAGGAATCAGAATTTCCGAATCGGCGGCATTCGCCACCCCAGGGGGCTGCAGCCCGACCGCATAAACGCCTTTGAATGCCTCAGCGGGTGAACTTTTTACATTCCAATCGCTCTGCCACGCTTCGACCCCCGCCAACCCAATCCCATCTTCACAAACCTTTCCAGTCACCTTCCCCGTTTCCGCGTCCAGGTCCAATTCCAGAACCCAGGGCATGACTCCCTTTCCTCTCGCGATTGAAATGCTCGACGTCAAATTCGGCCCAGGCAGACTCTCCCAAACCCCTCGAAAACTCCTCACTTCACTCCCCATCGATACCGATCCACTCAATCCTCCGCTGGAACTCACGCTGAAAGAAAGCACCCCGCCCAGCCCTCCATTCGATGCCTCACGGTCCACCAATCCGGCAAAGATCCCTTTCCCCCCAGCTACCAAATCATCGCAAACGACATCAATCAATTGAATCGGACTCCACCCAGCCAAGTTACCAGCCGAAATCCCCGCCCGAAAAGTCCCTGGACTCAAGGGTCGCCCACTCAGTCGCCCATCACCTCGATTCAACACCACCCCACTGGGCAAACCCGTCACTCGGAACTGG
>JARXAL010000037.1 GCA_029865835.1 Verrucomicrobiaceae bacterium
CCCCTCACCTCCCCCCCTCCCGCTCCACCAGCCTCTCATAAATCTTCCGCCGCTCCTCCAGCCCCAATCCCTGGTTCCGATACCCCTGCATCTGCTGGTTGATCCCCTCCCGCTGAGTCACACTCAACCGCGACAACTTCGCCACCATCTCCGGCGGCGGCTTGTTCGGATAGCCATCCGAAGAAAACCCCTCCTTGTAGTCCACCGCCGCCTTCTTCGCCTCCGCCAACTGCCCCGAACTCAACGGCGCCGCCTTGCCCGTCGAACCACTGCCGCCACCACTCCCACCTCCCGACGTCGTTCGCGGAATCTTCGCCGGCGGCTTTTGATAACGAACCGCAATCACTTCCCCGCCCTCAATCCGAATCTGCGCCTTCCAAGTCCGCGCGACCGCCTCGTCCCCTCCAACTCCAATCAACTGCCACCCCTGCGCGTTCGGCGTCTTCGAAACCACTTGCGACCTCATCGTCGCCGTGTCCAGCACAGTCGCCACCACCTCCCCACGAATGGAAGCCATCCCCGTCAAAATAAGAGAATCCGACGGATCCACAGAGCGCGTGAACGGCGGATTCGTGAACAAAACCTCAAAGATCGATGCATCGACCGCACGCAAAATCACCGGCTCATCACCATCGTCAGAAGCCACACCCGCCGTCTCAGCACCACGCACCACCCCAACGCCCATCAACCCAAGAAGAAGAGCGCTTCGCAAAGCCAAAAGGATCGGGTTCCTCAAAACAGCCACATGCATGTCACGCACCCACTAACGCACATCCCACCCCCAAACCATCAACCGACCCCAAAAAACACTTCCCCCCCTCTCAACACACAAGCTTCAGCCCATGCACCACCAAAGGCATGAAATCCCCGACATTGCGCGTGAGCAACTCCGCATCGCTGTCCAGGCACGCCGCAGCAATCAGGCAATCCGCTGTCGATGCCCGTCGGCGACCGCTCGCGTTGAAAAGTTCCGCCGCCTTCTCCGCTATCGCACGGGTCAGATCCAACACCCGATTTTCCAAAATCAGTAGCGCCCGAGTCACATCCTCCGGCAAAACCGGCCCTCTCACAAACTCATGCCACGCAACCGCATCCGTAGCAACGATGCCTCCACCCAGCAGACACCGTTCAACCTCAAGAAACAAAGCGTGCTCAGGATCACTCAGCGCAATCAACGCATTGGTGTCCAAATGAAGACGGCGACTCACGAATCCTCCTCCCGCCTCCAGCCCTCTCGTCGCCGATGCTCACTCAAATCCATCATGGCCTCAACCTCGTCTGAGCGGTGCAGCGGCTTCTTCCGCACCTCACGCAGCACCTCCAAGGGACTCAATGACTTGGCACCCCGTCCCCGAGCCTCCAATGCCAGCCTCAAACCCTCCCCGATCAAATCCTTCATCCGTATCCCCTCCAAAGCCGCAGCCGCCTTCGCCTGCCGGTAAAGGTCATTCGGAATGTCCAGCGTCGTCTTCATCAAAGCCACTTATACCCGAAATCTGTTTTTCTGGCAACCCAGAAAAACACACCCAAGAGCCCGCGGCCAGGAGCAAACGCCACCCTTCGACTGCGGCAGCCTGCTACCGAGATCCCCCCCTTCCGCTCTCAGCCTCCCTCCTCCTCATTCTCCCCTCCCTCTCCGCGCCTCCCTTCCACTCCGCGCCTCTGCGTGCCCGCAATCCCCATCTTCCATCTCCCATGCCAACCAACAGCACGTATTCTCTATCGCGAATGATGGCCGGAATGCGGGCGCAATCAGCTCAGAGGATTGTTCCATTTCAATCCGACAAAACGCGAAAAATCAGCGTCCGTCGTTTGCAGAATCAGTCCCCGGTCAATCGCCAGAGCGGCCAGATGCGCGTCGGTGGTCAGGTTACCCGCTGTGCCGATTTGCTGCAACAGGGCCGACCAAGTTTGAAAATGGGATTGCGGAGGATGCACCAGATGAATGTGCGGCAGGGCAAGCCATTCTTCCACCCGCCCAACCGCACCTTCGACGGTCATGGGGCGTTCAAAAACTTTGGGATGGGTGGTAATGCGGACAAATCCCAAAATCACAACCCAAGCGAGGGCCACGCCTTCATTTCCTTGCAAACACTGTTGCCACCACTGAAAAGCCTTTTGATGATGGCTGGCACGTGGGTTGTGCGCGTAAAGCAGCAGGTTAGAGCATTTTAAGGAAAGAGGTGGTCGTTGATTTGGGAGCGCCGGGGGGGGAGATGGGCCGTTGGCAGCGAAGGGGCATATGAGAACATACGTCCCAAGCTGACGACGGCCCAGATCCGCCTCCGCCGCCCCAAAGAAGTGGCCACAGTTTTTCTTAAACTGCTCTAATGTCTGGCAGAATCATCTTTGGCCGCCTTTCTCAAGTAGTCTTCCACCTCAAGTTCATCCACGAACTGGTTCAAACGATCCATGTCCAGACCAGCTCTGGTGGCTCCAAAATCGTGCGTGCGAACTGTGATGTTAACATTTTTCTGGCTTAAATTTTCGGCCAGTCCTTTGCGCAAGGCTGTGTTGACCAATTCCTTGAATGGTTTGTCCAGTTCTCTCGCTTTGCGCTGGAGAAGGCCGGCCAAATCATCATCAATCGTCAAGGTCGTTCTCATGGCAGCATCATGGTATATCGTAATCTGATGTCAAAGCATCAAAAAAAGTGGGCAGCCCGCTGCCAAGAGCCCCCCTTCCTCTATCAAGCTTCCCTCCCTCTCACCCCGCACCTTTGCGTGCCCTGCATTCCGCAGCCGAGCGGAGCCAGAAAAACAGCCTAAGGCTGCTTTGGGCGAGGCTGGCGGGCCTCGTCAATCCGAAATCCGCATTCCGCATTCCGAAATCCGCCTCCCCTACCCCAACATCCGCGCCTCCCGCTTCGCCAGCTCCAGATCCGCCTCCACCATGATTTTCACCAACTCCTTGAAGGTCACCTTCGGCACCCACCCCAGTTGCTTCTTCGCCTTCGCCGGATCCCCGATGAGCAGTTCCACCTCCGCAGGCCGCTCATAGCGCGCGTCATACTTCAGGTGCTCCTCGAAGTCCAGATCCAGGCATGCAAAGGTCTCCTCCACAAACTCCCGCACACTGTGCGTCTCCCCCGTCGCCACCACATAATCATCCGGCGTCTCCTGCTGCAGCATCATCCACATCATCTCCACATAATCCTTCGCAAACCCCCAGTCCCGTTTCGCATCCAGGTTCCCCAAATACAGATCCTTCTGCAGCCCCAGTTTGATCCGAGTCGCCGCCCGCGTGATCTTCCGCGTCACAAACGTCTCTCCCCGGCGTGGGCTCTCATGATTGAACAAAATCCCGTTGCTCGCATGCAGCCCGTAACTCTCCCGATAGTTCACCGTCAACCAGTAGGCAAAGACCTTCGCACAACCGTACGGCGACCTCGGCCAAAACGGCGTCGTCTCCGTCTGCGGCACCTCCTGCACCTTCCCATACATCTCCGACGAACTCGCCTGATAAAAACGCACCTTCTCGATCAGCCCCGTCTCCCGAATCGCCTCCAAAATCCGCAACGTCCCCAGCCCATCAATGTCCCCCGTCGTCTCCGGCACATCAAACGACACCCGCACATGGCTCTGCGCCCCCAAATTGTAAACCTCATCCGGCTTCAGATCATACAGCAGCTTCACCAGCGCCACCGAATCCATCAAATCCCCATAATGCAAAAACAACCGCGCCCCGGAAGCATGCGGATCCTGATACAAATGATCAATCCGGGAAGTATTAAAGGTCGACGACCTCCGGATGATCCCATGCACCTCATATCCCTTCTCCAGCAGCAATTCCGCCAAATAAGACCCATCCTGCCCCGTGATTCCGGTAATCAAAGCTTTCTTCATGAGGCGCAGAGATGACCACGCCCCAATCACCATATCAAGTGAAAAACCCCGCCAAACGCCAAAACAAAGAAACGATTTCAACACAACTTAGTTCTTTCCATAGGCACACCTCCCGCTAACCTGACCCTTCAATTTGGGATTCTCCCGTTCAATGTCCCACCCTGCTCTAGGCTGCTTCCTTCGCAACCAAGGGCGGTAGCATGTCCAATCCCGGGGTTTTTCGATTTCTAAAAATCCCAACCGTCCCCCTAGCGCAGCAATCTTTCGAACCCCCGGCGAAGAACGAGCTCCCCATCACCGCGAACGGAGAACAGAGAACCACTCCCCCCCATCGGGCAATCCCACCGCCATCCCCATGGACCTCTCAAAATTCGCCAATGACGACTTCGATCGCGGCGCCTCTCGCCTCAAAGAATCCGCTTGGCTGGCCATCAAATGGCTGTTCTTCCAAACCACCCTCCCATGGCCCTCCACCTTCCGTTCCGCCCTCCTGCGCTTATTCGGCGCCCGGATCGGTCACGGCGTCGTCATCCGGGCCAATGTCAACATCTCCTTCCCTTGGCACCTCCACATCGGCGACCATGTTTGGATCGGTGAAGAAGTCATGATCTTGAGCCTCGCCCAAGTCACCATCGAGTCCCACGTCTGCATCTCCCAACGCGCCTTCCTCTGCACCGGCTCGCACGACTACAAAAAAGACACCTTCGACCTCATCACCCGACCCATCACTCTCCGCCAAGGTTCCTGGATCGCCGCCCAAGCCTTCATCTCCCCAGGCGTCGAAGTCGGCCAAAGCAGTGTTGTCAGCGTCGGCAGCATCGTCTCCTCAAACGTCCCCGACCACACCCTAGTCCGCGGCAACCCCGCCACCATAATCAAGTCCCTATCCCCGTAACCCACCCCCCGTTCCTCTTTCAAAGTTCAAAGTTCAAAGTTCAACGTTCAACGTTTCCGCCCTCCCCCCGCCACACTCTGCCCTCTCCGCGCCTCCCTCTCACTCTGCGCCTCTGCGTGCCACTCCCCACTCGACTCTCCCCATCTTCCATCCCCCCATATTTCTGCCAGTCTCCCAATAACAGACCGAGAACAGAGAACAGAGAACAGAGAACCGCAACCAGCGAACCATCACTCCCCCATCTCCCATCTCCGGCGGCACAGCCGCCTCCCCCACCCTCCTCGCCTGGACCCAGGATGCCATCCTCGCCTCCCGCTCAGGCTACCACATCATCGCTGATGACCTCCCCGGCGAGCACCTCACCGCCCCCCGCACCAACCCCACCACCCCGTCAGCCCTCCTCCTCATCCGCTTCCTCCGCCGCCTTGCCTTCTCCCGCTGGTGCGTCGGCGGCAGTTTCACCGTTGACCGCCTCGTTCGCCGTCGCATCAAAGCGGGTTTCCAAGGCATCCTCCACTACCTCTGGTGTGACCGCGACTTCGCCTTCCTCGATCTCCTCCCCAAACCCCGCGGCATCCACTGGGTCGGCACCTTCCACCAGCCCCCCCACCAATTGCCCGAAATCATCCGCCGCCCCCGCAGCCTCCCCCGTTTCGATGCCATCATCCTCATGAGCACCATCCAGAGGGATTGGTTCCTCGCCCAGGGCGTCCCTCCCGAGCGCCTCCACGTCATCCCCCATGGCGTCGACACCACCTATTTCTGCCCCTCGCCCGCCCCCACCCCTGACTCCCATTCACCCCTCCGCCTGCTCGCCGTCGGCTCAACAGGACGCGACTTCACCACCCTTCACGCCACCGCTTCAGCCTTCCAAAGTCGCACCGATGTGCTCTTCGACATCATCGGCCCTGCTTCGGAGCAACCCGCCTTCGCCGACCTCCCCCACGTCACCTATCGCAGCCGCATCCCGGACACCGCACTCCTCCTCGCCTACCAGTCCTCCCACGCTCTCCTCCACCTCGCCTCCTCCGCCACCGCCAACAACGTCCTCCTCGAAGCACTCGCCTGCGGTCTGCCAGTCATCGCCTCTCAAATCGGCGGCATTCCAGAATACCTCTCCCCTTCCTGCTCCCTTCTCGTGCCCCCCTCCTCTCCCCCCGCAGTCATTGATTCCATTCACCAACTGCTCCAGGACCCCGCCCTCCTCTCCCGACTCGCCAAAAATGCCCGCCCTCATGCCGAGTCCCTCGCCTGGCCTAACGCAGCCCGTCAGACCCGCGCCCTCTACTCCCAACTCCTCGCGGCATGAATCGCCAGCAGCCCCGGCGCATCCTGCTCACCACCCATAGTCTGCCTGCGGGCGGTGCCGAAAAATTCTTCGTCAACCTCGCCGTCGCTCTCGCCGCCCACCATGACGTCCACGGCTTCATCCCCTGCCTCGCCTTCGCAGACCGCGGCATGCGCACACGCCTCGCCGGCCTCCCCCTCACCAGCGCTCCCCACCTCAACGAAACCGCTTACTGGCTCTTCTACAAATTCCGCCAACTCATCCGCAACAGGTGGCCGCACATCGACATCGAACTCGCCCTCAACCAATCCCTCATCCGTCGCCTCCATCACAAACACCGCTTCCACCTGATCAACACCCACCTCTACCTGGCCTCGCAATACGCTTGCACCGCCTTTGCAAAAGACACCCTTCCCATCGTCGAAAGCGACCACGGCCACTACGCCTTCCTCCCCCCCAGCGAGCACCCCCACGCTCAGCCCATCTTCAATCGCCTCACCGCCCTCGTCCACCCTTGCCACGCCAACGCCTCCTTTAGCCAGAACCTCCCCTGGCACCCCGGCCTCATCCGCCGCGTCATCCCCTACGGCTCCCTCCCCCCACCTGCCACCGTCACCCCTACCCCGCCAGCCCCACCCATCCACATCGGCATGGTCGCTCGCGGGGTCGAAGAAAAAGGCTGGCTTGAAGCCCTCGCCGCCTGTCGCCTCCTTCGCTCTCAAAACCTCTCCCACTTCACCCTCACCCTCATCGGCGACGGCCCCTGCCTCCAGCAAATCCGCGCCTCCCTGACTCCCTCCGAGCATTCCTGGATCACCCTCCTCGGTCACCTCGACCAGCCGGAAACCCAGCTCGCCCGCTTCCACATCGGTCTCCTCCCCACCTTCCTCCCCGGCGAAAGCCTCCCCAACACCATCATCGAATACCTCAACGCCGGCCTCCCCATCGTCACCACTCCCGTCGGTGGCATCCCGGAAATGCTCGCCACCCCTGCAGGCCCCGCGGGCATCCTCGTTCCCCTCGCCCCCTCCGGCCGCGCGGACATCCCCGCCCTCGCCGCCGCCCTCCACTCCCTCATGAGTGAGCCCTCCCTGCGCGCCGAACTCGCCTCCCGCTCCACCCTCGCCCGGCAGCCCTTCGAAATGAATCGCTGCCTCGCTTCTTACACCGCTCTCTTTGACGAACTGCTGGAGTCCCCGCACGCGGCCTCATGACGCCCCCTCCCCATCCCCCCCACACCCCGGACCCCGCTGGACTCGCCACTTCAGACTACCTCCGCCAGCGCTCGACTCCCCAACCCGAAGACCAATTCTACCTCCATCTCCTCGACCTCCTCGCCGCCCTCAAATCGACCCTCCCTGCCGATCCTCAAAAAATCCTCGACTTCGGTGCCGGCGGCTCCCCTTACCGATTCCTCTTCCCCACCGCCACCTACCTCCGCGCCGACCTCCCCTCCACCACCCCAGTGGACTTCCCCATCGCCCCGGACGGCACCCTCCCGCCATCCATCCCCGCTGACTTCGACCTCGTCCTCTCCTCTCAGGTCCTCGAACACGTCTCAGACCCACACCACTACCTCCTTCAGGCCCAGAGAGCCCTCCGCCCCGGCGGCACCCTCATCCTCTCCACTCACGGCACCTTCCCGGATCATCCCTGCCCCCTCGACCTCTGGCGCTGGACCGCTTCAGGCCTCCGCCAACAGCTTGAATCCGCAGGCTTCACTGTCCACTCCGTCTCCAAGCTCACTCACGGCTTCCGCGCCGCCTGGTTCCTATTCGACCAATCCCTCCTCGCCCTCCCCCAACTCTCTCTCACCCCCCGCCTCCTCCGCCGCCTCCACCTCACCCTCCGCCCCACCCTCAACCGCCTCGTCAATCATTTCACCACCTCCCAAGCCCAAGTCCCCGAATCCCATCCCCCCTCCGGCCTCGACCTCTCCATCGGCCTGTTCGCCCTAGCCACCAAACCCTAAAAAACTCCGCGTCCTCGTCCACTCACCACTCCCCACTCACAACTCCCCACTCACAACTCACAACTCACAACTCACTACTCATCCCCCCTCCGAGCGAAGCGAGCCCTTCGAAGCTTTAGCGAAGAACGGGCCCCCACTCTCCCCACTCTGCGCCTCCCCCACCTCCACGCCTCTGCGTGCCCCCCTTCC
>JARXAL010000118.1 GCA_029865835.1 Verrucomicrobiaceae bacterium
CCCTCCGCCTCGCCTGCCTCTGGCAGGATCCCCCCGCCGAATCCACCCGCTCCCTCTTCTCCACCGCCTGGTGGCAAGTCCTCGGCCGCTGGCGTCTCCTCCTCCCCCTCGCCGCCTTCGATGTCACCTGGATCGCCCTCCAGTCCTGGTCCAGCCTCTCCCCCTCCCACCTCGTCACCTGGCTCCTCGTCGAGATGCTCCTCTTCTTCGCCCCCCTCCCCGTCGCCATCGCCCTCGCCACTCCCGAAGCCAGCTTCCTCTCCACCGGCGCCCACGCCCTCCGCCTCCTCGCCAAAGCCTTCCTCCCCCTCATCGGCCTCGCCCTCACCGCCATCACCATCCTCGCCCTCGCCCACTACGCCGCCGGCCTCCTCGGCTCCCTCCTCCCCACCCACCTCCCCGGCAGCGCTTTTCACCTCCTCATCGCTTTCTCCCTTGCCTTCCTCCACATCTGGCTCTTTCTAACCTCCGCCCTCCTCCTGCTGCGTCTGGGCAGACCCCTCATCACCCCCGAACCTCGACCGCACGCCTAGCATGACCGGCAGCTCCCCCTCCTCCGCTGAAATCACCAAGCGCGCCCGGTCCAATCTCGCCTTCGCCCTCCTCGCCCTCCCCGCCGAACGCCGCCGGGACATGGTCTCCTTCTACGCCTTCTGCCGCGTCGTCGACGACATCGCCGACGAAGAAACCCACCCCATCGCCGAGCGCAAAACCCAGCTCCAAGCCTGGAAAAACACCATCCTTCACGACGCCCCCAGCCCCGATCCCCTCCTCGACGAAGTCCTCGCCCTCGCCCCCAAATACCACTTCGACCCCGCCCTTCTCGCCGAACTCATCGACGGCGTCGCCAGCGACCTCGGCCGCTCCCGCTTCGAAACCTTCGAAGAACTCCTCCACTACTGCTACCAGGTCGCCTCCGTCGTCGGCCTCGTCAGCATCAAAATCTTCGGCCACAGCCATCCCGACACCCAAAAATACGCCCTCCACCTCGGCTACGCCCTCCAGCTCACCAACATCCTCCGCGACGTCGGCCAGGACGCCCGCGACACCGGCCGCATCTACCTCCCCCTCGAAGACCTCCGCCACTTCGGCGTCACCGAACAGCAAATCCTCGATCACCACTACGACCACCGCTTCCGCGCCCTCATGCAGCGTCAATACGACCGCGCCAAAGCCTTCTACCATCAAGCCGAACTCGACCTCCCCCCAGCCGACCGCCAATCCATGGTCGCCGCCGAAATGATGGCTCAAATTTACTCCGAGATCCTCGAAAAAATCGCCAACCTCGACTTCAAAGTCTTCGAAAAACGCATCGGCCTCCACCCCGCCCGCAAAGCCACCATCCTAGCCGCCTACCTCCTCCGCTCCCTCATCGGCGCCGTCTAACCCAAGGAGAGGGACTTGCCAAGTCCCTTCCCAAAAGGAGCGCAGACACTCCTGTCCGCCCCCACTCCCAAGCGGCAAAGCCGCCAAATCATTTCAAAACGAAGCCCGGACACCGCTGTCCACCCTCACCCCAGAAGCGGCAATGCCGCCCATTCCTCCGCGCCTCCGCATGCCCGGAACCCACCCTCCAAAAGTTATCCACAGAAACCCCACTTATTCACACCCCTTTTTGCCTCGCCAAACCCCACATCTTGTGTAATTTTAGTTAAGCACACCCAAGATATAGCGTTTTTCGCCTTTTACGATTGCCGTCATCTCTCGCCCTGTGGTTTACTCCCTCACACGATCCCTTTCCCCGCACCGCCATGTATCTCAAGACCCTCCTCATCCACGGCTTCAAGTCCTTCGCTGACAAAACCCAGCTCGACTTCCACCAGGGCGTCACTGGCATCGTCGGCCCCAATGGTTGCGGGAAATCCAACGTCGTCGACGCGATCCGCTGGGTCCTCGGCGAAACCTCGGCCAAAGCCCTCCGTGGCGACGAAATGGCCGACGTCATCTTCAACGGCACCGACAAACGCAAACCCGTCGGCATGGCCGAAGTCGTCCTCACCATGGCCGATTGCGAGCAATCCCTCGGCGTCGACTACAACGAAGTCGCCATCGGCCGCCGCGTCTTCCGGGATGGCCGCTCCGAATACCGCATCAACGGCACCGTCTGCCGCCTCAAAGACATCCACGACCTCTTCGCCGGCACCGGCGTCGGCCGCGCCGCCTACTCCATCATGGCCCAGGGCCAGATCGACATGCTTCTCTCCTCCAAACCCGAAGACCGCCGCACCGTCTTCGAAGAAGCCGCCGGCATCACCAAATTCAAATCCCAGAAAAAAGAAGCCCTCCGCAAGCTCGACTACACCGAAGCCAACCTCCTCCGCGTCGCCGACATCGTCGCCGAAGTGAAACGCCAAATGGGCTCCCTCCAGCGCCAGGCCGCCAAAGCCCGCCGCTACCAAACCCTCCTCGAAGACACCCGCACCCTCGACACCCACCTCGCCTACAAGCACTTCTCCGATTTCTCCGGCGAAAAATCCGAGGCCGAAAATCACATCCGCGCCCTGTCCACCCAGCTCGACGAACTCCAAACCCGCCTCCGCACCGCCGAAGAGGAAGCCTCCGTCACCCGCGAATCCTACCACGCCATCGAATCCGGCATCAACCAACTCCGCTCCCAGGCCCAGGAACTCCGCTCCCAGGTCCAAAGCGCCGAAGGCCGCATTGGCTTCAATCGCGAACGCGCCGAAGAACTCGAAGGCCGCATCCGCCAGAACGAGGAACAAATCGAATCCAGCCAGCGCCTCCTCGAATCCCAACGCCAGGAACTCCTCCTCGCCGACGAACAAGTCCTCTCCCTCCGCAGCAACCTCGAAACTCGCCAGCTCGCCGTCAACGAACACCTCGCCGTCCACCAGGGCATCCTCCCCGACCGCACCCGCCTCGATAACGACCGCCGCACCGCCCGCGAAGCCCTCCGCCAGTTCGAAGGCCAAATCGCCTCCTCCGAAGCCCGCATTCAAAGCCTCACCGGTCAAATCGCCACCGACCGCCAGCGCACCGACTCCCTCGAACACGACCGCCTCCAGGCCGCTCAAGCTCGCGAAAGCAGCCAATCCGAATTCGACCTCCTTCAACAGCAAATCGAAGACCTCGAATCCACCCGCAACGAACTCGACGAACGCCTCAAAACCTGCGCCCATCAAATCGTCGAACGCCGCCGCCAGCGCGATTCCCTCGACACCGAACTCAACGAACTCGAACGCTCCGTCACCCAGCGCCGCTCCCGCCTCGAAGTCCTCGAAGCCCTTCTCCAAAAAGGCGAAGGCCTCGCCCAGGGCACCCAGCAGGTCCTCAAAGGCCTCGACAACCCCGATGTCTACTCCACCGGCGTCCGCGGCCTCCTCGCCTCCGCCATCGACGTCGAAGAACGCTTCATCCCCGCCATCGAAGCCGCCCTCGCTGACCACTTGCAGTCCGTTCTCCTCACCGAGTCCGAACTCGCCTCCAACATCATCGAGGTCCTCACTAACAAAAAACTCGGCAAAGCCTCCCTCATTGCCCGCGACCTCGGCGCCCTCCGCATCGCCCCCGAACCCCAACTCCTCCCCGAAGGCGGCGTCGCCTGGGCCCTCGACAAAGTCCGCGCCAAACCCGATGCCCAAGGCGCCATCGACCGCCTCCTCGGCAATGTCCTCATCGCCGAAGATCTGCACACCGCCCTGCGCATCAAACGCCAGCTCCCGGACCTCACCATCGCCACCCTCCGCGGCGACCTCATCACCGCCGACGGCATCATCCACGGCGGCGCCACCACCGAGGAAAGCGTCTCCACCCTCCGCCGCGAATCCGAAGTCCGCAGCCTCCGCCTCGAACTCGAAGGACTCGTCTCCCAGAAAGAAGAAAAAGAAGAAGCCCTCCTCACCCTCCGCGCCCAACTCGAAGACGCCCAGCACGAGGAAAACGCCGTCCGCGACCAAAGCCAGCGCACCCGCGAAGCCTTCTCCCAAATCCAGGGCAAACTCTCCGTCGTCCAGCGCGCCCTCCAGCAGGCCACCACCAAACTCGAAAGCATCGAGTGGGACGCCCAGCAAATCCAGCAGCGCATCACCGCCGCCGAATCCCAAATCCAGCAAAACCGCGAAGCCTCCCAACTCGCCTCCAACGAACTCGAATCCACCCGCATCCGCGAAGCCGAACTCGAACTCGAAATGGAGTCCTTCCTCCGCCGCGAACTCGAATCCAGCGAAAAACTGAACGAACTCCGCACCGCTCTCGCCCTCGAACAAAGCGCCCTCTACGCCATCGAACGCCAAAAGGCCCCCATGGCCTCACGCCTCCACGAACTCGAAGGCGCCATCCAGCGCCTCGACAACGAAATCAACACCTGGCGCTCCCGCAACGACGCCAGCGAATCCGAAAACGCCCGCCTCGCCGAACAAGTCGCCTCCCAACGCGAAGCCGTCGAAAGCATCGACGCCGCCCTCAACGAAAAACTCCAGGAACGCGCCGAAGCCTTCGAAAAAGTCTCCCAACTCGAAACCCAACTCGTCGCTCTCCGCCAGCAAACCTCCGGCCTCTCCGACTCCCGCAACCGTGCCGAAGTCCAACTCACCCGTGTCGACCTCCGCCTCGAAAACCTCATCAACCAAGTCCACGAACGCTACAACTTCCAAATCGAAGCCTTCGAACCCGACTACCATGTCCTCATGATGACCATCGAGGACCAAAAAATCGCCCGCTCCCGCGGCCAAAGAAAAGCCGCCTCCGAAGAAACCCCCGAAGTCTCCACCTCCGACGCCGACTCCCCCGAATCGTCCTCGTCCTCGTCCTCGTCCTCCGACTCCGACTCCGAAACCCCCGAACCCATCTTCATCTCCAACAACGATGACGACATCGACGACGAAAACTTCACCATCCCCGGCGAGGAATGCCAACCCGACTGGGACTTCGTCATCGAAGTCGTCGGCGAACTCCGCCAGAAACTCGAATCCATCGGCCCCGTCAACCTCGACGCCATCCAGGAATTCGAAGAGCTCGAACAACGCCACAACTTCCTCGACACCCAGCACAACGACCTCGTCCGCTCCAAGGAAGAACTCCTCAACGTCATCGCCAAGATCAACGAGACCACCAAAACCATGTTCTCCGAGACCTTCGCTCAAGTCCGCGAGAACTTCCAAAACAACTTCAAAGAACTCTTCGGCGAACAAGGCAAAGCCGACCTCGAACTCATCGACGCCGATGATCCCCTCGAGTCCGGCATCGAAATCATCGCCAAACCGCCCGGCAAAAAACTCACCACCATCACCCT
>JARXAL010000208.1 GCA_029865835.1 Verrucomicrobiaceae bacterium
TCCAGGTGCTGTTATGATTCGTTCTGTGATCCGCTTTGTTTTGCCGCTGCTGGTGCTGGGTGCCTGCGGCTATGCGGGGTGGTGGCTGGTGAACAGCAAGCCGGAACCCGAGGTGGCGGAGATGCCAGCGCCGTTGCTGCGGGTGGAGGGGATCACTTTGAAGGCGAGTGTGTTTCCGGTGGTGGCGAGGTCGCAAGGGACGGTGCAGCCGCAGGTGCGGACGGTTTTGACTTCGGAAGTGGGGGGGCGTGTGGTGGAAATGTCGCCGCATTTCAGGCCGGGGTTCTTTTTCAAGAAGGATGAGTTGCTGGTGCGGGTGGATCCGGTGAACTACGAGACGGCGCTGGTGGAGGCGAAGGCGGCTTTGGCGACGGCGGAGGCGCTGCTGGTGGATGAGAAGGCGAAGGCTGAACAGGCGATCGAGGGGTGGAAGGCGTTGGGGAGGAGTGCGGAGCCGAGTCCGATGCTGACGCGGGTGCATCAGGTGGCGAAGGCGCAGGCGGATGTGGAGGCGGCGAGGGCGCAGATTCGGAAGGCGGAGCGGGATTTGGAGCGGACGGAGTTGCGGGCGCCCTATGATGGGCAGGTGTTGAGGCAGGCGGTGGATTTGGGGCAGGTGGTGAATGCGGGGGCGGACCTGGGGGAGATTTTCGGGGTGGCGGTGGTGGAGGTGCGGTTGCCGGTGCCGGAGCGTGAGATGGCGTATTTGAAGATGCCGGAGTGGCGTCGGGATCAGGATCGGGGTGAGCCGGGGGCGGAGGTGCGGCTGATGACGCAGGCGGGCGGTAAGGGGTCGCTGTGGATGGGGCGGTTGGTGCGGGTGGAGGGGGCGGTGGATGAGGGGACGCGGCAGACGATTGCGGTGGCGCAGATTGAGGATCCGTTTGGGGTGCGGGCGGATGGGCAGTCGCCTTTGAAGATCGGGCAATTTGTGGAGGCGGAGATTTTGGGGACGTCGCTGCCGGATGTGCTGGTGTTACCGAGGGCGGCGGTGCGTGCGGGCAATGAGATCATTCTCATTACGAAGGAGAACAAGTTGAAGCGGGTGATGGTGCAGCCATTGGCGGGGGACATTCGGCAGGTGGTGGTGTCGGCGAAGGCGGAGAAGGGGCCGCGAGACGGGGATGTGCTGTGTGTGACGCCGATCCCGTTTCCGGCGGATGGGGCGCGGGTGTTGCCTGTGATTGATGGGCAGTCGGAGCGGCCGGGAGTGACGGCGGAGTTGGAGGGGGTGAAGGCGGGGAGCAAGCCGAAGGGGGCGAAGGCGGGGCGGGAGTCTTGAGGTGGGGCGGGTGGGCGGTTGGGGTGCTGCGGAGTGGTGCATCTGGCTCTGCAATCTCGTTGCCTGTCCTTTAAGATTATCGGCATGAACGCTGAAGCCTTACTTGAACATATTTGGATTGATCCGGCGCGTTGTGGGGGTCGGCCTTGTATTCGGGGGCATCGGATTTGGGTGTCGATGGTGCTCGATTTGTTGGCTGAAGGGCTAACAGCGGAAGAGATCATGAAAGAGCATTACCCGCAGATCACGCTGGAAGACATTCACGCTTGTATTGCCTATGGGTCGGCGATGTCACAGGAGCGTTATGTGTCGGTTGCACTTGAAGAAGTGGTATGAGGCTGAAGTTGGATGAGAACCTGGGTGAGCGTGGCAGGGAAATGCTGATTGCGGCTGGGCGCGATGTTGACGCCAACCCTCAGTGGCCATTTGTGGATCGTTGAAGAGGGGCGTGTGCGGGTCTATGATCCGTCCTGAGACCTTGCAGAGAAGGGCCTGAAATCGGGTGTCGAGAAGCGGACGTTGAAGATGAGATTGGGTGGGGCATGGTGGGGGTGTGATGGTGTTGGTTTTGACTGCTGAAGGGGTGCTGCTCTGTGAGGGGGAGGCGGGGTCGGGGGTGGAGAGGCGGTTGGGGGAGGCGATGGAGGGTGGGGTGGGTAGGGGGCTGGTGGTGTTGGGGACGGGGCTTTGTTCGGCGGAGTTGGCGGGGCCGTGGCGGTGGCTGCGGGAGTGGGCGCGGGTGTTTCTGGGGCGGCTGTGTCAGGTGGGGGAGGTGGGGGCGATGCCGGGGCCGACGGAGGGGGAGGTGGCGGCTTGGGTGGGTGCGACACCGTGGTTTGTGGGGTCGGAGGGGGTGACGGGGGAGTTGGCGGGGCGGTGGTGGGAGGCGATGCGGGGTGAGGTGGAGGGGTTGGTGGGGGGGCGGGTGGATGGGGTGGCGGGGTGGTTGAAGGAGGTGGAGGGGGGCTGGCATGCGGTGGGGCGGGTGACGTTTCATTTGGCGGAGAACAAGAATGACAGTGCGAGGCCGTTTGCGTTTTTGGCGACGTTCACGGAGCGGTTGAGCGAGTCGGGGGCGCCGCAGCATGTGCCGTTGGCGCGGGCGATGCAGATGTATGCGAAGGGGAGTGATGCGATGGCGCTGAATGCGCTGTTGGAACCGGTGCGGGCGGCGGCGGGGCGGAGCGGGTTGATTCGGCAATGGTTGGAGTCGCGCCGATTGTTTCAGGCGATGGCGATGACGGCGCCGGAGGCTTACCGATTGCTGCGGGAGTGCGAGGTGCTGCAGGAGTGCGGGATCATTTTGAAGCTGCCGAACTGGTGGCGCGGGGGACGGGGGACGCGGCCGGTGGTGCAGGTGGCGATCGATGCGCCGAAGCGGTCGTCACTGCATGCGGGGGCGATGCTTTCGTTTCAGGCGCGGGCGAGTTTGAATGGGGAGGTTTTGACGAAGGAGGAGTGGGAGCGATTGCTGGATGCGGAGACGGGTTTGGTATCGCTGAGGGGGCAGTGGGTGGAGGTGGATGGGGCGCAGTTGCAGCAGGTGCTGAGTCATTGGGAGCGGGTGGAGCAGGCGGCGGGTGAGGGTGGGGTGGGGTTTTTGGAGGGGATGCGGATGCTGGCGGGATTTGAGGCGCGGGGAGGTGGGTTGATGGAGGAGGGGCTGCCGATGGTTTCGGCGTGGAGTGAGGTGGTGGCGGGGGGGCGGTTGAAGGGGTTGCTGGAGGAGATGGCGAATCCTGCGGAGGAGCCTGTGCCTGAGTTGAAGGCGGTGTTGAGGCCGTATCAGCAGAAGGGGTATGCGTGGTTGGTGTTCATGACGCGGCTGGGGTTGGGGGCGTGTTTGGCGGACGACATGGGGTTAGGGAAGACGGTGCAGGTGATTGCGCTGCTGCTGCGGAGGAAGGAGTTGGGGCTGAACAAGAAGCCGAGTCTGCTGGTGGTGCCGGCGTCGTTGATTGGGAATTGGCGGGCTGAGGTGGGGAAGTTTGCGCCGGGGTTGCGGTTGAAGGTGGCGCATGCGTCGGTGACGGGGAGGGAGGAGTTGGATGCGTTGCTGAGGGAACCAGAGCGGGTGCTGCGGGGGGTGGATGTGGTGGTGACGACTTATGGGTTTTTGCAGCGGTCGGAGATGTGGATGGAGGAGGAGTGGGGGGTGGTGATTTTGGATGAGGCGCAGGCGATTAAAAATCCGGGGTCAGGGGCGACGAAGGCGGTGAAGCGGTTGTGTGCGGAGGCGCGGGTGGCGATGACGGGGACGCCGGTGGAGAATCGGCCGGGGGATTTGTGGAGTTTGTTTGATTTTTTGAACCCGGGTTTGTTAGGTAGTGCGGGGGTGTTTGCGGAGGCGGTGAAGGTGTGTGCGCAGAGCAAGGAGGGCTATGCGCCGATGCGCAAGCTGCTGGGGCCTTACCTGTTGCGGCGGATGAAGACGGACAAGTCGATCATTGCGGATCTGCCGGAGAAGATCGAGATGAAGGTGTATTGCGGGCTGACGAAGCGGCAGACGGTGGTGTATGCGAAGCTGGTGGAGCAGTTGGCGGTGCTGCTGAAGGACGAAGAGATGGAGCCGATGAAGCGGCGCGGGCTGGTGTTAGGTTTTTTGATGCGATTCAAGCAGATTTGCAATCATCCGAGCCAGTGGAGCGGGGATGGGACGTGGAAGGCGGAGGACAGTGGAAAGTTCATTCGGTTGGGGGAGATCATGGGGGCGCTGACGGAGCGGCGGGAGCGGGCGCTGGTGTTTACGCAGTTTCAGGAGACGTGCGAGCCTTTGGCGCGGTATCTGGCGACGGTGTGTGGTCGCGAGGGGTTGGTGCTGCATGGTGGGACAGCGGTGGGCAAGCGTCCGAAGTTGGTGGAGGCGTTTCAGGAACCGGGTGGGCCGCCATTTATGGTGGTGTCAGTGAAGGCGGGGGGGACGGGACTGAATCTCACGGCGGCAAGCCAGGTGATTCATTTTGATCGCTGGTGGAATCCGGCGGTGGAGAATCAGGCGACGGATCGGGCGTTTCGGATCGGGCAGAAGCGGAACGTGATGGTGCACCAGTTTGTGTGCCAGGGGACGATCGAAGAAAAGATCGATGCGATGCTGGCGGAGAAGACGGGGCTGGCGGCGGAGTTGCTGCGGAAGGAGGCGGGGGCGGAGCGGGTGCTGACGGAGATGGGGGCGGAGGAGTTGCTGCGGTTGATGGCGCTGGATTTGGGGGCGCTTGGGGGGAGCAGTGATCAGTAATCAGTGATCAGTGATCAGTAATCAGTAATCAGTGAGTAGTGAGTAGTGAGTAGTGAGTGGGGGCAACTAGGCCAGGGTGTGGATGAAGAAGCCGGAGCGGAGTTTGGGTTCGAACCAGGTGCTCTTGGGGGGCATGATTTGGTCGGCGTCGGAGATGGCCATGAGTTGTTCGACGGTGACGGGGAACATGGAGAAGGCGACAGCGAAGTCCCGGCTATCGACCAGTTTTTCGAGTTCGGCGGTGCCGCGGATGCCGCCGATGAAGTCGATGCGTTTGCTGGTGCGAGGATCATCGATGCCAAGGAGGGGGGCGAGGAGGCGGTCCTGGAGGATGGAGACGTCGAGTTGATCGATGGGGGAGGCGTCGGCGGCGGGTTTCCAGGTGAGGCGATACCACTGGCCTTTGAGGTACATGCAGCACTCGCCGGTTTTGGAAGGGGATTTGTCGGTGGTGGGCTCGAGGGTGAAGATTTGGGCGACTTTGGCGAGGAACTCTTCGCGGTCCTGGCAGTTGAGGTCTTTGACGGCGCGGTTGTAGGGGAGGATCTTCAGTTCGCTGGCGGGGAAGAGGACGCTGAGGAACCAGTTGTAGTCTTCCTGGCCGGTGTGGTTGGGATTGGCTTCACGGCGTTTTTTGCCGACGTTGAAGGCGGAGGCGGCGCGGTGGTGGCCGTCGGCGACGTAGGCGGCGGGGACTTGCTCAGCGAAGATGGAGGTGATGGGGAGAGCGGTGGAATTGGGGAGGCGCCAGACTTGGTGGCGGACGCCATCGGGGGCGGCGACGTCGTAAATGGGGGACTCGGTGGCGAGGTGGTTGTCGATGAGGGCCTGGACACCGGGGCGGCCGTTGTAGGTGAGGAAGATGGGGCCGGTGTTGGCGCTGAGAGTGTCGACGAGAGTGGTGCGGTCCTTCTCTTTGTCAGCGCGGGTTTTTTCGTGCTTTTTGATGATGTTGTTTTCGTAGTCCTCGATGTGGCAGACGGCGACGAGGCCGGTCTGGCTGTGGTCGCCGATGGTTTGGCGATAGAGGTACATGCAAGGGGTGGGCTCGCGGAGGAGGACGCCGTCGGCTTGGAGTTGGTCGAAGGCGGTGCGGGCCTGGGCGTAGACAGCGGGGGAGTAGGGGTCGATGTCGGGGTCGAGATCGATTTCGGCGCGGTCGATGTGGAGGAGGCTGAGGGGGTTGCCGGCGGCGAGTTCGGCGGCTTCGTCGCGGTTGACGACGTCATAGGGGACGGCGGCGACGGCGGAGGCGTGTTGGGGGGCGGGGGAGAGGCCTTGGAAGGTGCGGATGCGCATGCGGAGTGGGTTTTGGGGACAGGATTTAGAAGAAGGTCAGGGAGATTGGGGGGGAGGGGGGTGGGGTCAAGTCTTTTTGCAGATGGGTGGTGTTGAATCGAACGGGTGGAAGGTGTGGGGATTATGGGTCGAGGGTGACGAGGCTATCGATTTGGATGGGGAGGAAGAGGTGGTCGCCGATGCGGAGGCGGAGGGGTTGGCGGGAGGACGAAGGTGCGAGGTCATCGACGAGGAGGATGAGGCCTTCGCGTTCGCGGGGTTCGCCGCGGAGTTGAATGCGGACGGGATGGCTGAGGCGGATGCCCCATTGTTTTTCGAAAGCGGAGCGTTGGGCGAGTTGATCGGATTTCCAGGCGGCGTAGCCGGATTCGTCAGCGCGTTCGGGGAGGAGTCCGGCCTGGCGTTCCTGGGCGGTTTCGGTGCGCCATTTGAGGTAGCCTTCTTCGGATTTGGGGGCTGCGGCGAAGAGATCGAGGTCCGATGAGGCGCTGGGGGGTGATGAGTTGCGCTCGGAGACGGCCCAGGTTTGGCGTGGCGCGGGTTCTTCTGGTGACGGCATTGGATGATAAGGGGAGGATGGAGGGGCCTCACTCTTGGATTTTTTGGTTGCTGATGTCAATCGGTGGGGGAGAGCTTCGGAGTGCTGTCCGGCCACGGTTTTACGAACGCGGCTACGGGGGGCGGACGGGAGTGTCTTCGCGTCTTTAGGGAAGTGCGGCTGCGCCGGGGGGTTGGGGGAGTGCAAGCAAGATGCTTGCACCACCTTGGGAGATCAGGCGAGGATGCCTTTGACGACTTTTCCGGCGACGCCGGTGAGGCGGACGTCGAGGCCTTGGAACTTGGTGGTGAGGCGATGGTGGTCGATGCCGAGGAGGGCGAGCATGGTGGCGTGGAGGTCGTGGACGTCGACGATGTTTTCGACGGCGCGGTAGCCGAGTTCGTCGGTGCTGCCCCAGGTGGTGCCGGGTTTGATGCCGGCACCGGCCATGAAGAGGCTGAAGGAGAGGATGTGGTGGTCGCGACCGGTGCCCTGGCCCATGGGGGTGCGGCCGAATTCGCCCCCCCAGAGGACGAGGGTGTCTTCGAGGAGGCCGCGCTGTTTGAGGTCTTCAAGGAGAGCGGCGGTGGGGCGGTCGACGGCTTCGGCACCTTCTTTCATGCCGGCTTCGAGATTGGTGTGATGGTCCCAGGCGCGGTGGTAGAGCTGGATCATGCGGACGCCGCGCTCGGCGAGGCGGCGGGCGAGGAGGCAGTTGGAAGCGAAGGAGCCGTCGCCGGGTTCTTTGACGCCGTAGAGGTCGAGTGTGGCCTGGGTTTCGTCTTTGAAGTCGGAGAGTTCAGGGACGCTGCTTTGCATTTTGAAGGCCATCTCGTACTGGGCGATGCGGGTGGCGATTTCGGGGTCGTTTTGCTCTTCGGCGAGGAAGCCGTTGAGGCGTTGGATTTCTTCGACGACCTGGCGTTGGGTGCTCTGGCAGACGCCCTCGGGATTGCCGATGTAGTGGACGGCGTCGCCTTTGGTTTGGAGTTGGATGCCTTGGAAGC
The DNA here is from genome assembly GCA_029865835.1 of Verrucomicrobiaceae bacterium. Classification (GTDB taxonomy): domain Bacteria; phylum Verrucomicrobiota; class Verrucomicrobiia; order Verrucomicrobiales; family Verrucomicrobiaceae; genus JAGRPD01. The sequence goes on from JARXAL010000208.1 coordinate 7,362, forward strand.
GGCTGGGGAGGACGCCGCTGCTCCACTGGCGGGCGGAGATGGGTTGGGGGCCGTATTTGCCGGAGGAGGTGAGGACGATGAAGCCGGGGAGGTTTTGGGTTTCGGAGCCGAGGCCGTAGAGGAGCCAGGAGCCCATGCTGGGGCGGCCCTTGATGATGGAGCCGGTGTTCATGAAGGCGTGGGCGGTGTCATGATTGATCTGCTCCGTTTGCATGGAGCGGATGACGCAGAGTTTGTCGGCCTGTTTGGCGATGTGGGGGAAGAGGTCGCTTATTTCGATGCCGGACTGGCCGTGTTTTTGGAAGTTGGTGAAGGAGCCTCGGGCTTTGAGAACCTGGCCTTGGAGTTGGGCGAGTTGCTGGCCTTTGGTGAAGGATTCGGGGAAGGGCTGTTCGTGGAGTTCTTTGAGTTTGGGTTTCCAGTCGAAGGTCTCGAACTGGGAGGGGCCGCCGGCCATGCAGAGGAAGATGACGCGTTTGGCTTTGACGGGGAGGTGCGGGGCTTTGAGGGCGCCGTGCCAGTGGTCGGGTTTGGGGAGGGTGGAGGCAGCGGTGGCTTGCTGCTGGAGCATGGCGAGGGCGATGCTGCCGAGGCCGTAGCTGGATTGTTCGAGGAAGCTGCGGCGGTTGATGCTGAGGGGATCGAAGGGGCGCATGGAAAGGAGGTGTTAGAGGCTGAGTTTGTTGCGAATCCATTGGGGATCACGCCGAAGATCGATGATTGCCCAGATCACTGCGCAGTCCTCCTCGAGGGTGTAAAAAATACCGTGCGGAAACATGTGACTGAGCATGCGGTGGTAGTCAGCGTAGACCACACGGTGGGTGCCGGCTGTGATTCTGAGGCTTTCAATGTCGGTGCGCAGGCAGCTCGCAAAGTAGTCGCCAAGTCCGGGTTCCTGGGTCTCATAAAACCAAAAGCCTTCATCGAGATCAAGTCGTGCCTCATTTGACAGGCGAATTTGGTTCATCTCCTGCCGATTTGATTTTTGACGGAATCCCAATCCAACAATTGAGATTCGCCGGAACGAACACGCTTGCGCCGCTGATCGAGCAAGGATTTCATCTCGATTGAGATGTCGGACTCATCGTAATTGCTCCTGAACTCCTCCCAGAGAGCTTCCATGATTTGGATTTTTTCAGCCATTGGAAGGGCTTTGATTTCGGCGGCGATCATGGGGTGAGTATAGTGTTGTTTGGGAATTGCGCATCACCATTAAGGTTTCGGCGATCAGTAGCGGGTGATGGTTTCCTGGGTGTTGAGGAGGACGCGGGCGAGTTGGGTCCAGGCGGCGTGTTCGATGGGGTCGAGGGTGGCTTTGGGGGCGAGGCCGATGTGGGTGAGTTTGGTGGCGTCTTCGGGGGTGGATTTGAAGGTGTCGCGCTGGGTTTGGAGGAAGGCGGTGAGGGAGTCGAGTTCTTTGGGTTTGGGGTCGCGGTTGAGGGCGAGGTGGTAGGCTTGGGTGAGGCGGGCGGCGTCGGTGCTAGCTTTGTCCTGAAGGAGACGGGCTGCGAAGACGCGGGCGGCTTCGACGAAGGCGGGGTCGTTGAGGAGGGTGAGGGCTTGTTGGGGGGTGTTGCTGTTGGTGCGGGCGGCGGCGCATTCGTCGCGAGCGGGGGCGTCGAAGTTGGCCATCATGGGATGGAGGAAGGTGCGCTGCCAGTGGGTGTAGACGCCTCGGCGCCATTGGCGGGAGTCGGTGTCGGCGATGTAGTCGCGATTGGGGAACTGGAGGGCTTCGTAGTAGTTGCCGGGTTGGTAGGGTTTGACGGAGGGGCCGCCGATGTCTTGGAGATTGAGGAGGCCGGCGATGGCGAGGGCGTTGTCGCGGACGAACTCGGCTTCGAGGCGGCGGGGATTTTGGGAGGCGAGGAGGCGATTGGCGGGATCTTGTGAGAATGCGGATTGCTGATTGCGGATTGCGGATTGCAAAACTGTGGGATCGGTGAGGAGGCTGGTGTTGGCCTGGAGCGGGGTGATTTGTTGGTAGGTGTGGGAGGTGACGATGAGGCGGATCATGTGTTTGATGTCCCAACCGGAGTCGCGAAATTCGGAGGCGAGCCAGTCGAGGAGCTCGGGGTGGGAAGGGAGTTCTCCCTGGGAGCCGAGGTCATCGACGGAGGCGCTGAGTGCGGTGCCGAAGAAGAGCGACCAGAGGCGGTTCATGACGGTGCGGGCGGTGATGGGGTTTTCTTTGGAAGTGAGCCAGTTGGCGAGGTCGAGGCGGGTGAGGCGCTTGGACTCGGTGCTTTCGAGGCGGGCAGGGAGGAAGGAGGGGGTGGCGGGGAGGACGACGGGGCCGGTTTCGTCCTGCCAGTTGCCCCGGGGGAGGACACGGACGGGGAGAGGGGTTGGGACGGATTGGGTGATGAGAGTGTGGGTGCGGCCCTGGTTGAGATCGCGGGTTTGCGAGGCGAGCTTAATGGCGGTGTCGAAAGCAGGGCGATCGTGGGCGGTGCTGAGGAGGAAGAGGGTGGGATCAGAGAGGGAGGGTGGAGCGGAGGCGAGGGGATCGAGTTGGCCGAAGGGGCTGAGCGAGATGCGGATGGGGAGGGTATTATCGCCGGAGAGGGTGATTTGGATTTGGTCTTTGGGGGTGAGGGACTGGGGAGTGGCGAGGAGCCAGACGGAGGCGAGGGCGGCCTTTTCCGGTAGGAGTTTGGGGAGTTTCCATTCCGACTGGATGCCGATGATTTCGGCGCCGGAGCGATAGGAGGGGCGTTTGGCGGTGGCGTCCGCGATGCGAATGGGGAGGGCGCGGACTTTGCCTTTGGAGTCGATGTAACTGGCGGAGAGAGAGAGGGATTTGCCGAGTTTGGAGGTGAGGGCTGCGGGATCGAGGCCGGAGGAGTCGAGTTCGAGTTTGATGGCGGCGAAAGAGGGGAGTGTGGCGGGGGGCAAAAGGACGACGAGAGACTCGCCTTTGCCGAGGGGTTTGTCGGGATGGATGGCACCGGTAGCGGTAATCGTGGCTTTGCGTTGAGGCTTGGGTTTTTGGTTGGCGGGGGTCTTGGGGGCGACGATGGGTTTGCCGTCTTTGCGGAGTTCGGAGGAGGCGATTGGGGGAGTGATGAAGCCGGAGGGGTTGGCGGTGAGGAAGGGGGTGAGGCGTGTCTTCCAGGCGGTGTGAGCGGCGATGGACTTGGGGTCTGTCGTTAGTTGTTGGCGGGTGGCGTCGAGGTGATTGGAGAGGGTCTTTCGGGACTGGAGGTGGTATTTTTTGAGGACCGGATTTTCGACTTCGAGTTCGGGAGGGAAGGGGTATTCGTTGTTGAAGCCTTCGAGTTCGGGCGCTTTGCCAATGCTGTAGTTGGAATAAACGCCCCACTGTTTGACGTCAGCGAAGAAGGACTGGAGTTCGTAAAAGTCGCGGGTTTTGATGGGGTCGAATTTGTGGTCGTGGCATTCGGCGCAGCCGAAGGTGCTGCCAAAGAAAGCGGCGGCGACAGAGCGGACGCGTTCGGCTCCGTATTTGGCGAGGTATTCCTTGGCCTGAGCACCGCCTTCGCGGGTCATCATGTTGAGGCGGTTGTAACCAGTGGCGACGAGTTGCTCGGTGGTGGGGTTGGGGAGGAGGTCGCCGGCGAGTTGTTCGCGGGTGAATTGGTCGAAGGGTTTGTTTTGATTGAAGGCGTCAATCACGTAGTCGCGGTAGGGGAAGATGCGTTGATTTTGGTCGCCATGGAAGCCGACGGTGTCGGCGAAGCGGGCGATGTCGAGCCACCAGACGGCCATGCGTTCGCCGAAGTGGGGGGAGGCGAGGAGGTCGTTGATTTGAGATTTGAGATCTGAGATTTTGGAAGGGGATGGGGGGAGGCCGGTGAGATCGAGGGAGAGGCGGCGGAGGAGGGTGTGATCGGGGGCTTTGGGGGAGGGGGAGAGGTTTTTTTCTTTGAGCTTGGCTTGGATGAAGGCGTCGATGGGGTGATCGGCGGTTTTTGGGGGAGTGGGTTTGGTGAGGGGGTATAGGCCCAGTGGGGTTCGTAGACAGCGCCTTCGGCGACCCAGCGGCGGAAGAGTTCTTTTTGGGCGGTGGTGAAGGGTTTATGGGCCTTCTCGGGAGGCATGGGGTCTTCGTCGTCGAAGATGCGGGTGATGATTTCGCTTTTGTCAGGGTCACCGGGGACGATGGGGAGGGTGCCTTCTTCGGTCTTTTTGATGGCTTCTTCGCGGATGTCGAGGCGGAGGCTGGCTTCGCGGGTTTTGGGGTCGAAACCGTGGCAGTGGAAGCAGGTATCCGACATGAGGGGGCGGATGTCGCGATTGAACGAGACAGGTGGCGGGGCGGCGAGGAGGGTTGTGGCCTGGATCAGGAAGAGTGGGACAAGGAGGCGCATGTTGGGGATCGTCCAGAAGATACGTTCGTGGGGGGCAAATTCATACTGAGAGATGCGGGGTCTCCGACAGGGTTCGGGTGCGACCGAGCCGGTCGCACCACGTGGTGGACGGCGGGAATCGTGGTGGATCGTGTTGAGGGGTGTGCGGCTAGGAGAGCAGGGTCTCGACGCGCATCCAGGCGGGGGGCTCTTTGATGCAGGGGAGGGCGGTGATTTCCTCGATGGCCTGGAGGACGGCGCCGAGGGGGGCGTCGTGGAGCATGAGGACGAGGGAGGTGGTGGCGCTGGGGGCTTCGAGGTCGTCCTCGGGTTGGATCATGGAAGAGATGCCGATGGTGCGAGCACCGAGGACTTGGGCGACTTGGGCGACGACGCCGGGGCGGTCGTCGACGGTGAGGCGGAGGTAGTAGCGGGAGACGGTGTCTTCGATGGGCTTCGACTTTCCGTAGAGGCCGTGGGGGACGAAGCCGCTGTGGCGGGGGCCGTAGATGAGGACGGCAGCGGCTTCACAGAGGTCGCTGATGACGGAACTGCTAGTGGGGTCTTGACCGGCGCCGCGACCGTAGAAGAGGGTTTCGCCGACGGTGTCGCCATTGACGAGAACGGCATTGAAGGAGCCGGAAACGGAGGCGAGGACGTGGGAGAGGGGGACGAGGGTGGGCTGGGTGCGGACTTCGACGCGGCCATCGGCGTCGGCGCGGATGATGGATAGTAGTTTGATGGTGTAGCCGAGGCGTTTGGCGAAAGCGAAGTCGGTGAGGGTGACTTTTTGGACGCCTTCGACATGAACGAGGTTTTGGGGAATCCAGAAGCCGTAGGAGAGGGAGGCGAGGATGATGGCCTTGTGGGCGGCATCCCAACCGGAAATGTCGAGGGTAGGATCGGCTTCGGCGAAGCCTTTGTCCTGGGCTTCCTGGAGGGCATCCTGGTAGCTGAGGCCGGCCTGGGACATGCGGGTGAGGATGTAGTTGCAGGTGCCGTTGATGATGCCGTGGATGGAGACGATGTGATTGCCGACGAGGCCTTCCTGGAGGACTTGAATGATGGGGATGCCCCCGGCGACAGCGGCTTCGAAGTAGATGGGCATGCCGCATTCCTCGGCGAGGGCGAAGAGTTCCTGGCCGCGCTCGGCGAGGAGGGCTTTGTTGCCGGTGACGACGATTTTTTTGGCGCGGAGAGCGGCGCAGACGAGTTCGTGGGCTTGAGTGGTGCCACCGATGAGTTCGACGATGACCTGGATGTCGGGATCGGCGATGAGGTCTCGCCAGTCGGTGGTGAGGAGGTCGGCGGGGACGTCGATGTCGCGGGGGCGGGAGAGATCGCGGACAGCGATTTTTTTGACTTGGATATCAGCCCCGGTGCGCTGGGTGATGAGGGCGCGGTTGCGGTCGAGGTTTTTGTAGACGCCAGCTCCGACGTTGCCGAGACCGGCGAGACCGATTTGGACGACACGAGGGGAGGAGGGGAGGGACATGAGTGAAGGAGAGGGCTTTTAGGGTGAGGAAAGAGGGGAAGAGATGCAGCGGGGATGTGGGGGGTGCAAGTGGCAAGGGGAGGAGTGAAAGGAGTTCTCGGGGAGCAGGAACTCGAAGAAATATTTGACTGACGGTCAAAATAGGGGAGGATTCGGAGATGTCTGCTGTCAGCCCGTCGATTCAACGCAAGGAACGTGAGTTCCTGGCGCGGGAGGAGTTGATCATCACGCATGCGCGGCGGTTGCTGTTGGAGAAGGGGTTTCAGGCTTGGAACATGGAGGAGTTGGCAGGGGCGGTGCAGTATTCGAAGGGGACGCTTTACCAGCATTTCACCTCGAAGGAGGATTTGGTGTTGGAGGTGGCGACGGATGCATTGAAGCAGCGGGCGGATTTGTTTGAACGGGCGTCGCGTTTTCAGGGGCGGACGAGGGAGCGGTGTCGGGCGATCGGGTTTGCGTGTTGTGAGTTTGCGGCGAACTGCCCGGAGTATTTTCATATTGAGATGATGCTGAAGTCCGCGTCCTTCTGGGAAAAGGCGAGCGAGGCGAGGCGGCAGGCGCATGCATTTCAGGGAGCGAGATGCTGGCGAGCGGTGAATCACATCATTGTGGAGGCGATGGCGGTGGGGGACCTGCCGAGGGAACCCTACAGTGCAGAGCAGGCGACGTTTGCTTTGGTGTCGGTGACGGTGGGGAGTCATCTGATGGTGCAGGAGCCGCATTTGCGGGTTCAGGCCGGGATCACGGATGAGATGATGCCGGTGAGGGTGAACCAGGACATGGTGTGTGACGGGTTGAAGTGGAAGCCCTTTTTGAATGAGTTTGATTATGCGGAGACGGACAAGCGGATCGTGAAGGAGTTGTTTCCGAATGCGGTCAACTGGCATCAAGCTTTGGGAGGCTGACTTTTTTTGGAGTGATTTTGACCTTCAGTCAATAAACGACTTTTATTCATGAACTACATTGCACTTCAAATGTTGATGGCGGATCGGGCGAAGTATTTCGGGCTGATCTTTGCGTTCGCGTTTTCGACTTTTTTGTTAGAGAACCAAGTGAGCATTTTCAGCGGAATCATGAAGCGGACGGGGAGTCAGATCCTAGATGTGACGGATGCGGGTGTTTGGGTGATGGATCCTTACACGGAGTATTTTGAGCAGACGAAAGCGCTCAAGGACACGGATTTGAACCGGGTGAGGGGAGTGGTTGGGGTGGAGTATGCGGTGAGGCTGTTCAAGGGGAATCCGACGGCGAAGACCGAAGGGGGAAAGTTTGCGTCGACCTTCACGATGGGACTGGATGACAGCACGATGATCGGGCTGCCGGGGAGGATGCTGATGGGGAGGAAGGAAGATTTGAAGCTGGCGAACAGTGTGTTGATCGACAAGGCGGGTTATGAATTGCTGTATCCAGGGGAGCCTTTGGAGTTGGGGAGGCGATTGGAGATGAATGATCATGTGGCGACGATCGTGGGGATATCGGATGCGGAAGCGCCGTTCGTGAGTTTTCCGGTGATTCATGCGCGATACAGTGAGGCGGTGAATTTTCAGGGGAAAGAGCGGAATCAATTGAGCTATGTGCTGGTGAGGTCGAAGCCAGGAGTGGGGGCGGAGGTGTTGGCGAGGCGGATTGAAAAAGAGACAGGGTTGAAGGCGAGGACGACACGGGAGTTTGTTTGGGACTGCGTGGTGTACTATTTGAAGAACACGGGGATCCCGGTGAATTTCGGGATCACGATCGCGGTGGCGTTGATTGTGGGGTTGTCAGTGAGCGGGCAGACTTTCTACATGTTCACGGTGGAGAACATGAGGCAGTTCGGGGCGTTGAAAGCGATTGGAGTGACGAATCCCCGGTTGGTGACGATGGTGTTGCTGCAAGCGCTGGTGGCGGGAGCGATTGGTTATGCGCTGGGCACGGCGATGGCGGCGTTGTTCTTTGATTTGACGGGGTCGCAAACGGCGACGCGGGGGATTGTGTTGTTGTGGGAAGCGGCGGTTGGAGTTGGGATTTTGATGGCGGTCGTGGTGGCGGTGGTGGCGACTTTGAGCGTGCGCAAGGTTTTGGTTTTAGAACCGGCGTCGGTGTTCCGATGAGATTTCGAGAGATCAACATTTGACAAAAACAAAAAAGAGCGAACGTTCGTTCGCATGAAAAACAAGCCGCCTTTGAAGACTACCCTTCCAACTCCGCGACGAAATGCCCGTGATCCCAAGAAGGGTGCCGGGACAGTTTTGGCGACAGATGAGGTGGAGGAGATGATGGCGCCAGCCATTGAAGCGATGGGGGAGATGTCGGCTTCGGAAATGAAGCGGATCAGGATTGTGATGACGGCGGCGCAGTTGTTTGCGCAGAAGGGTTTTCATGCGACGGGGATGAGGCAAATCTGCGAAGCGGTGGGGATGAGTCCTGGGGGGTTGTATCGGTATTTTGCGAGCAAGGAAGAGATCATTGCGGGCTTGATCGCGCTGGATCGGCAGCGGACGGCGGTGTGGTTTGCGAGTTTGCCTGAGAAGGAGGGATTGATGGCATGTCTGGAGAGTTTGACGGAGCTGGCGTCGGGAGATTTTGATCGTTCGGGATTTCTGGCGATGTGGACGGAGATCACGGCGGAGGCGGCGCGGAATCCTGCGGTGCGCGCGCCGTTTGCGGAGCACTACCAGTATGTGGAGGGGCTGATTGCCGGACTGGTGGAGAAGGCGAAGAAGGCGGGGGACATTCGGCCGGACACGAAGGCGAAGGATGTGGCGACGTTTGTGATGTCGGGGTTTGAGGGGTTGATGGTGAGACGGGCATTGGTGCCGGAGTATGATTTTGACAAGGGGGTAGGCAAGCTTTTGGCCTTCATTGCGGATGCGGTGGGATCGCGCAGGCCGAAGAGGGAGAGGGGGGTGCGGTCATGATTGGGTTAGCGTTGCAGATGCTGAGGGCGGATCGGGCGAAGTATTTCGCGATGATTCTGGCGGTGGCGTTGTCGATTTTTTTGATGCAGAACCAGGCATCGATCATGATGAGCGTGTTTGCGATGACGGGGTCGCAGATCCGGGATGTGAGTGAAGCGGAGTTTTGGGTGATGGAACCGGACACCGAGTGCTTTGACCAGGTGAAGCCGGTGCCTGCGAGCGCGCTGTATCAGGTGAGAGGAACGGAGGGGGTATCGTGGGCGGTGCCGCTGACAAAAATTGATGGTTATGCGCGCACCGAATCAGGGAAACTGAGTGTGGTGACCATGATGGGGGTGGATGATGCGTCACTGGTTGGCCTGCCGCCACGAATCCTGAAGGGAAAGGCGGAGGCGGTGCGGGAGCGTGGGACGGTGATGATTGATCCGGGCGGGGCGAATCTATTGTTTCCGGGAGAGAAGGATGTGATTGGGAAGCGGGTGAGGATCGGGTCGGAATCGCTAAGAGTGGTGGCGATGAGTGATGCTTCGGCACCTTTTACGGGGTTTCCGATTTTGCATATGGCGAGGACGACGACGTTGATGTTGAGGCAGGCAGAAGAGCGGGACACGACGTTCATTGTGGGGGCCTACAAACCGGGAGTTGATGTGGCAGCAGTGGAGCGGTCTCTGAGGGAGCGGTTTGGATTGAAGGCGCTGACTGCGGACGGTTTTATGAAGTCGAGTCGCGACTATTATGCGGCGCAGGGAATCCCGCTGCTGTTTGGACTGACGATTGTGATTGGGCTGGTGGTGGGGACGGTGATTACCGGGCAAACGTTCATGATGTTTGTGAAGGAGAATTCGCGGCATTTGGCGGTGCTCAAGGTGGTGGGCGTGACAGCGCGGCAGTTTGCGGGGATGTTGGCGGCGCAGGCGGCTACGGTGGTGTTTTTGGGGTGCTGTTTTGGGACGGCATTGGCGGCGGGGACGTCGGAGCTGGCGCGTGAGCTGCCGTTTTTGCGGGGAGTGTTTTTGCCTGGTTGGGTGGCGGTGGCGACCTGCGTGGCGCTGACGGTGGTGACGGGAGTGGCGGTGATGATGAGCTTTCGAACGATTCAACAACTTGAACCGGCGGCCGTGTTTCGCTGAACATCGATATGACAACAGCTCCAGAGATTCAAAAGACAGTGCAACCTAACGAACGGTGGGATGCGGTGGCGTGTCGCGGAGTGAAGAAGCATTTTGGGGAAGGGGACGCGCGTGTGGAGGTGCTGCGTGGCGTGGATTTTGGGGCGACCCTGGGGGAGATGACTTTTCTTGTGGGACCAAGCGGGTGTGGGAAGACGACCTTGATTTCGGTGATTGCGGGCTTGCTTGATCCGAGTGAGGGCCAACTGGATGTGTTGGGGCATGGGCACGGGGAGTTGAATGGGACAGCGCGGGTGTTGTTTCGGCGTCGGAACTTGGGGTTTGTGTTTCAGCAGTACAATTTGCTGCCCTCTTTGACGGCGGCTGAGAATGCAGCGGTGCCTTTGATTGCGGACGGGGTGAGGCGCGGGGTGGCGGTGAAGCGAGCGACGGAGCTTTTGGATCGCCTGGGGATGGGAGAGAAGGCGGGAGCGATGCCGAAGGTGCTTTCGGGAGGGCAACAGCAACGGGTGGCCTTGGCGCGGGCGCTGGTGCACGAGCCGCGATTGATCATCTGCGATGAGCCGACGGCGGCCTTGGATCACAAGACGGGGGAGTCGGTGATGCAGTTGCTGGCGACGGCGGCGGTGGCGCCGGACCGGGCGGTGATCGTGGTGACACACGACAACCGAGTTTTTCATCATGCTCACACGATTGCCCACATGGACGATGGTGTGGTGACGCACATCGAATCTAACAAACATTGAATCAACGAACTGAAATCTTATGAGAATCCCGATCCTACCGATCATTGCTGTTGGCTCCCTGGCGTGGGCCGTGAGTTCTGTGGTGAGCAGTCAGCCGAAGCGTGAAGTGACTGAACCGCCGGTGATGCCGCCGCGGACGTCGTTTGAGAGGACGATTGCAGCGATTGGGTTGGTGGAGCCGAGCAGTGAGGCGATCGCGATGGGGAGTCATCGCCATGGGGTGGTGGAGAAAGTGCTGGTCAAGCTGGGGGAAGAAGTGAAGGCGGGACAGGCGTTGATCAAACTGGACACGCGGGATTTGGAGGCGGAACTGGAGGTGGGGCGAGCGATGGTGGTTGAGGCTGAAGCGAAACTGGCGGTGGCGAAGGCGGAGGAGACGCAGGCGAGGCGGAACTGGGAGTTTGCCGAGAAATTGAAAGACAGTCGGGCGATTTCTGAAGAGGAACGGACGCAGAGAGAGACGAGCTTGGCGATGGTGAAGGCGCAGGTGGGATCGGCGGAGGCGGCCTGTTTGTCAGCGAAGGCGCGGTTGCGGCTGACGGATACGGAGATTGAGCGGAGTGTGGTGAAGGCTCCGATTGATGGGACGGTTCTGCAAGTGAAGGTGCGGGCGGGGGAGTTTGTGTCTGCGGCGGCGGCGGCAGGATCGGCGCCATGGATGACGTTGGGGCAGACGAAGGAACTGCATGTGAGGGCGGATGTGGATGAGCATGAGGCGTGGAGGGTGAATGCGGGGGCGAAGGCGCGTGCGCATGTACGGGGGAATCCTGAGCTCAAGGTGGAGCTGGAGTTTGTGAGGTTTGAGCCGCTAGTGGTGCCGAAGAAATCGTTAACGGGGGATGCGACGGAGCGGGTGGACACGCGGGTGTTGCAGGTGATCTATCGGGTGGTTGGGGCGATGCCGGAGCGTTTGTTCATCGGGCAGCAGATGGATGTGTTTGTGGAGGCGATCGAGTCACAAGTGGCGGGCCGCCCGTAAGGTTAACGAGAGAATTCTTTTTTGTATGATGAAGCGACTAAAAACTAGCGGGCATGGGGCGATGATGATGGGGGTGGTGTGGATGGTGAGCGGGTGCACGGTGGGCCCTGATTTTGTGAAGCCGGAGGTGGAGAAGGCGAGTCGATGGAAGCGATCGGACAAGGTTTCCGATGCGGCGGTGCCGGATGAGTGGTGGAAGTTGTATCGGGATGCGGATTTGAATGCGCTGGTGGAGCGGGCGTTGGCGGGGAATCAGGACATCAAAGCGGCGCAGGCGCGGGTGGAGACGGCGCGGGCCTTGGCTGGGGTTACGCGGGCGGATCGTTTGCCTCAGTTGAGCGGGCAAGGCGGGGCCGTGGTCGAGCGGCTTTCGGAGAGCAACTTTGCTGGCAATTTGCCGCCCGGGGTGCCCCTGCCTGAATTGTCGCGGGATCGGTACAATCTGGGATTGAATCTGAGTTATGAAGCCGATTTGTGGGGGCGAGTGAAGCGCAAAGAGGAGGGGGCGAAGGCACGCACGGAGGCGGAGGTGAATCGGTTGTCTGCCCAGCGGTTGCTGGTGGCGGCGGAGGTGGCGAGAATTTATTTCAGAGCGACGGCCTTGGATCGTGAGGAGACGGTATTGGTGCAGACAGTGGCATCGAGAGAGGAGTCGAGGACGCTTCAGCAATCGCGATTGGAAGGTGGATTGAGCACAGAGATTGATGTGGCGCGGGCGCGAACGGAGGTGGAGTTGGCGCGCAATGATCTGGAGTTGGTGAAGCGGCAAAGGGGAGCCTTTGAGCATGCGCTGGCGGTGTTGTGTGGGGATGTGCCTTCGGATTTTTCGCTGGCGAAACGCGCGGAGAAATTGGTGTCGCCGCCGAAGGTGCCAGCGGGGATGCCGAGTTCACTGATGCAACGGCGTCCGGATTTGCGGGCGGCTGAGGAGACTTTGCGGGCGGCGAATGCGGATGTGGGGGCGGCGACGGCGGACTTTTATCCGGCGTTTTCTTTGACAGGGAGCGCGGGTTTGGAGAGCATTGGGGCGACGGATTTTATCAATTGGCGGAATCGCGCGCTGAGTTTGGGGCCATCGGTGACGGTGCCGATTTTTCAGGGGGGGCGATTGAAGGGGAATCTGGCGGCGGCGAGGTCGCGATTTGACGAGAGTTTGGCGACTTATCGGCAACTTTGGATCACCGCGCTGGGGGAGGTGGAGGATGCGATGCTGGATGCGCAGGCGTTGGAGCGGCAGCGGCGGGCGGTGAGTGCGGCGCTAGATGCGGCGGTGGAAACGAGGAAGCTTGCGCAGATGCGATATGACAAGGGTCTGGCGAGCTACTTTGAGGTGGTGGATGCGGACCGGACGGTGTTGACGACAAAGATCTTGTTGGCGCGAATCGATGGGGAGCGGTTGGGTGCGAGTGTGCAGATGCTGCGGGCGCTGGGGGGTGGGTGGAGTGGGAGTAAGTAGGAGGCAGACAGGCGTGTCTGCGTCACTTTTTTAGACCGACTCTCGAAATGCTTGTCACCTTGCCCGGCGGCGGAGCGGCCTCATTGGCTGCGTCAGCCGCTTGCCCGTGATTGATTTAGCCGAAGAGGGAGGTGAGGGGTTGGCCTTTGTCGGCGACGGTGAAGGGGCGTTTGGTGGGGGAGAAGAGGACTTGGTCGAGGGGGAGACCGAGGGCGTAGCCGATGGTGGCGTTGAGGTCGGGGACGTTGACTTTGTTCTCGGTGACTTCGATGCCTTTGTCGGTTTTGCCGTAGATCTGGCCACCTTTGACACCGCCGCCCCAGAGGGCTGAGGAGAAGGCTTTGGGGTAGTGATCGCGACCGGAGTTTTGATTGATCTTGGGGGTACGACCAAACTCGGAGGTGAGGACGACGAGGGTGTCTGAGAGGAGGCCGCGGCGTTCGAGGTCGCCGAGGAGAGCGCCGAGGGCTTTGTCGAGTTCGCTGATTTTTTCGGGCAGGCGGGCGTAGATGTCCTGGTGCATGTCCCAACCGCCGAGGCTGACTTCGACGAAGCGGACGCCGTGCTCGATGAGGCGACGGGCGAGGAGGCAGCCCTGGCCGAAGTTGGTGTCGCCGTATTCGGATTGGAGGTCGGCGGATTCGGCGTTGAGGTCGAAAGCGGCGAGGTCGGCGCTTTTCATGACTTTGACGGCGTCTTTGTAGACGTCGGAGTAGGCACGGACGGCGCTTTGGTTGTAGGTTTTTTCGAAGTCGGCGTTGAGTTTGGCGGAGAGGTTGAGGCGGTAGTCGAAGTCGCTTTCGGCGAGAGCGGCGGGACGGGTGCTGTATTGCAGGCCGGAGCTGGGGTCGTTGAGGACGAGGGGTTGGAAGGAGGCCTCGAAGAAGCCGCCGCCGGGGTGTTTGCTATCGCCCGAGATGACGACGGTGCCGGGGAGGTCGGGGTTGCCTTTGCCTTGGAATTTTTGGAGCCAGGCGCCCATGGTGGGGTGGCGGGTGGCGCCGCGCATGGTGTAGCCGGTGTGTTGGAAGTAGTTGCCTTGTTCGTGAGCCCCCTGGGTGCTGGTCATGCTATTGATGACGACGCCGTGGTGCATGTATTTGGCGACGGTGGGGAGGCCATCACCGAGTTGGATGCCGTCGGCACTGGTGGGGATGCATTTGGTGTCGCCCATGGTGTCGGCACCGGGGCTGACGCCGAAGGTGTCGAGGTGGGTCATGCCGCCGGACATGTAGAGATAAATGACGTTGCGGGCGGTGGGGATTTGTTTGGCTTTGGAGCTGCCTTCGAAGGCGGCGGAGGCTTTGCTATCGAGCAAAGGAAGGACGGAGACGCCGAGGCAGGACTTGGCGATGCCGAGGACGAACTGGCGGCGGGAAGGATCGGAGGAGAAGAGGTGTGAGTTCATGGTCGCTGGGATTAGGGGAGGGATTGGACCTTACTGGATGAAGAGGAACTGGGAGCCGGTGATGAGGGCGTGGGTGATGTCGGGGATGGCTTGGGTGCCGCGTTCGGCGATGACGTTGTTGAGGGTGGCGCGTTCGTTGTTGGAGGGCGGGCGGCTGAGGAGGGCTTCGTAGAGCAGGGTGACTTTTTGGTCGGGGGTGGGGGCTTTGGCCAACTGCTGGGAGAGGAGGGTGGAGGGGTTGGTGAGGCTGGTGGCGAGGGGGCTATTGAGGAGAGTGAGGGCCTGGGGGACGGAGGCGTCTTTGCTGGCGTTGTCGATGACTTCGCGGTCGCTTTGACCGAAGGTGCGGAGGAAGTGACCGGGGCGAGCGGGGCTGGGGAGTTCGGAGGCGCGGGCGGCGACGATGTTGGTGGTTTTGGTTTGTTTCAGGGCGGCGCGGCGCTCTTCTTTGGACATGCTGGCGAGGGTGGCCTTGTCGATTTGGGGGCGTTTGACTTCGGCTTGTTTTTTTGGGTTGTAACCTTTGATGAGATCTTCGGCACGATCTTCGCCGACCAGGTTGACGAGGAGGTTGTTTGTGGCCTCGCGGCGGAGCTTGTTGGCGGCGTTGGAGAGGGCTTTGGCGTCGGCGATGGAGGCGGTGCCGTTTTCCTTGTTGGCGGCCATTTGGGCACGGAGGTCGTCGAGTTTTTTGTCGTTGGCCTTGCGGTCGTCCATGCCGACTTTGGCGGCGGCGATGATGCCTTCGGGGCCTTTTTCTTTGACGGTGGTGAGGAACATGGAGAGGTCGTCGAGGTATTGGTGGAGGCGCTGGTTGTCGTCGTCGACGGTGCTGTCGAGGTTGCCCTTGGTGAGGGTGACGATGCTGTCCCAGACTTGTTCGGCGCTCATGCGGCGGAGCATGGGGCCGGTGAAGTGGGAGGTCCCACCGAGAGCGATTTCCTGGGTGCCGGCCATGCGTTGGTAGGTGTCGGTATTGTAGAGGACGCGGAGGAAGGACTTGAGGGAGTATTTTTTCTCGACCATGAGCTCGGTGAGGTAGTCCATGAGAGCGGGGTTTGAGGGGATGGTGGAGTCGGTCATTTCATCGACGGGTTCGATGAGGCCGAGACCGAAGACTTTTTTCCACATGCGGTTGGCAATGACGGTGGTGAAGCGGGGGTTTTCGGGGCTGGTCATCCAGTCGGCGAAGGCTTCGACACGGGTCTGGCCTTCTTTGGGTTTGGCTTCATGGCCGAAGAGGGCACGTGCTTCGATGGTGTCGCCTGGTTTGGCGTTGTCGTATTTGTAGTCGTCGGGGAGTTTGGGGAGTTTGCCATCGTTGTTGGTGATGGAGGTGTAGCGGAGAGGCTTCATGACATCCTGGAGGGTCTGGCGGACCTCTTTCAATTCAGCGGAGTCGATGGATGGCTTTTTGGCTTCCTCGCGGATCTTGGCAATTTCTTCGGGGTGCTCGCGGACGTAGGCCTTGCGTTCCTTTTGGGTCATCTTGGCGAGGAACTCGGGGAGTTTGGCATTGTTGTCAGGGCGTCTGCCGATTTTGATCTCGTTAGCGCCGCCGCCTTTGGTATCCATGCCGTAGGTGAAGGCGGCCATGCCGTAGTAGTCCAGTTGGGTCCATTTATCGAAGGGGTGATCGTGGCATTGGGCGCAGACGACGCTGGTGCCGAGGAAGACCTGGACGGTGTAGGCGAGGTGATCGAGTTTGTTTTCGTCGCGTTGGTAGAAGCCGATGCTGCCGCTGTCCCAAGCGCCGCCTTCGGTGGTGAGGAGTTTTTTGACGAGCTGGTCGTAGGGGGTGTTGGCCTTGAGTTCTTTCTTCATCCATTCCTCATAGGCTTCGGCGGTGATCCGGCCTTTGACGTTGTCGGTGAGGCGGAGGACATCGGCCCAGTAGTTGAAGAGGTGGCTGGTGTAGCCGTCGCTGGCGAGGAGGGTGTCGATGAGTTTGGTGCGTTTCTGGGGATCGTTGGATCTGATGAAGGCGTCGCGTTCTTCGAGGGTGGGGATGCGGCCGGTGATGTCGAGGTAGAGGCGGCGGACGAGGACGTCATCGGAGGCGGGAGGATTGGCTTGGAGGCCGTTTTTTTCCCAGTCGGCTGCGAGGAGGGAATCGATCTTAGCGGCCTCAGGCAGGGAGGCGGCCTGGGCGGCGAAAGCGCAGAGGAGGATGAGGGCGAGCGTTTTCATAAGCGAAGTTATAACCGCCGCTGAAACGAGGGGTTGCCCTTAATCTTGTATCGATTTTTGGGTATTTTGACGTGGCGCGAGTGGACTGGGGGAGGTTGGTGGGCTAATTTTTGCGGATGTCCTGGGATTCTGAAGATGCGGCGGAGCAGAAGAAGCGCGTGCAGCGTGAGATTGCGAAGCGGTTGAAGCGGGGGGAGATGATGGAGATTTTGGAGGCGCCGCAGGGGAGCAAGAAGCTGGCGACGACGTTTTGGGGGAAGGCGTGGTGCGATCATTTGGCGACCTACGCGGAGTATGAGCATCGGCTGCCGAGGGGGCGGAGTTATCTGAGGCAGGGCAATGTTTACAATCTGACGATTGAGCCGGGGCTGGTGTCGGCGGTGGTGGCGGGGTCGGAGCTGTATGAGACGAAGGTGCACATTCGGCCTTTGGAGAAGGAGGCGTGGGAGGAGCTGGTGGCGCAGTGTGAGGGGCAGGTGGGGTCGATGCTGGACTTGTTGGCGGGGAAGCTGGGGGAGGGCGTTTTGGAGGTGCTGACGGATCCAGAGTCGGGGTTGTTTCCGAGGGCGCGGGAGATTCGATTTGATTGCTCGTGTCCGGATCATGCGGATTTGTGCAAGCATGCGGCGGCGGTGCTGTATGGGGTGGGGGTGAAGTTGGATGCGCAGCCGGTGTTGTTTTTTACGCTGTGGTGTTTGGATGGAGGGGAGTTGTTGTCGGCGGGGGGAAGGGGAGTGGTGGAGGGGCTGGGAGGGGAAAGCGAGTTGGGGGGAGAGGATTTGGGGGCTTTGTTTGGGATTGAGTTGGGGGAATAGTTTGCTGTTTAGCGTGGTGGGCCTTTGCCCTTGCTTTTTGATTTGCCTTTGCTGGAGCTGCCTGGGCCGCCGGGGCCGCGGAGGGGGATGGGGGTGCCGTGGAAGGCTCTAGGGATGACGGGCCATTCGGCGGTGAGGAAGTAGGCGTAGGTGCCTTCGGGGAACTCCGGGGTGAGGGTGAAACGGCCATTGCATTCGTCGAGGTCGCCGCTGCCGGGGACGAAGGTGTAATCCTGGATGAAGGCACCGTCGTGGGTGCCTCCGGGGCCGGTGGGAGGTTCGGGGCGTTGGCCGGATTTGAGGGCGTAGCTGGAACGCAGGGTTTTCATGCCGGAGGTGGGGTCTTTGGGGTCGGCGTAACCGCGGAGGGCGTAGATGGGGAAGCCGTCGGCGGCCCAGCCGATGAGAGGGGAGTGCTGGTCGGGTTTGAGGCTGAGTTGGTCCATGACGGGTTTGGGGAGGCCGTGGTAGTGGTAGGCGCCGCTGGGTTGGACATGGGCGTGATTTTCATCGAGACCGAGTGGGACGGCACCGCCGAGGGCTTCGTAGTTCCAGTCGGAGGCGCGGTCGCCATTCCAGAATTCGGCGGTGCCAGGGTCAAAGAGGACGCCGTTGAGGGCGATGCCGAAGGGTTGGTTGGGAGGGCCTTGGGGAGCGCCGTTTTGGGCGGAGGCATGGAGCGGGGTGATTTGGGCAGCTGCGGTTGGGGAAGCGGGCAGGGTGAAGGTGTAGGACTGGGGTTCGATGCTGTGGGGGTTGCCGCGATTGGGGAAGGGGCCGACGAGGTGATCGGGGATGGCGTTGGCTTTGATGAGGCGAGAGGGGCTTTGGAGGGTGATTTCGGAGGTGGGGGAGCCGGGTGGTTTTTGGTTAGCCGGGACGAGGGTGATGGGTTGGGTCTCGGTGGCGCGGTGTTGGCGCATGGGAGGCGGGCCGCCGCCGAAGCCCTGGGCTTGAGCGAGGGATTGGGACAGAAGGAGTGGAAGGCTGAGGGCGAGGAAACGCTGCGCAGGCCGAAAAATAAGGAGTATGGAATGCATCACGACGAAACAAACACCGAAGAAGAAGCGTAGTTTTCTGCGAGACTGTTCATGTTTTGTTAAGCTCATTTTTCCTCATGCGTTTTGCTGCTCCGATTTTGATTTTGCTTGGTTCGTCTGTGTTTGTCTCAGACGGGATCGGGGGCACGTTTTCAGCGGGGCAGATCGAGGCATTTGAGAAGACGATTCGGCCGTTGCTGGTGGAGCGGTGCATGGACTGTCATGGGGCGCACAAGCATGAGAATGGGCTGCGATTGGACAGTCGGGAGGCGATTTTGCGTGGGAGTGATTATGGCAAGGTGGTCGTGGAGGGGAATCCGGGGGCGAGTAAGTTGATTCAGGCGGTGAAGGGTTTGGCGGGGGTGGAGAAGATGCCGAAAAAGGGGGCTGCGTTGAGTGGTTCGGAGATTGCGGCGTTGGAGAAGTGGATTGCGGAGGGGTTGCCGTGGCCGGAGGGAGAGAAGGTGGCGGAGGTGAGTCACGCGAAGGCGGACCCGAAGCAGCATTGGGCGTTTTTGCCGGTGGTGAAGCCGGTTTTGCCAGTGGGGGTGACGGGTGGGAATGCGATTGATGCGCTGGTGGGGGTGAAGTTGAAGGCGGCGGGGTTGGATTTTTCCAAGGAAGCGGATGCGGCGACGCTGTATCGGCGGCTTTGTTTGACGGTGACCGGGTTGCAGCCGGAGATGGAGGAGTTGAGGGCTTTTGTGGAGGCGTTTGGGGCGCAGCCGGAAGCGGCATGGGAGCGGGCGGTGACGGAGAAGTTGGCGTCACCGCATTATGGCCAGAAGTGGGCGCGGCATTGGTTGGATGTGGCGCGGTATTCGGATACGGAGGGGTATCAAGCAGGTGGTAAGGACATTCGGTTTCCGCATGCTTACACGTATCGCAACTGGGTGATCGAGGCGCTGAATTTGGACATGCCATATGATCAATTTGTGACGCGGCAGCTGGCGGCGGATCATTTGGTGGAGAAGGACACGCTGGTTCAGGCGTCGATGGGAGGAGTCAAAAAAGGGGTGAAGGACGAGGCGGAGGTGAAGCACCTGGCGGCGCTGGGTTTTTTGACGGTGAACGATCGGTTTTTGGGGGATCGGCTTCTCCAGACGGATGATCGGATTGATGTGGTGACGCGAGGGTTGTTGGGATTCACGGTGGGATGCGCGCGTTGTCATGATCACAAGTATGACCCGATACCGAGTTCGGATTATTATTCGCTGTACAGTGTGTTCAATAGCAGCGAGGTGGCGGCGGATGAGCGGATGCCGGTGATTGGGCATCCTGAAGCAGCGGAGGCGGTGGCGGTGTTTGAGAAGGCGGTGGCGGAGATTGAGGCGAAGAAAGTGGTGCTGCGTGAGGAGGTGCTGCAGGACTTGAAGAATCCGGAGCGGTTGAGGAATTACCTGATTTTTGCGCAGCGGTTTTTGAATGCGGATATGGGGATCTTCCGGGGGACGGCGGGTAAGGAGATGATGCGGGACCGGATTGCGGAAAGCTGGCGGAACTTTATCAAAGGCAGTGCGGAGGGGGCAAAGGTGCATCCGGTGATGGCAGCTTGGAAGCAGTTTGCGGTGTTGAAGGAGAGCAGGTTTGAGGCGAAAGCGGCAGAGGTGGTGAAGGGGTTGCAAGGGGATGAGGTCAAGTGCAATCAGGTGGTTGCGGCGGCGTTTCAGGGGAAGGCGGTTCCGAAGTCGATGAGCGAGGTGGCGGCGACGTATGCGGAGGTGTTTTTGGCTAACTCGGGTGAGTCGGTGATGGAGGACAAGCAACGGGAGTCGATTCGGGCGCTGATGCGTGCAGGGAAGTCGCCGATGACGATTGGGATGGAACAGATTGAGAGTTATTTCACGCGGAAGGACAGGGAGAAGATGACGAAGTTAGAGAATGAGGTGAAGAAGCTGGAGATTGAGAGTCGCGGAGCGCCGTATCGGGCGATGGCGATGGTGGACAAGGAGAAGCCGGCGGACCAGAAGATTATGATTCGGGGGAATCCGGGGCGGTTGGGGGATGTGGCGGCGCGGGGATACCTGGCGTTTTTTGGGGGAGAGAAGTTCAAGGAGGGGAGTGGGCGTTTGGAGTTGGCGAAGAAGATTGTGGGGAGGGAGAATCCTTTGACGGCACGGGTGATGGTGAATCGGTTGTGGATGCATCATTTTGGGAAGCCACTGGTGAGTCAGCCGAGTGATTTTGGGGTGCAAACGCCGAAACCGGTGCAGGCGGATGTGCTGGACTATCTGGCGGCGTTGTTCATGGAGGAGGGGTGGAGCATGAAGCGGGTGCATCGTGAGATTTTGATGTCGCGGACGTGGCGGCAGGGGAGCGGGGTATCGGCTGAGAAGGCGGAGAAGGATCCGGAGAATGAGTTGCTCAGTCGGATGAACCGGCAGCGGATGGATTATGAGATGCTGCGGGACAACCTGCTATTGGTTTCGGGGACGCTGAATCCGGCATTGAAGCCGGGGAAGTCGGTGCCCTTGAAGTCAAAGGACGCGGATCAATGGCGGAGTGTGCTGTTGTTTGTGGACCGGTATGATCAGCCGACGGTGCCGGCGATGTTTGATTTTGCGAATCCGGACAGTCACAGCCCGCAGCGTTTTCAGACGACGGTGCCGCAGCAGGCGTTGTTCTTGATGAACAGTCCGTTCATGAAGGAGCGATCGGAAGGGTTGGTTGGGCGAGTGCCGCAAGTGGGGAGCGGGCCGAATGCGGAGGTGGTGAAGGCTTTGTATGAGCGGGTGTTTTTGCGGGAGCCGAGTGCGGATGAGGTGGAGTTGGCGGGGCGGTTTTTTGCGGAGGCGGAGGGTTTGCAGGAGGAGGTGCCGTTTGCGTGGAGCTATGGGACGCAGGAGGTGGCGCGTGATGCGAGTGGGAAGGTGACGATTGGAGCGTTCACGAAGTTTGCCAAGATGGATGCGAAGGACGGGCGGTTAACGCATACGGGGAAGGTGCCGGATGGGAAGTGGGGATATGCTTTTTTGACGAAGCAATCCGGGCATGCGGGGAATGGGATGATTTCGCCAGCGGCCCGGTGGACGGCACCGAAGGCGATGACGGTGCGTTTGGTGGGGCAGGTGAAGAAGCCGAGTGACAAGGGAAACGGGGTGAGGGTGTTTGTGCTGAGCGAAGGCAAGGGGTTGGTGAAGGATGTGCTGGTGGAACCTGCGAAGACGGGTGAGGTGGTGGTGAATGAGGTGAGTGTGGCGGCGGGTGAGCGTGTGACGTTTGCGGTGGGCGGGGAAGGGGACACGAACTCGGATAGTTTTGAATGGAAGCTGGCGGTGTATGAGGGGGAACGGTTGTTGAGTGAGGCGAAGCGAGATTTTTGCGGGTTGGACGGGTGGCCGATGAACCGGACGAAGGCGCAGGCACCTTTGGCGCAATTGGCGCAGGTGTTGATGATGGCGAATGAGTTTCAGTTTATTGATTGAGGGTCTTAATTTTTGTTTTTTGTGAGTCATCACCAACCGAATTTAGAACATGCGTTTTTGACGCGTCGGCAGATGCTGGAGCGATCGGGCATGGGGCTGGGAGCGCTGGCGTTGGGGGGAATGATGGGGTCTCCGGCGAAGGCGGCTGAGGGGGTGCATGCGGCGAGTCCGTTTGCGCCGAAGCGGCCGCACTTTGAGCCGAAGGCGAAGCGGGTGATTCATTTTTTCATGAATGGGGGCCCGTCCCAGGTGGATACCTTTGATCCGAAGCCGATGCTGACGAAATTCGATGGCAAGACGCTGCCGAATTTGTTGAAGACGGAGCGGCCGACCGGGGCGGGATTGAAGTCGCCCTTTGCGTTTCAGAAGTATGGGGAGTGCGGGTTGGAGGTGAGCGAGTTGTTTGCGCGGACGGGGCAGTTTGCGGACGACTTGTGTGTGATTCGGTCGATGCATGCGGATGTGCCGAATCATGAGCCTTCGCTGGGGTTGATGAACTGCGGGGAGAGTCGGTTGCACCGGCCCAGTTTGGGGTCGTGGATCACTTATGGGCTGGGGTCGGAGAATGAGAACCTGCCGGGGTACATTTCGATGTGTCCAAACGGGATGCCGACGCGGCGGACGAAGAACTGGCAGTCGGCGTTTTTGCCGAGCATTTATCAGGGGACGTACATCAACACGAAGGATACGGAGGTGGATAAGCTGGTGGAGTTCATCAAGAACTCGGCATTGGACATGAAGCAGCAGCGGCGGCAGTTGGATTTGCTGTTGGAGTTGAATGACCGGCATTTGAAGCAGCGGGAGATGGATCAGCAGCTGGATGCGCGGATTCAGAGTTATGAGTTGGCGTATCGGATGCAGATGGAGGCGAGTGATGCGTTTGACATTGAGAAGGAGCCGGAGTCGGTGAGGAAGGCGTATGGGGAGAATGCGTTTGGGCGGCAGACCTTGATTGCGCGGCGGTTGCTGGAGCGGGGGGTGCGGTTCATTCAGTTGTGGACGGGTGACGGGCAGCCGTGGGACAGTCACGACGAGATTTTGGATCATCAGCGGCTGGCGAAGGATGTGGATCCGGCGATTGCGGCGTTCATGGCGGATTTGAAGATGCGGGGGATGTTTGATGACACGCTGATCATGTGGGGAGGTGAGTTTGGGCGGACGCCGGCGGTGGAATTGCCAACACCGGGTTCGAATGCGGGAAAGCAGCGGGGTCGGGACCACAATCACTATGGGTTTACGATGTGGCTGGCCGGGGGTGGGGCGCGTGGGGGATACACGCATGGGGCGACCGATGAGTTTGGTTTTGCGGCGGTGGAGGACAAGGTTCACGTGCATGATTTGCATGCGACGCTGATGCGGTTGATCGGGTTTGATCATGAGCGTTTCACGTATCGGTATGCGGGATTGGATTACCGTCTGACAGGGGTGAATGATTGCTCGGTGGTGAAGGAGCTTTTGGGCTGAGGATGTTTTCGCGCAAAAACGCAAAAAACGCCTAGTTGTTACGCAGAAACAGTTTGCGGAAGGGTAGGGAAGTGTGGAGGATAGGTAGGGTCGGTCAGGGATGCTAAATAGCCCGCAGGGGCTATTTGCGATTAACCCTTTGCTTTTTACTATCTGACAGTTGAATAATTCCTTATCAAACTCCTGCCTCTTTTATCATGTTGAACGAACTTAAACTGCGTGAACTCGAAAATCGGCCTATTCAGGTGGGGTTGGTAGGCTTGGGAGCGATGGGGCTGGGGATTGCGTATCAGATTGGGAAGACACCGGGGATGCGGCTATCTTTTGTGGCGGATTTGAACGAGGCGGCGGCGAAAAAAGGAGCGGAGATTTATGGGAAGCCGACGCGGGTCGTGACGGATGCGTTGGGGGCATTGAGGGATGAGAAGATACCGTGTGATGTGCTGGTGGAAGCGACGAATTCGATCGTGGCGGCCTACGATTACTGCCAAGCGGCGATTGAGCGGAAGGCGCATTGTGTGCTGATGAATGCGGAGGTGGACGCTATTCTGGGGTATTTGCTGAGGGATGCGGCGGCGCGGCAGGGTGTGGTGGTGACGAGTGATGCGGGGGACCAGCATGGGGTGTTGTCGCGGATGATGGAAGAGATTGAGATGTGGGGTTTTGAGATCACGCAAGCGGGGAACATGAAAGGATTTTTGGAGCGGCACCGGGATCTGGAAGGCACGGTGGAGGTGGCGAAGAAGCTTGGGCTGAGTCCGGTGCAGTGTTTGGCGTATACGGACGGGTCCAAGTTGAACATTGAGATGTCGGTGATTGCCAATGAGTATGGGTTGATTCCGACGGTGCCGGGGATGGAGGGGCCGCGGGCGGATAAGGTGGAGGATGTGGTCAATCTTTTTGATTTTGACAGTTATGGCGGCAAGGGAAGGGTGGATTATGTGCTGGGGGCGAAGCAGCATGGGGGTGGGGTTTATGTGGTGGGACGCTGCGATGATGGTTTTCAGCAGGGGTATTTGAATTATTACAAGGTGACGAACAAGCACCCTTACTACCTGTTCCTGAGACCCTATCATTTGTGTCATTTGGAGACGCCGCGGGCGGTGGCTTTGGCGGCCTTGTATGGCAAGGCGGTGTGTACGATGAAGATGGGGCGGGTGACGGATTGTTTTGCGTATGCGAAGCGGGATTTGAAGCCGGGGGATCGGGTGGAGCACGCGATCGGGAGTGATGAGGTTTACGGGTTGATCATGGAAGCGAAGCCAGCAGATGCGGCGAATCTGGTGCCACAAGGGGTGCTGGATGTGGAGGGGAGTCCTGAGCGGCCGGTGATTCGGCGCGCGGTACCGAAGGATCAGCCGTTGTCCTGGGATGACGTGGAATTGCCTGCAAGCCGGATGGCGGAGCTGTGGGAGAAGCAGAAGCCGTTGCTGTGAGTGGGTGGGATCAGTAATCAGTAATCAGTAATCAGTGGCCGGTTTCGGTGTCTGGTGGGCTGGGGGTTAGGGGCAATGGATGGGGGTGATTGTTGAAGATGCAGATTTTTTCGTTTGCATGATTCAATAATTATGGAAAATTTACTCATTACAATTGCTTGATATGCATTGTAGCCAACCATTAGCTCATCCTCATTGTATGTTTAACGGAAAAGCACTTTTGATTATTGGGATCGCCTTGTCTTTGTGGGGGCGCAGTTTGACGCATGATGACCGGGCGGCGGTTGGTCTGAAGAAGGCGGGGAATATCGCGCTTCGGACTGGGACTGGGGCGATATCGCTCTCGGCATCAGAAGGTCAGATGGCGTTAGGGGAGAAGTTTGCTTGGGAGTACAAAGCTAAGGAATTGGATGAGGCGAGCAAGAAGAAGTCCGATCACTCCGGGTTTCATTTCTCGTTCAAGAAAGGGATGGATTGGCAGATCCGGATGCCGATTTTTGTGATTGGTGGGTTGGCCTGTGCGATCATGTTTTTCCAGGCGAAGTCGGCGAGGGATTGATCAAACTCATCCGCCGGATTGGGCGGGGGGACTGATGAGGTGGCGGAGGGCCTGCTGGAGGTGCGGGCTTTGCTCTGCGGCTTGGTAGATGCGATTGGGGTGGCTGCGGATTTGGCAGAGGAAGTGGTAGGCAGCGAGGGCTTCGAATCCGGCGTTGAGTGAGCCGTTCATGGGGAGGTAGGAGTTGCCGGTGACGGTGACGTTTTCGACGAGGCCGTAGGGTGGGAAGAAGCCGATGCGTCGGAGGTCGCCAATGAGGTTGAGGATGTCCTGGGGGCGCTCCCGAAGGCAGGCGCTCATTAGGAAGTAGTGGGGGTGAATGAGGTTTTGGCCGCGGAGTGCGGTGCCGCAGACTTGATAGGAATTGCCGATTTCGTTTTCGCCGGCGGAGAGGCCATAGAGGCCGATTTCGTGGGTGAGGGTGCCGCGCCAGTAGCGGTTGATGTAGTCCTGCTGCTCCTTGAGATGGCGGGAGCGTGCGGTGCGCCACGCGGTAGCGGAGACGGTGTCGGGAATATCGGTGTCGAAGTTAGGGAAGAAGAGGCTTTGGAGTTCGGCGATGAAGCCGGTGCCCTGCCAGGGTTTGCCTGGGTGATCAATGATGAGTTTGAGAGGGGGCGCAGGTGGATCTGAGACGTGGCGGAGGAGGAGGACGAGCATGGTTTCTCCTCCCCAATCGCTCCAGCCGTGGGGGAGGAGCGTGGTGGCGTCGGTTTGGAGACCGTGGGTGATGGTGCCGTCGGGGAGGAGCAGGCGAGAGAAGGGGATCTGGCGGATGCGATTCAGGATGGCGGCTTCGGTTTCCAAGTCGTCGAGCATGCGTGCGGCGATGAGCATGGACTGGTAATAGATGGCGCTGTCGATGGTGCTGTATTCGGTGCCGGGGTGGATGCGGTAGCGGCCATCGATATGGCGGGCAAAATGGGGGAGGAGGCCGAGTGGGGCATCGAGGGCGGCGACTTGGGCGTGAATTTCGCGAAGGATTCGGCGCGCGTTCTCCGGGGTGACGATGGCGAGTTCGGGGGAGGTGGCGGCGGCGGTGGCGAGGGCGAATAGGCCGGTGGTTGGGACGGTATCGAAAGCGCCGGGTTCGGTATGGGCGCGGTCACGGACGAGGCCTAGGCCGCCTTCCTGGCAGCGGGCGATTTTGGCGTAGGACGTGAGGAAGGCGTAGTGGGCGAGGTCGGGGTTGGGGAAGCGAAAGCCTAGGGAGAGGCGATTGATGGAGATGTCGGAACCGGGTTCGGCGGTCCAGTTGAGGAATTTGGCTTGTTGGAGTTGATTGGGGTCGAGGGGGAGGGTGGTCGGAGTGAAGGCGGAGTCTTTGAGGGTGATGATTTGCGACCAAACTGAGGTGCCCTCGGGGTTTTGGATTTCGAGTTTGAGGTTGCCGGTGCCGGCGGCGATGACTTGGAGGGCGTCGATTTTGGGCTGGTGCGGGGCTTCGATCCAGGCGGGGGAGGGGGCGGTGAAGTTGAGGGTGCGGCCGGACTCCCGAGCGAGGCCTGCGAGGCAATGCCACATGCCGGCCCAGGCATCGGGTTGCTGGCGGAGATTGGCGCGGATGACGTTTTCCCGCCAACTGATGTCGTAGGCAGCGGGGCCATGGAAGCCGAAGTCGGTGCCGATGTGGGTGTAGTTGACGAAGGAGTTGACCCGACGTGTGCCTTCGATGTAGACGGGGGGTTCGCCCGGGGGATTGTGGCTGAAGTATTGCTGAACGGTCTGCCAGACGAGGTTGTTTGGAGGGGGTTCCTGGGCGTGCATTTCCGACCCGGCGGCCAACGATCCGGCGGCAAGGGTCAGGTTTCGGAGGCGACGTGCGACTGAGTGAAACATGCGACGAATTGAGATCGTGCCGATCAACCTCAATGCATTTCTACGGCGCAGGATCCGAGACCGTTGCGGAAATAGTTGAATTGCACGTTGGGATGGTCTGCCAGAAGGGACATGGGGACGGAGGAGTCGGCGATTCTTTTGGAGATCATGAGTGCGGTGAGGCGCTGGCCGAGGGGATTGTCGTGCAGGCCGGCCTGCCAGATGGAGACTTTTTCGGCCATCCAGGTTTCCTTGGGGCCGACGGTGATGGCCATTTTGGGGACCATGGTGATGTTGCCGCCGCCGGAGGTGCGGGCGTTTTGGGCGAGGGTGACGGGATGGAGTTCGACGACGCGGGTGGAGAGTTTGCGATACTCGGCGGGAGTGGGGGGCTCGGTTTTGTATTTGCCGGTGCGTTTGACGGGGTCGTTGAAGGCCCAGTGTTTGATATCGCCCTGGCCGCCTTGCATGACGATGCAACGGACGCCGGAGGTCCAGCTTTTGGAGTAGTTGGTGACGTCTGCTTTTGGGAAATGCATTTGGCTGTCAGGCATGACGAGGCGCTTGGGGATGCGATTGAAGCAGAGTTCGCGGTCGGCGCGTTCGAAGGAGAGAGGGTGCTCCATGGAGACTTCTTTTTCGGTATCGGGATCGTACCATTCGTCCATGCCCCAGAAGTGGCTGCTTTTGAGGGAAATGCCGAGTTCGGTGACGAGGCGAGCGACGAGGGGGAGTTGTTCGGTGGGGCCGATGGGGCCGCAGATACCGGCGGGGTTATCGTCGGTAGATTGCTGCCAGGCGTTGATGTATTCGAGGGCCTGGGTGAGGTAGAAGTCCTCAAGGGTGTCGTACATGACGACTTTGAAGCCTGGGCGGGAGAGTTGGCGGAGGTCGCGCTCGGTGAGGCGGGCGGCGTCGTTGATGAGGTCGGAATCGAGGGTGGTGTAATCCCACCAGTCGGGGGCGATGTGGCTGAGTTGGCGTGACATGGTTGTGGGAGGGAGGAGGGGTAAGGAGGGGAGGTTGAACGTAACGAGGGGTGAGTATCGTCGCGGTGGGGGGGCGGGGGCAAGGTTAAAAGTGG
Organism: Verrucomicrobiaceae bacterium; assembly: GCA_029865835.1. Lineage (GTDB taxonomy): Bacteria > Verrucomicrobiota > Verrucomicrobiia > Verrucomicrobiales > Verrucomicrobiaceae > JAGRPD01. The sequence goes on from JARXAL010000208.1 coordinate 35,617, forward strand.
GGAGGGTGCTGGGACGAGGGAATCGAAGGCAGTTATCCCGAGAAAACTACAAAAAGACGAGGTTGCGCGGTAGAAATTTCAGGGCTAACTTAGGTTTAGGTTTGTGCTAATCTTCGATGTCATATTTTAGATTAATTGCTTTCGTCACGGCTGGCTCCGCTTTTTGGGGGGCGGTGGCGCTGGGTGAGGGGGTGTCGTTTTCGCGGCAAATCAGGCCTCTTTTGACAAAGCATTGCGGGGCATGTCATGGGGCGGACTCGAAGGCGAGGAAGGCGGATTTGAGGTTGGATACGAAGGAAGGATTGCTGCATCCGGAGGTGGTGATGCCGGGCGAGGTTGAGAAGTCGGCGTTGTTGGATCGGTTGGTTTCGAAGGACCCTGACGAAGTGATGCCGCCACCGGACAAGGGTGATGCATTGAAGGCTGAGGAGGTGGAGTTGATTCGGCGATGGGTGAAGGAGGGAGCGGTTTATGAGGGGCACTGGGCGTTTGCAACGGTGGTGAAACCGGAGGAACCGGAAGTGGAGGGGGAGGATGGGTCTTGGAAGCGGTCGAGTTTGGATGCGTTTGTGATGAAGGCGATGCGGGCGGAGGGAATGAGGCCAGCTGAGGAGGCTGGGGCGGAGGTGTGGTTGAGGCGGGTGACGCTGGATTTGACGGGGTTACCGCCGATGCTGGAGGAGTTGGATGCGTTTTCGAAGGCGTGCGAGGTGGATGCGGTGGGTGCTAAGAAGGCGGTGGTGGATCGTTTGCTGGCATCGCCAGCTTATGGAGAGAAGATGGCGAATGACTGGCTGGATGTGGCGCGGTATGCGGACACTTATGGGCGGCATGAGGATGCCGATTGCGTGACGTGGCCTTATCGGGACTGGGTGATCAAAGCGTTCAATGAGAACCTACCATTTGATGATTTTGTGACGTGGCAAACGGCGGGGGATTTGCTGCCGAATCCGACGAAGGATCAACTGGTGGCGACGTGTTTCAATCGGTTGCCGCAGCAGTCGAATGAAGCGGGGAGCAATCCGGAGGAGTTTCGGATTGATCAGGTGAATGACCGTGTGAACACGACGAGCACAGCATTTTTAGGACTGACGATGGAATGCTCGCGCTGTCACGATCACAAGTATGATCCGATGACGACACGGGATTACTATGGGCTGTCGGCGTTTTTCAACAACATCGATGAGTTGGGATTGTTTGCGGTTTATACGGGAGGGGTGCCGGCGCCTTCGATCCTGCTGCATGCGCCGGAGCAGGAGAAGCGGGTGGGAGAGTTGAAGGGGGAGAAGGCGGCGTTGGAAAAGGGGATGGAGGCAGAGCGGAGTCTGGCACGTGGGCGATTTGAAGAGTGGTTGAAGACGGCGCAGCCACCGCGGGTGCTGCCGGAGAAATCGGGTTGGGAGAGGTTGGTCAGCTGGTTTGAGAAGGCTCCACCGCCGATGGTGGAAGGGAGGAAGCCGGAGGTTCGATACACGTTCGATAGTTTATCAAAGAAGGTGCTGAAGAACGAAGGGACGGTGGGAGAAGACGGAGAGGTGAGGTTGAATACGAAGGTGGAGGAGGGACGATTTGAAAAGGCGCTGGTGCTAGAGGGGGACAATGCGGTGTTGATCAAAGGAGTGCCTGAGTTGAGGCGGTATGAGGCTTTTAGTTTCGGTGTTTGGGTGAAGCCGCTTTCGCGGATGGAGCGGGCGGTGCTGGTGCATCGGAGCCGGTCAGGTGTTGATGCGGCCTGCCGGGGTTTTGAACTGGTTTTGGATGGAATGAAACCGAGTTTTGCCTTGGCGCATTTTTCTCCGGGGAACGAGATTCGGATTCGTGACGGGCGGGAGATTCCGGTGGGAGAGTGGACGCATCTGGCGGGGGTGTATGATGGAAGCAGTCGAGCTGCGGGATTGCAGTTGTTTGTGAATGGGGTGGAGGTTGAAGCTGAGGTGGTGCATGACAAGCTTTACCGCGACATCGTGTATCGCGCCGAGTGGGGTGATGAAGCGGGCAAGGATGGGGTGACCTTGGCGCTGGCGGTGGGAGGGCGTTTTAATGACGCGTCGTTCAAGGACGGGCTGGTGGATGAGTTTGTCTTTCATCGCCGTCGTTTGAGTGCTCCCGAGGTGAAGCAGATCGCTGGCTTGCCTGATGATTCGAAGGCGGAGGATTGGTTTGAATGGTATCTGAGGGAATTGGATGAGCCGACGAAGGCGAAGGTGGCGGCGTTGGAGAAGCTGAGGCAGGAGGAGAACGAATTGTCCATTCAAGCGGTGGAACTGATGGTGATGGAGGAGAAGAAGGGGGCGCGGCGTGAGACGCATATTCTTGAGCGAGGTCAGTTCAATCAGCCTGGGAAAATGGTGACGGCGGACACACCGGGCTTTTTGCCGCCGATGCCGAAGGATGCTCCGAGGGATCGCTTGGGTTTGGCGAAATGGTTGACGGCTCCGGAGAATCCATTGACGGCACGGGTGGAGGTGAACCGGATTTGGCAGATGTTTTTTGGCAGGGGATTGGTGGAGACGACGGAGGATTTTGGGGTGCAGGGCAAGATGCCTGAGAATCCCGAGCTGCTTGATTGGTTGGCGGCGCAGTTCATGGAGGGGGGATGGGATGTGAAGGCGATGTGCCGAGAGATTGCCTTGTCGGCGACGTATGGGCAGTCCGCGGTGCCGAGGGATTTGGCATGGATGGAGAAGGATCCTGACAATGCCTTTTTAGCCAGAGGACCGAGGCAGCGATTGGGGGCGGAGGAAGTGCGTGATTTGGTGCTGGCGGTGTCGGGGATGCTGAACACAAAAGTGGGTGGTCCGAGTGTGAAGCCGTATCAGCCGGCGGGGCTTTGGAATGAGGCGGGGACGCAGCACACGTATCACCAAGATCATGGGGAGAACCTTTACCGGCGGAGTTTGTACACGTTTTGGCGGAGGACGATGCCGCCGGCGAACATGACGGTGTTTGACGCGCCGACGCGGGAGTTTTGCAAAGTGAGACGGGAGAATACGGCGACGCCGATGCAGGCGTTGGTGTTGATGAATGACGTGCAATTTTTGGAGGCGGCGCGCTTTTTGGCGATGGAGCTATTGGAGGAGCCGGTGGAGGGGAGGGCGGAGCGGGCGTATCGTTTGCTGACGAGTCAGAGGGCGGGGCCGGAGCAGGTGAGCAAGTTGGCGAAGTATGTGGAGGGTGAGCGCGTGCGATTTGAGGCGAAGCCGGAGGCGGCGAAGGCGTTTTTGGCGGCGACGACGTTGATGGTGAGGCTGCTTCTGGGGTTTAGTGAGACGACATTCAAGCCTTAATCATGACTCCTTTTTCCCGTTTGAATTCGCAGTGCTCAGGTTCGGGTGATGTTCGGAATTGGACGCGACGTCAGTGGTTGGCGCGGAGTGGGTATGGACTGGGTGGAGCGGCGTTGGCGGAGTTGTTGCAACCTTCGGGAACAGCGGAGGGGGCCTTGGCGGGGTTGCCGCATTTTGAGCCGAAGGCGAAGCGGGTGATTTTTTTGTTCATGTCGGGCGGGTTCTCGCAATTTGAGAGTTTTGATCCGAAGCCGCTGTTGGAAAAAAGGCAGGGGGAGAATTTGCCGGACTCGGTGCGTGGGGGTCGTCCGGCGTTGGGGATGTCGGCGAATCAGGCGGGGTTGCCGATGGTGGGGTCGGGTTTTAAGTTTGCGCAGCATGGCCAGTCGGGCGCCTGGGTGAGTGAGTTGTTTCCGCATCTGGCGGAGGTGGTGGATGAGGTGAGTTTTATTCGGTCGATGTATTCGGAAGCGGTGAATCATGATCCGGCGTTGACGTTTATGCAGACGGGGGCGCCGTTGCCGGGGCGACCTTCATTGGGGGCGTGGTTGAACTATGGGTTGGGCAGCGAGAACAAGGATTTGCCGGCCTACATTTCGATGCTGTCGATGCGACCGGTGGATCAGCCGTTGTCATCGCGGCTATGGGACAGTGGCTTTTTGCCGACGCAGTATCAGGGGGTGCAATTTCGATCAGGGAAGGAGCCGGTGTTGTATTTGGACAATCCGAGTGGGTTGAAGGATGCGGATACGAGGCGGATGCTGGATGTGCTGAAGGAGTTGCATCAGGAGCAGGCGGCGAAGGTGGGAGAAGCGGAGATGGAGGCGCGGATCGAGCAGTTTGAGATGGCTTATCGGATGCAGACGTCAGTGCCGGAGGCGACGGACATTGGGAGTGAGCCGGCGGAGGTGAAAGCGCTCTATGGGGATGATGTGGAGAAGGCGGGGAGTTTTGCGGCGAATTGTTTGAGGGCGCGGCGATTGGTTGAGCGGGGGGTGCGGATGGTGCAGTTGTTTCATCCAGGATGGGATCATCATGGAGCGCTGCGGGTGGGTTTTCAGGTGGGGGCGAAGGAGGTGGATCAGGCTTGTGCGGGGTTGTTGAAGGATTTGAAGCAGCGGGACATGCTGAAGGACACGCTGGTGGTGTTTACGAGTGAGTTTGGGCGGACGTGTTACAGTCAGGGAAGGATCTCGAAGCAGACGGGCGAGTATGGGCGGGAGCACCATCGGGATTGCTTCACGGCGTGGATGGCCGGGGGCGGGGTGAAGCCGGGGGTGGCGTATGGGAGCACGGATGAGTTTGGATATCAGGTAGCGGAGAACCCGGTGCATGTGAATGATTTTCACGCGACAATTCTGCATTTGCTGGGGATCAACCATGAAAAGCTGACTTACGCGTTTCAGGGTCGGAATTTTCGTCTGACCGATGTTGGTGGCAAGGTGGTGAAGGACTTGCTGGCTTAGAGCCATTATGGCCAGGGTTTGCCGTCCAGGGTGGTGTTGGTGGTGGGGTGATCGCCTAGCAGTTTGAGGGTGATGTTTGACAGGGTGCAGGAGTCGAGGGTGAGGGTGGTATCGGGTGAGGAATCGAAGGAGTGAGGGGTTGGGCCGTTGCCGGTGACGGTGAGGTTTTTGAGCAGGCAGGTGGCGTGCAGTGGGGAGCGGGATTTGAGGTCGGTGCCCGGGCGGAGGGTGAAGGCGTTAGGAGCGCTGGCGATGAGGCGGCAATCTTCGAGGTGATGGGCACGACCGGAGAGGAAGACTTCGACACTGATGCTGTCGCGGAACTCGCAGCGGAGGTAGCGGGTTTCAGCGGCGTTGACGTCGGCGATGGCGTGATCATTGCCCCAGAAGAGGCCGTCTTCGACGGTGGTTTGAGAGGCATCGTGGGCGCTGAAGCCTTCGTCGAAGCATTCGTAGGCGCTGATTTGGGAGGCGTGGAAACCGCGGCAGTCGCCATGGATGTTGAAGCCGTCGTTGAGGGCGTGGCGGGTGTTGAGGTTGCGGATTTTGATGTCGCGGCAGGTGCCGCTGGTGGCGACGCCGGCGGTTCGGACGGACCATTCGAGTTGGGCGAGGGGTTGGGTGGTGCGGACGTAGAGCCAGCCGGTTTCGCCGTCGATGGGTTGCCAAGCGAACTCGCCTTCGGCCATTTGATGGGGATCTGGGAAAGGGGTGTTGAGGGAGGGGGAGCGGTGCATGCGCTGGGCTTTGCCATTGAAAATGAGGAGGTGGCGCTTCATGGCGGGCTCGGTGAGTTTGCGCCGGTGGAGGGTGGGTTCGATTTGTTCCCAGCCATCGGTGGGGAGCGGGTCGGCTCCGGTGAGGGTGACGCCGTTGCCTTCGATGGTGATGCCTGAGTCGTTGCGCAGGGTGATCATTTGGCGATAGACGGCGCCTGCGGGATGAAGGTGGATGACATCGCCGGGCAGGGCGAGGTCGACAGCGGTTTGGACGGAGGGGAGCGGGCGATCGGGGGTGCCGTCCGGGGAGTCGATTTTGGACTCGGGATTGATGTGCCAGTCTTTGGCTGAGGCGGGAGCGAAGAGACCCAGGGCGAGGATCGCGAGGAGAAGGGTCGTGGAGAGCCGTTTCACAGAGGATGCAACGGGATTAGGGGCGTCTTCTTGCGGCGACGGCGAGAGGCTGGGTGCTGATGTCGACTTGGCAGCCTTTGCCGACGGTATCGAAGAGCCAGACGATGTCGCGTGAGGCCATGCGGACGCAGCCGAAGCTAGCGGGGGTGCCGAGGCGGGCTTCTTCGGGGGTGCCGTGGATGTAGATGTAGCGGCTGTAGGCGTTGACATTCCAGCGTTCTTTGCCTTTGAGCCAGAGGATGCGGGTGACGATGGGGTCGCGACCGGGGGCGTTGACGGGGACGATCTCGCCGGTGGGGCGGCGGCTTTTGAATTTCATGCCCATGGGCTGACCGGCACCGATTTTTTCGGCGATTTCGAGTCGGCCCAAGGGGGTGCCATTGGAGCCGGGGATGTCGCCGAGGGCGAAGCGGGAGGTGGAGATGGGGAAGGTGGCGAGGAGTTGCTCCTTTTTGAAGACGGCCATGCGCTGTTCGGGGACGGAGACGATGATGCGGTGGCTGCGGTCGGCGCAAGAGGAGAGCAGAGCGAGGCTGGTGGCCAGGAGGAGGAGGGCGGGTCGGGGGACGAGCGACATGGGACAGTGTAGCGCAAGTTGTGACCGAGGAAAGGGGAGCGATTTGGGTTTGTCTGTGTGAAACGGGTGCTACAATGGGGGTGCCGGTTTGGGGAGAAAAAGAAGCAGCTCTGCCGGGATGGTCATCAGGAAAAAAACCCCCAAAACCTGAAACCAAGGGAACCGACAGAGCTGTTAATCTGAATTAAAACAAATGGACCCAGCCTTTGCCAAGAAAATAATGTGTGTGGATGCAATTAGATGGTTTGGGAGAGCGAAGGGTTGGGTTGTTGGGGTGATGCTATTAGGGGTAGGGATGATGGCAGTGCCTGAGGTTCATGGGCAATTGGGTGGAGCGGTGAGGCAGTTGATTGTGGCGACTGCGGCGGATTGGGATTCGAATCGGGCGGTGATGCAGTGTTATGAGCGGGGGTCGGTGCGGGAGGCTTGGAGGCCGTTGTTGGGGCAGGGGGTGCCGGTTTTGTTGGGGCGTGAGGGATTGGCTTGGGGGCGGGGGGTGTTTCAGGTGCCGCAGAATGGGGTGCCGATGAAGAAGGAGAAGGACTGGCGGGCACCGGCTGGGGTGTTTCAGTTGGGGATGCTGTTTGGATATGCAGGGGGAGCGCCGGGTGGGGCGGTGTGGCCGTATGTGCAGGTGGGGAAGTGGGATGCGTATGTGGATGACTCGAGCAGTCCGTATTACAATCGGCATGTGCGGGTGAGACCGGACCAAGTGCCGCCGTGGTTTGAGAAGCAGCGGATGCGGTTGGGGGATGCGGCTTACAAGTGGATGCTGGAGATTCGGCATAATCAGAATCCGGCGGTGGCGGGGGGAGGCAGTG
>JARXAL010000202.1 GCA_029865835.1 Verrucomicrobiaceae bacterium
GCGGGTGCTCCATGGCTCCACTGTAACAGCCAATCGCATGGGGTGGAAGTCTGACGAGTCTGAGAAAACCCGGCTAACAGCTTTTGGCGAGCAGTCTGTGCCCGCGCTCAGTCTTCCAAGGCTCGACCTGCAGGAGCAGGGCGGGCAGCTCCGGCTGCAGAACATAACTGCGGTGGAACACCGGGGTGCTGGATCCTGCAATGGGTGGAACAATCCATCTCCAGTCGGCACTGACTTGGCGCCCGGCTCTCTCCTCGGCACCGCAAAAGTGCTCAAACTCGGCAATGGCCTGGTGGTGATCCACGAGCCGCACTCCATCCCGCTCAAACGATTCAAGAACCGCTTCGTTGAGCACGAGCAGGGCATGGTCGCGCCACAGGTTGCGAGTGCGCCGGATGTCAAGGCCGAGGTGCTCCGCCACGACCGGCAATTGATTGTAGCGTCCCTCGTCACCGAGATTGCGCGCGCCGATCTCGGTCCCCATGTACCATCCGTTGAAGGGGGCGCAGGGATGGGCCGCGCGACCTGTGGCCAGCGTCATATCGGCGATAGCCGGGACCGCATACCATCGGAGGCCGAGCTTTTCGAACCAGGCATACCGGGAATGGCGCAGCGGCACCTCCAGCACGAGTCGGCGCGGCAGCTCATACCACCGCAGCTGCCCGCGCGCCTGGACAATCACCGGCAACAGGTCAAAACGGCCTGGTTTGATGGGGGGTTCCCAACCGAGTTGGCGCGCGAGGCGGGTCAACTCCACGTTCATGGGATCCCCCAGGACACCGCCTCCCGGCAACTCGTAACCGGCATAGCGCAGGAGCTGATGATTCCAGATGCGCACTTCATCCTCCTCGCCGCGCCACTCGGGGAACACCGTCATGAGGGGGTGGATGCGACCACCGGACGTCGCTAGGTCAAGGTGCGCGCAAAGGGCGTCGAAGACCTCGTCACAGGTATCCACGGTGCGTGCATCCACCACCTGCAGCGACTTGCAATGCAACCTTCCCACGCAGCGCGGCGCGCTGCGCCAGGCGGCGCGTGCGGCGGCCTCGAGATCTAACGGCGCTGAATCATCCCCACCCGGCACCTGCTCACCGAGATCCCAGCGCCGGAAGATATTCCCCGCATCAAGTGGGGGGGCAGCGAAAGGGCAAGCGGGCATGGGCGGCATGACAGGAACGGCGTGAGACCTGGCACCTGCCATCGGGCTTCGGTGAGAAAAAATGCCGTGAACTAGAACGCCAAGGGCCGTTCAAGCTCCGGCCGCACATGGCGGCATCTGCCTCCGAAAACGCCATATCAGGGGCAGCAGCGGCAACGCTTTCCAGTAGCGCGGCACGAACTTGGCGGGCTGAAAGAGGCACCGGAACAGCCAGCCCAATCCCGCCCTGTCGGCCCACCTGGGAATCGGTGCTTGGGTTCCCGCCAGAAAAGCAATGGCCGCGCCCGTGCAGACGATGCCCATCTTGGGCTCCAACCGCTCGTGCAGCCAAGCGCCCAGCACCTCCTGTTTGCCCCCTGCCAAATTCAGTACGACCACCTTCGGGCGCGCCTCCCGCAGCCGCTCCAGAAGCACTTCATCTTGGATCGACCCTTTCACATAGTTGGGTGCCACGTAAAGATTCTGGCTTCCCATGGGCCAGCCCTGCGAGTGCAGCCAGCCAGCAATCGCACCGCCCTCCTCGGCATTGGGCATGACCCAGAAAACGTCTCCCTTTCCGCGTAGACCCGCCTGGCGTGAGAACGCTTCGATAAACTTCAAACCGGAATGCCTCGGCAGCCTCTCTCCCGTCCGCAGCCAGAACGCCCCCACCATGACCGCGCTGTCTGTCAGCACCACGCCAGCCTGGCCCACAGCATGACGGTAAACCGAATCCTGTTGCAGCTCATTGGCCAAATTGGGTCCAGAGGGAGCCACCAGCAGACATCCCTCTCGGACCCGCTCCAGGGCCTCATCAAGGGTTCCGGTGAAAAAAGGCAAACCTAAGACGAAGCGGGTGCAGGCATGTTCCATAGTGTTAGAATTGGGGGGATCGATTATCAAGCCGGTGACGCAGTGCGGATCCGCCAGGCAGGGAGCCCGGGGCACCAAGGGCCCCCCTCCGGCGTAGGGGCCTGCTCATTCAAATTCAGGCGTCGGGTCGGGTCGTCACGCTGGGCAGGGAAGCCGCCAGACGATCTTGATCATCAGCCGACCTAACGACCCAAACCGGAAACCGTCCGCTCTCGGCACGCATCGGACGTGCATTGACTGGGTGCGGCTCAGCTCTGCCTGCCACCGCCGCTGACAAAATCCGCGTAGGCAGCCTTCAAGCCCTCCCGCAGCGAAATGCGGGGGGCCCAGCCGAGGCTCCGGATCACTGACCCATCCAGGAGTTTTCTCGGGGTGCCGTCCGGCTTGGCGCTGTCAAACACGACCCGCCCGGTATAGCCCACCACTTCTGAGACAAGCAGAGCCAGATCCCGAATCCGGATTTCTTCGCCACTGCCGGCGTTCACCCAGTCAGGTGGGTTCTCAGCCTCCAACAAGGTGGCGCAGGCCGCCGCCAGATCGTCCACGTGCAAAAACTCGCGCAGCGGCTCGCCACTTCCCCAGACGACCATCTCGGAAGCGCCGCTGACCTTGGCTTCATGGAACCGGCGAATCAGCGCAGGGATGACATGCGAGTTCATCGAATGGTAATTGTCACCCGGGCCGTAAAGATTGGTGGGCATCACCGAATGAAACAAAGCCCCATGTTGACGGCGATAGTGCTGACAGAGCTTCAGCCCCGCGATCTTCGCCAACGCATAAGCTTCATTCGTTTTTTCCAGGGGACCGCTCAACAGGCAGTCTTCGGGCATCGGCTGGGGTGCTTCCCTCGGATAAATGCAGGAGCTGCCCAGAAACAGCAGGCGCGCAACCCCGCACAAGTAGGCTGCATGCACCACATTGGCCGCAATCATGAGGTTGTCATAAATGAAGTCAGCGGGGTAGGTGTCATTAGCGTGGATGCCGCCAACCCTGGCCGCCGCCACCACCACGTCGTGCGGTCGGTGCTCCGCCATCCAAGCCTCCACCTCCGCCTGGCGCGACAGGTTAAGCTCGGCCCGGCTGGCTGTCAGCAATTGATGGCTGCCGCGGGTTTGGAAATGCCGCATCAAGGCCTGACCGGCCATGCCTCGATGGCCCGCGATGAAGAGTCGCCTGCGTGGGTTGGAAGGGGGGGGGGTTCTCATAAAAACTTATGGATTGATGAAATCGCTTGGGCCGGTTTGAACGCACTCAGCAGGCGGGCAAAGGTCTTATCCGGCACGCCTCTTGCGATGCATGGTTCGTGTCGTCTTGGTCCTCTCTTAGAGTTACAGGCCCAGCACCAACTTGGTGGCGAAGGCATTGCTCGGGTTGATCAGGGGCTATCTCAGGCCTGCTCAGCCGTGAGGTTCTCCCTTGGTTTCCTCACCGCCAACCTCCCCCATGACAGCCTTTTGCTCGCGCCGCCTGGATTGCCAGCACAACGCCATCCATTCCGCCAGAACGACCCCAAGGATCGAATAAGCCAGATCCGCCAGGGTGAAAGACCGGGACGGAATCCAGGCCTGGACCATCTCGCCACCCACCAGCACAAGCAGCGCCAGGGACAACACCAGCCGCCGCGGCACGTTCGCTCCGGCAAGGAGAAAAGCCGGAACGGCTGCATAACACCAAGCCATTGGCAGCGTGCGCAAATCATGCGCCCAATTCAGCCAGGAGATCAACGACCTAGGCAGCGGCAGGTCACTTGCACTCGGGCTGGGTCGCAGCAGCAGGTAGCCGATGACCACCCCGATGTTAAGCACCCAAAGGAAAACAGTGATGCCGATCAATCGTTTCAATGGGCTTGATTGCTTCAATTCCCAGCACTTACGCACTCGTCTGAAATTGATCGATCACTTATGGTAAGGCACCAGCAGTGCACCGCAGGTGGTCATCAATTTTGGAACTTCCGGATGAGGACTGGGTGCCTCATAGGTAAACGGTAATCCTTGCCGCAGATAAAACTCCAAAGGAGCCACTGGACTACCCATCCCCACCAGTTATACTTGCCGCTCAACCGGAGCCACCACCCGACCGCTCGCATCGCTCCTCAACAACGTCTCTTGTTCATTCATACACGCTAGCACTCGCGCAATGACCTCAATAATACCTGCCCCATTCAAGGACGCTTAGCGTGACGCTTACAGTCTTCCTCCGCTCCGAAAGATTACGAGTGTAAACCGCCTTCGCCGACTCATCATCAACTGCCCAAATGTTTTACGGCACCCAACAGCGAAACGGACTCGTCATTTCCTGAGCGTCTCCTGTTCTAGAACAATAAAATACTCATAAATAGACTGCAATGTTGCGTAAGTGAATCCCGCCCTACCGTCCAAAAAAGCCCGGCGAACTAGCATCATATAAAAGAACTTAATTAATGGTCGCCCTGGAATTCGGTAAAACAGCTCTTTTTGATGAAAACGCTTCTCTGTGAAGTCGTTTGAAGTAAGCGCTTTGCGAAAAGAGAATGAATGGTTTTTTTTTTGGTTCTCTAGAATGGTCTTGGCCTCGAGCTCTGCGTATTTGATGTGCCGCTCTAACCAGAACCTGATACCTTTGCTAAAGGGATAATGGTCAAGGTAACCTTGAAGATCACTGATTGGACCGTCAACAATAGACACAGGATTCACCAAGCGCTCGTACCTCATTTTAGTTGGGCGAAATAGGCGGAGGTAATAAGGTGAGATTTGCGCATGCTTTAACCATGTGCCATCTAGATAGAAGTCACGCCTTTGAATCCTGAAGGCGCTTTCAGTAGCACCTACTTTGGCCGCCTGAATGGCAGCATTCTTTAATCCTTCAGACACACGCTCATCAGCGTCAATATAAAGCACCCAGGGATGTTTGAATGGAATGTTCGCTAGCCCCCAGTTCTGATGTGCTGACCAGTTATCGAAAGCACGTTGAGTAACAGTTGCACCGGCAGCCTGGGCAATCTCGAGGGTCCGGTCAGTGCTGAATGAGTCATAGACATGGACGTCATCCGACCAAGCAATTGAGGCAAGACATGAAGGTAGATCCTGTTGCTCGTTTTTCGTGAGGATTAATATCGAAATCATTTGGAGAGTGGAATCAAGGGTATCAGTTCAAAGCCGGAGGCTTAACTACATTCGATTGGAATCGAGAGGCTGTAAAACTCCGATTTTTGTGGTCATCGCCATCTTTCGTAGAATTGACCTTGGACAAAGGAATGACAGTAAAATCGGAAACATCAACATCACGAATCGTAGAGGCATGGAAAGGCACGTCCTGAAAACGTCAATGCGACGTTCTCCCCGGAACGCCTGAACATAGGCAACGGACTTTATGATCATCGTGGCTGGTTTGTCAGTGGCACAAAACCGGTCCATAAAAACCAATGTTCTTTCGCGTCTAGGCAAGGTTGTGATGCTCTTGGTCCAATAATAAGTGTAGGAAACCCAGGACAAACCGATATCCTCATTCGGCTCACGTCGAAGTGCAGTACCTGTATGAACATAATATTTTCGGTCTGCATTTGTCAATGCATGGACCAGATGAATCTGAGGAAAAAGGTCCATGGAATGGATCATCATCGATTTGAGAACAGCTTGGTCGATAATGCGTGTAGGGTATATGATACCTGGTAGAAACGAACCCATATAATACAGTCTGGCCTTTTGCTGTTGGAGTTCACGGGATGAAAAGGAGCCTTCGGAGAGTCCTTCGAGATCTAACGCATTCAGGAGAATAGCATCATATTCGAGTGATGCCAATTGGCTATGGATTTTATCGCATTCCTTGGGGTCGATCAAATCATCGTCACATAGCAGCCAGAAATACCTCGCCTTCGCTTCCGCGTAGGCAAGGATCAGATTGGGGCCGACTGTGATATTTCTAGTTCGCCTGACGTAATTCAGGCCAGGTAACTTAGCCACAAAATCATGGATTACTTCCGGTGTTCTGTCGGTGCTGGCATTGTCATAAATAGTGATCGGGCATTTTCCCATCACAGATTGGGAAAGGCTCTCAAGTGTTCGGGCCAGTTTTGCATGTCTATTATAAGTTATTACAGCAATTTCAAGAAGGTTTAGATTGTTTGTACTCATAATTTAGATTCGTGGAGAAATTTCAATAGTTCCGGTATGTCGATGGATAAATCCGCTCCATTCGCACGGTGGCGGGCGAGATTGGACGCGTGGTCACCTTGGCCAGCGAATACGTGATGCCTCAGTCCGGCTGCGCGCGAGATGTTTCTGTAAAATCCATTGATGACTTGAGGATGCACCATTTCCACCACCGCAGCGCCGGGCGGGCAAAACAAAAGATTTGTCAAGGCGGCGCCATGCGGTGCCACCACCAGAGTGGCTTGGGAAAAAATCTCAGCTTGCTCTTGGACGGTCAAGTTACTCGGATCGACAATCTCAAACCCCTTGAGTGCAAGCTCTCTCACCACTTCCTCCTCGTTCAGAACTCTCCGGACCCTGGCGTTTCCTCGCGCTGCGTAGATTTTCTTTGTCGCCACTTTGTTTGATATCCAACGGGCCAGAATCCTACGGACACCCTCCACCTGCCAATCTTCGACACCGTCATGGGAACCCTGAAACTCCGGAACAATCAGATTCTCCACCACCAAATTAGTATCTGACTGGAGTTGAATGACTTTGCTCTCGGGAATACCGGATTCCTGAAGAACCTCGTTGGTAAATCTGGCGGACGAATTGATAATGAACTGATCGAATGTATCCAGAGGTTCCTTGGCTCGATCCAGCAGGGCAAGTTTCGGAAGGCAATCCACCATGAAGTGGTAATAGTTGTTTGTTGCCTCGGGAGTGGCCAAATAGGCGGACTTTCCGCTCAAACTGGCGGGGGCGGAGGGCCAGCGGATTCTTCTAAGTGCCGGGTGGCAAAGCGTGCCCCAGGGATACGGGGTTGACTCTTGAAAGATGAGCCCTGCGCGATCAACGACCATTCCAGCATAACCACCAAATACACGAGCGTGTTGCAGTTGATACACACAGACCCGGATGCCATCGAAAGCAGGAAGTTGTGAGTAGGCATCCGCCAGTTGGGCGGTTTGACATTCCGGCAGGGGATTTTCTTTTGCATGTGGAGCCATCTCCATAAGCACCCGTCCTTCGGAAGTGTTATCGCGGAAATGGCCGATGATGTCCGAAAGAACGTGTCTGGGTGCATGCCCGAATGGCGAGTTATTTTGCCATCTGCTGGTGATCCCACGATGCCAGCCCCGCCATAGGATCGGTGCAAAATTGCGGGCCGCCGACCGTATTTTCTCTTTGATGATTTGTGAGATTCTCATGGAGAGAAGGGACGATGAAGGAGTCTCTTCGAATCCAGGTTACAAGCCGGCTGCCGACCTTTGACGGATCGGTTTGCAGGGATTTCCGCCACAGATCGTCATGGGAGCCACATCCCGGGTGACCACGCTGGCCGCGCCGATGATAGCACCTTCTCCGATGGTGATTCCGGGCATGACGAAGGCACGGGCACCCACAAAAACCTTCGGGCCGATGGTGATTTTTGCGGTTTGTAAGGCAAGCGAAGGATGGTCGAACCGATGCGTGCCGGTGCAAAGGTAGGCCTCCTGGGCTATCGTGGTATGCTGGTGAATGACAATCGGTCCCAGGCTGTATGCATTGGCACGATCACCCAGACAGGCCCGGTCATGAAGGGTCAGGTTCCATGGAATTTGAATCCTCGCCCGTTGATGCACAAATGGCTTTCCATGAATGTTGGCTCCGAAACAGCGCAAGACCCAGATCCGCCAGAAGTTGAAAGGCTTGGGCGTCCAGACACAGAGGAGAATCCAGACATATTCCCAGATCAAAATTCCTATCCGCTGACGGACGGACCATGGGCTGTCATAAGGCGTTTTTTGTTCGTGTGTTTCGCGAGGTTTCATCTGCATTTTGCGAATTCATCCATGAAAAGACGGGCAATCTTGGAGGTGCCGTGCGTTTCATTCACTCGTAAAGCTTGCCGTGAACAATCCCCCCAGATCCCGGGGCGTGATATGATTCCGTTCAATACCTCTACCAAGACCCCTGACGCATCGGGGGAACGATGATCAAAAATGAATCCATTGGACCCATCCTCGATGAAGTCTTTGAAACAGGCTAGATCGGAAACCAAGGGGATACAGCCCCAGGCCATTGCCTCCAAGGGAGCCAAGCCGAAGGTTTCGCCCTTTTCCGCCAACGATGGATAAACAAAAACGGTGGCTTTGCGGTAGTATGAATTCAAATCTTCGGTATTGAAAACAGGACCCACGAATTCCACATCCATTCCTGAGGCAAGTTGGGTCAACTGACGAAGGTATGCTTCACCGCCACCGCCTTGCGCCGTTTGGTAAGGCCCGACAATCTTCAGCGGCCAGGGGATTGCCATTTTGCGTATGGCCTGCAAGAGAAGATGGAGGCCCTTTTCCGGGTGAACCCTGCCAACATACAACAGGGTTTGCTCTTTATCGTGGGGAAGCCCGACCACTTCAGCATGAAAGGGCAGGGGATTTGGCACCATCACGACCCGGTGGTGTTCCGATTTGGAAAGTTCGGCACAGATTGCTTCGGCAACCGGAGTTGAATTGGCCCGCAGTCGTGCAGCCCGGCCGTAGAACCGCATTTGACCTTTGGGCATCCGCTGGACATCAACAAACATGCGGTGAGCGAGCTTTTTGCGAGCCAAGATGGGGGCCCAGAAGCTGTTGGTAACCAGAATATCACATTCAGGCACAACATGAAGGGCCCGGCGGGTATAGAGCAGATCAAGAGCCTTCAGCTTGAGCCCGCCCGAAGGTGTGTCGTAGCCGTCAACTCTGACATGCTCGACGTCCTGAATGAATTCATGTCGGGGTAGGGAGCCCCATGTGCGGGATATGTGGACCACTTCATGCCCTTGCCTCACGAACTCAGAGCCAAGACCAAACCACATTTTTTCACACGCTCCTCCCAGGTGTGGCGGCACGGGCAGGAACGCCCCTTGTAAGATACAGATTTTCAAAGTTCAGCGTTAGGACCTTTTTCGGGGATGTCCGAGGGCACCCTCCAATTGATGGGTTGCTTCATTCATGGAAAAGCATTTTTGGAAACAATGGGCAGGATCGCGCAATACCATTTCATCTGCTAGAAACCGCTGGAGCATGTCCCTCGTTCCTTCTTCTGGATTCTTGGCAACCAAACCCGCTTGTTCGGACTCGATCTCCCTCCAGATATTTACTTTATTTGAGATGAGCACCGGTTTCCCGCAAGCCAGCGCCTCCACTACTGCGATCCCGAAATTTTCCTGATGGCTTGGCAGGACGAAAGCATCACAACCGTAGAACGCGCCCCATTTGGCATTGTCACGGAGCATGCCGGGGAAGAGGATGCGTGGGGAGAAGTGATCTGAAATGGATGGAAGGGGAGCAACCAGCTCATTGGCGAGCCTTTGCATTTCAGCCGCGTAGGCGGAGTCTAGGGGGCCGGCGATGACGAGTGCGGGGACGGATTTCGGGTGATCGGAGGAAGCTGAGGAGAGGGAACCCGCGAGTTGCGCATAGGCGCGGATAAGAAGATCAACGCCTTTCTTGGGGTGGATCCGGCTGAGGAAAAGAAGATAGGGCCCGTCGCCAAGATCAGGGCAGGCATGGAGGAATGCCTCCCTCATCTCCTCTCTGAAAGCAGGGGGTTCCTCCACCCCGAGGCCCACCACGGATTCCTGTTTCGGCCGATAAGGGTGGAATGGCTGGCGGGCCAGGAGCATTTCCTCCTCGCAGGTGAAAAGTAGACCCGTGGCGTCGTTGACGACCTTGTGCTCTATGAATTTCCAGTAGATCCAGTTTCTGAAGGCTTTCACCCTTCGTGAAGGATCGCGTTGGAAGTAGGGGTCGAGCATGCCGTGGGGCATCACATGAAGGGATGGGAGCGGGGTGTTTCCCCTGCACTTCAAGGTGCGCATTGCTTTTGCCGCCGCATGGGATGGATAAAGCCACAAGCCATGGACGATGACTGAATCGAAACGGCCGAGATTCTCAAGCAGCCAGGGAAAGAGTCCTTTGCCGTAGCACCAAGGCCCGCCGGTTGGACCGAGGGCGTGGACCGTGAAGGGTTCACTGGCGAGGTAATCGGCCCTGGGGTCGTCCAGACAGGCGACTTCGTTGTGGTGATCTCCGGCAAGGACCAGTCCCTGGATGATGGTGCGTATGGCCTGGCAAACTCCACCTTGCCTGGGATCCATTCCCGCGACGACGTGAAGGATTCTCATGGAACGGCGCTCGGGGATGCGACCACCGGCGTTCCGGTGGGTTTGCGGCGGTTCACGAATTTTTTCTCAACGAAGATGTAGTAGAGCCATCCCGCGCCGATGGCCACCAGCCAGGTGGCGACGAGGCAGAGAATCCCTAGCAGTGGATGGGCCGCCATCTGCCTCGCCCCGAAGACGGACATGGCAACGATGCCGAAGCCGTGGACTAAGTAAATCGAGTAAGATCGGATACCCATGAATCTGAAGACCGGATTGTTGATGGCCTTGTAGGCGATCGTGCCCTGGCCCGCAGATTCAAGGGTGACGGAAAAGACCATGACGAGCGCGATGCACCAGCCATAGCGCTCCGAGACGATAAGCAGCAAGCAGGCGAGGACCGCGGGAAGGAAATGCGGCAGCCGTTGCAGCGGGCTCAGCGTGGCCATCGAGCTGCGGTGGATGGCGATCCATGCCAGCGCCGCACCGAGCGCGAAGTGATTCACGTAGTTGGGGAAGAAGATGAACCAGGTGCCGGACGCCAGCGGCACATGGCCCGTATCGTAGAGGAATTTGACGGTGATCGATGCAAGGACCAGCAGGCCGCCGACCAATCTTCCCGCCAGTTTCGAATATTTGCGGAGGAGGAGGACAAGCCCGACGACGACGTAGAACTGCATTTCCACACACAGGGACCAGAACGCCGGATTGACCACGGTGATGTCGCCCATGACCACCTGGAGCAGCGTGGTGTTGAAGAAGATCATCTGGCCGATCTCCCAGGCCGGAAGCGTTCGTCCCTTGAGCGACTCGATGAGGACGACCTTGAGGAAAAACAATACGACCGCGATGATATAGGGCGGATAGATCCGGTGGAACCTGCGGGCGAAGAAGATCTTCCAATCGGTGGGCTTGCCGGCGAAGGACGAATAGAAGATCCCGTAGCAGATGCAGAATCCGCTGACGGCGAAAAACAGCGGGACGGCCATCGCCCCGAAAAACTGATAGATGGGCAGCTTGCCGGTGTAGAAGCCGAAAGTGTGCAAGACGAGCACGTTGATGATGGCAATGCCCTTGAGAGCGTCCATGATCCGGATGTCTTTCGAGGGCATGATGATCTTGAAAATGATGGATCGAGGCTCAGGATTTTCCGAGCATCCACCCGCAGTGCAGCCGCTTGATGAGCTGGGAGGTTGCGAGGCAGGCGGGAAGGACGATCAGAACGAGGATGAAGGAGAGCGGCAGCGGAGGAAATCCGGCGAATGCCGGAGCGAATGGATTGCGTGGAGATCGGATTGCGATCGTGAACAGCGGATTGAGGACGAAGATGCCCATGGTGTGTGGGGCGATGATTTTAACCGTCTTCGACACCCAGGGAATGTTTCCGATGCTGAATTGCGTTTTGGAAAGAAAGGCGAGTGTGACGATGCCCTGAACCGAGAAACACGGCCGGACGGAGGTAGGGGTCCGACCTGATCCACGCATCCGACAGCAGGTGGTTTTCCAAGGGAAGCAGGAGCACCAGCGGCAGGGTCCATGCGGGTATGACGGGAATCTTTCCGCGGGCGGCGAGAATGCCGATGATGCCGTAGGCGAACCAGTAGGGGGCGGGTCTTAGCGAGAGGCTCTGCAGGGCGGGCGGGCTCGTTTCGGGAAAATAGCCGAGCCAGATGAAGAGCGGGACGGTTGCAAGGATGGTGCCATAGGCGGTCCATCGGTTCCCCGCCAGCTTCTGCAGCAATGGGAAGAGCAGGATCATCTGGAAGAGGATGATGAAGAAATATTGGCCAGCCCAGCCAAAGCCGCTGAAATGGGTGGTGAGTAGAGTGGAAGGCGTTAATTTGGACCAATTGGCTTCGATCAGGAAGTAAAGCACTGACCAGAAGAAGAATGGGATCAGCAGGGATCGGATGCGCGAGGTATGATAGCGCAAGCCTTCGCTGGAGCGGGAGGAGAGCTCAGTGAAGTAGGCGAAGAGGATGATGAAGGCGGGAACGCAGAAGCGGCAGAAGGATTGGATGTCTGGAATCAGGGACGGGTCTGCCGATAATCTGCTTGAGACATGGACGTAGACAACGCCTATGATCGAAATCACCTTCAACAGGTCGGCGTTCCAATGCCTGGAGGATTTCTGCGGACTGGTAGAGCCAGTGGGAGGGGTGGGCACGTTCTGAAAAGGAGAATCAGGTTGGGGTGGGGATCTTTGCCGTGTTCCTGAATAGGGAAGCGAGGAACCTGGAGGCCTTGTGGGACGGCTTTTCCACCAGCAGGTAGAAGACATAGGAAGCCGTCAGGATGAAGATCATCTTGAGTCCCCAATCAGCCAGATATCCGAACGCTGGGAGCTTGAGTGCCATGAAAACATGGAAGGCCGACATGTGAATCAGATAAAGCGAATAGCGCCATCCGCCGGCCCATTCGTTCACCGTCAGAGGCGTTCTGGCGGAGTAGAACAGGATTTCCTCCTTGATCCAGAAATAGCCGTATATCGCGAAGACATTGAGCGTCCAATACTGGCCTATAATATTCTGGAGAGCTAGGTTGTGGAGCACCGCACCGATGGCAATGCCTCCTAATCTCCAGGCCCAGATGGCCGGAATCGTCGAAACGGGGATAGTGGAGAGGGTTGACATTTTTTCCGCCAGCAAGACGCCAAGTAGCCAGCAAGGAAGTCCCAGAACCCATGAACTGACATAAGCGCCGCCGATGGCCACGTAGTTTGTGCTTCCGATTGGAACGGTAGTCGCGATGAGGACGGCAGGGATGTAAGCCGCCATACACATAGCTTTCCAGGAGAAGCGCTGGCTGAGCTGGCGGAGGATCGGGTAGAGCGAGTAGTAGATCATCTCCGCGACGAGCGACCAAGCAGGCACTCCTGAGAACCAGTCTCCGTTGTCTTTCCAGGCCCCCGAAAGCCGAGCGATCAGCAGTGCGAGGAACATTGGGATCAGAACCCGGGCGAATCTTCTCACCAGGAAAGAACGCAACTCGAAGATCTGATACCCAGCTCTGAAAGGATAGTGGATGCAGAATCCAGAGATGATGAAGAACAGGATGACGGCGGCAGGCCCGTTGATGCTGCCACTGTAGAAGCCATTCACGGACCATGCGATTTTATTGGCGGGGTCACCACCCGCAGTCAGTGGGAAGGCCCCGCAGTGGGTCATCACAACCCAGAATGCTGCATAGAATCTCAGTGTATCCAGGCCCTGGATGTGTTTTCCCAAAGAGTTGGCCATCATATCGAAGATGAAAAAAATTCAAGAATTGAGGGCTGCTGCATACAGGCGCTCCACCTCGTCCAAACAAAGTCCTGCTCGGAAACGTTCAGCATTTGAGATGCCGTTTATGATTCGTTCCTGGCGTTCCTGCGGGCTCAGGGTGAGGAGTTGCTCAAGAGCCCGGGCGGCCTTGGGAGCCCAATCCCGGGGAGGACCGCTGACGGGGATCAACGAGGCCGCGCCGCCGGCGACTTCTGTCATCGGGGGGCGGTCGGTGGTGACGACCGGGCAGCCCGATGCCATGGCTTCGGCGATCGGCCAGCCGAAGCCTTCTTCGAGTGAAGGGAAAAGAAACACACTGGCCGCCTGGTAGGCAAGCCGCAGTGTGGCATCGTCCGCGGCCTGGATGAAATGGATCTCGGCCTTGAACGGGGAGTTTGCCTGGAGATCCAGCATTTCCGGCGAAGGTGCTTCCCCGATCATCAGCACCGGCAGTGGCGATGTGGCGGGCAAGGCGCGCCATGCGTGGTAGAGATGCAATACTCCGGGACGGTTCTTGTACCAGAGATTCCCACCCACATGGAGCAAGAAGCCGCTGGCAAGATCGAGCCCGAGCTTTTCCGAAAGGGCTTTTCTGGTGGTGATAGGATCGGCGGCCGGGGCGAAGGATTGGTTCAGGCCGTTGTAGACGACATGAGAGAAGTCCGGCGATTTGCCGAGGAATTCGTGGAGATCTCGGCGGGTGTTTTCGGAAACAGAGATGAAATTCCGGCCCTTGGAATACCCCCAGCGGATGAAGGCCTGATAAATCTGTCCGGACCACGACGTCGGATTTTCCGGAAATCCACCGCGCGCCGAGCGTTGTGCAAGAAAGTCGTGGCAATGGATCACATGAGGAAGTTTCGCAACCAAGGGAACCCACGGTCCCAGTGCTTGGTCCGCGAAAACGTAGAGCGTGTCCGTCGGCTGCGACCGGAGCCGGAGCTTCACCGCCAGTGGGAACAATAGGAACTGATCGATGTAGGCCAGCCACTTTTTCAAGGAGCGTGGTGCGGGCAGTCCGAAAAAATATTTGCGCGCCGTCCACTGTTCCACGGTGTGGCCACGAGCCCGCATGCCTTCTGTTAGCATGTTCGCAAAGCGCGGCATGCTCTGTGAACCGAGAAAGGGAGGATGGGTGAATAGGACGATCTTCATCAATGCGTTTTGGGACCAACAGTGGCCCGAAGAACCAAGGCTTCAAAAATCTCGCAGAACGCGGACTCAGTATATTCTGACGCCCGTGTACGGGCGTTCTTTGCACAGGTTTTGAGATTTGCGGGATTGTCCAGGAAGCCTTTTATCACCCTCGCCATGTCTTCAATATCACCGCAGCGAAACACGCTGCCCGCAGGAGGAGCAGCCATCCAGTCAGGATAAGATCCAGTGTGATTTGAAAGCACAAGCGCCAGTCCGGAGATCGCGGCCTCAAGAATGGAATAAGGCCAAGGATCAAGTGCGGACGGATGTAAGAGGAAATCCGCTGCTTGAAGAATGTCGGGAATCTCACTCTGGTTCTTGAATCCAAGAAATTGAACCTTATCCCCGGCCCCCAGTTCGATCGCTCGCTTTGAAAGAGCCTGCTCGAGTTCCCCAGAACCCAGGAACCAAAGTTTAAAGTTCCGGTCCTTGAGTTTCACAAGCACTTCAAGCGCATCCATAGGCCGTTTGCGATCAATCAGCTTGCCATTGACAACTGCTACAATGTCAGCCTTTTGCGCGTTTAGTTTAGCGCGGTATACATCGCGATCGGACGATGTTTCAAAGATCTGCTTTCGATAGACCTCGGAATCGGGAACGCATGGAACCCACTCAAGTTGAGGTTCAGACGCGCCGTTTTGTTGCCAGAAAATTTTGTTCTCCCGTCCCTGGAAAGTAACTTTGTCAGCCCTAGTTGTCATGAACGCCGCGATTTTTTTTCGGATGCCGGACTTAAGCGCATTTTTCTTGACCAAGGTATCTCCATCGCAACGTAACGCGAATGGCTTTCGATGGCTTCTTGCCCATAAAAATGCCTGCCAGGCAATGGCATCGGTATAGCCGTTGATATAAAGATAGTCCGGTTGCCATTTATCCAGTTCCGAAGCCAAGGAGCTTGAATAGCTTTTGAGAAATCCGGGCAACGGCTTGTCTTGGGGCGATTGAAGGAAATGTTCAGGAAAGGAAGTTAGAGTCCGATTGTCCCAATCTATCATTTTTCCAAACTCTTTGTCGTTGATCGAGCCCGTAGCGCATCCAAGAAAGAGGGAAATCTCAATGTTGCCTCGCTGGTGAAGCAAATCTATGAGGTTAACAAAGTACTGGATGCGATGGGTAAGAATCCATGCAACCCTCGGCTTACGCAGGTGCCCGTTTTTTGATGCCATTTGTTTAACTTTCGGTAAAGATGCTATCGAGTATCTGCCTGCAAACGTCTTCATTTCCCACTTTGAGCGCCCTTACTTTTGCCATCCCTCCTTGCAGTATGGATATCCTGAGTCCTTCGTTAGCGATCAAACGTGTGCATTGCCGCAGGCATTCTTTCGGGGTTTCCCAAAAAACGGCCTCTTTGTCTTCTTTGTAGAGTTCCAGATGTTCTGGAGTTCTCTCGGCACATAAAAGTCCACCTGCGTAAGGAATCTCAACGGATCTTCGGGTGTGCTGATCCCTGTTTCCATGAGAAAGAAGACCGAGTGAAATTTTTGCACCTGCGATCGCATTGACATAATCCCGGCCAGAAATCGCTCTGCCTTGCCAACAGTGCTTGAGAAGATCCTCGTCATTGCATTTTTGCCAATGATCGCCCCAGATCTTCACGTTCAGACTAGCTTCATGTAGTTGGCGCAGAATGACGTGGCGGTTCTCGTGACGCATCCATGACCCGACGAAAGTGACATCAGACTGAAACCTTTCGGGAACGGGTTTGTCAGGAGAAGGAGGAGAATGAATAATCTCATCATAACTCATCCAGACCCGCAGGGTTTTTCTGGCACCGCGCTGCTGCATTTCTGTTTCAGTCGGTCGGCGGCGGGTCACGCAGAGATCATAGGAGGGAATCGCTCCAAGGAGTGTGCTCCAAAGTCCGCGGTCTCGGGAGCCGGTGGGATCATCATTGTTATAGAGCACCACGGGGCAGCCGAGTTCCCTCAACGCTTGGACGAAATCCTTGGAGAAATGCTCGCCGGAATTCACCCAGCAGAGGTCTGGTTTAGCGGGCAGTTTGTTCAGTATCCCCACAAGCCAAGATCGCAAGGCCCTATTGGCAAAACGGAAGCCGGTCCGGTAGTTGATGCGTGAAACCCACTTGTTGGAATGGATTCCGAAGAGCGCCGTGGCAGGGTTGCGGATCACCACCTGATGCCCTAACCGTTCCAAGGCTTGCGCACGATGGAAACAGGTGCTGCTGCCGCTATCATCGCCGAAATAGAGGACAGTCATGACAATTCGAGGGTTTTCTCTTCAACTACACCTCCTTCTCGGACGCGTGTTGGAAACTATTTTTTGGTCGGATGGCGCCGGGGAAGGGCGGTCAAATGGAAAACCACCCAATAGAGAACCATTGTCTGGAGGAAGCCACGGCTGACCGCACCAAGCAACGTCGACGGTGACTCCATCGTGGTGCTCGTACTGAATGTGCTGAAAAGACTAAATCCCTGTAGGTATCCTATCAGCGGAATGATCGTTTTGAACTCGTTTCGCGCGACCCGCACTCGGAGGGCGAGTAGATCGCTGAGGAAGAATACAGGCATTGCCATTGCTGCAATGATCACAGGAAAGAAAGACCCGACGTAGCAATATGTAGATGCCATGAGGCTTCCCGCCTTGAATTCGCCGAATGTCCATGGGGTGTTGTTTCTCAATATCCAGATATAGTCAGCGACCGAACCACCGATAGTTTTCTTTTTGTCGATGCTGACTCCCAGAGACTGCAAAACAGGACTCGGAAGGGTTGCGAGGGCTCGCCGGTAATCCAGTTCCCGGACGGACACTAGATCCGCTTCTTGCAGTTCAAAGACCACACTCATGAGATTGTCATGCATCCTAGGGTTTGACAGGCGATTGAAAAATTCGTTGCCGCTGTAGTCTTCATCCCAAAGGCCGTATTTAAGTGTTAGTGCCTCCACCGCTTCGTTATGATCCCGGGAGGACTGCCTATCCTGGAATGCGATCCAAAACTGGGCAAATCGCTGCGATAATGATACCGACGGGTCGTGCCGAGATATCTGGGCTGCTCGGAACGCTTGTAAAAGAAGCGGGATGAATATCAAACACAATATGGTGCCCATGACCAAAAGAACGGGCCGCACTTTGGGCTTGGCCAATGCGCCTGTGCACAGACTTAGAAAATAGATGAGACCGGCATTCACAAACCCGAAAACCACATAGCCCCGCCTCCCTGATGCCATGGCAATGAAAAACATGATGGCTGTGAAGCAGGCAAGCGCGACGATATTGCCAGATTTGAGATTCTTCTGTGCTCCCCAACTGGGCTGAATTAGGAGGAAGAAGGGAACGAAACTGAAGGGAAAGAAGCCATCGACCACCTTCATCATGATTTCTGGCACATTTCCGCCTCTACTGACATTAAGATACGTTGCAAAGAGGCCCAAGGATCCCATGATCCAGAGTTGTGAGTTTTTCGGTGGGGTAAAGAGCCCCGCTGGGGTGAAAACTCTTTTTTGAATTTCGATGCGTGGTATCTGGATGAAATCCGCTTTGCAATACAGTTTGTGGAGGAGGACTACGAAGCCGAATGTCATCAAGGCCCAGCCAAAGACCACATGAGGTATGTTCATCCTGTGCGCCACGGATCTGCCCATGATACTGGTAAAGACAATCGGGAAGAAGAAGTGGGTGAATCCGAAGCCCATCACCACAAGCGATGAAAGCGGATTTTTTGCCAGTGTTTTCCGATCGAAAACTGTCAGTAGCAGGAGGGTGCCTGCAACGCAGTAAAACACCGAGAGAAAGCGGTCGAGGTCACAGATGACAAATAGGCACTGGAAAATGCAGGCGGGGACCAAAATGGCAATGATCCCTCTCCTGACGAAAGAGAGGGATAAAGCCTGGGAAATGGCGAGCGTGGTCATAAAACAACTCTGGCATTAATTCGCAGGCGGACTAAGAGTAACAAATCAGGTGGACGCCAGAAAACGGCACGTGCCCGGCGGATCAACCAATCCTCGCCGAAGGATTTCTTGAATTCCAGGATTTGATGAGTGCCCGGGTGGTGAAATCGGCTCCGATTCTTCCATTTATTGTCCCCACATAGAGAAGGTAGGCGAAAATCCTTGGAAGGTGCATGGGCTGGCGTGATTGCCGGAAAACCTCCAAGAGAGGCCCTATTCTTTTCTCGAGCATCAGAGTGCGGAAGCCCTGGTGGATGAATCGAAAATAATCCCACGACCCTCTGGTCCTCAGCAGCAGATTGCTACATTTTCCGGCCACCCTCGTGAAGCACTCCTGCCTGATCTGAAGCTGCTGTTTGACCCCTTCACCGTTGCGGTTCAGGTAGCTCGAGGCTTGGCCCTCGTGAGGTCTGACCCAAGTGACGATTTCTTCAACCGCTTTCCAAGGATGGTCACGGCTCATTTTGGACCAGAAATCAAAGTCCCCCGCAAACGGAAGATCCTGCCGGAATCCACCACGTTCGTTAATGGTCGCGGTACGGATTCCCACGTTGCTGAGACTTCCTTGCGAGCAGCCGAAGATAAAGTATCTGAAATCCGAATTTTTCGGAGAGCATTCAAGAGGGAGCATCTGGTGGGCGATCTTGTACCTGAAGGATTGCGACAACAGCGACCAATTAAATCGAAGTGAAACGATTTCAGCGGGAGTTTCGGCCCAGCAGTGCATAATCTTCGACAGCGCACCCGGCACCATGGAATCATCGGCGCAGAGGATTTGTGATATGGGGGCGGCGGCTTCCTGGAAAAGGAAATTGAGGTTTCCCCAAAGTCCCAGATTTTTCTCCTGCAGGACAATTCTGATGCGCGGATCAGTCAGGGTACCCAGATACTCGCGGGTGCCATCGATGGAACCATTGTCGCTGATGAAGAGTTCCCAGTCATAGAAGTTCTGGGCAAGCACTGAATCAATGCACTCCTTGAAGTAAGGAAGGCCGTTGTAGACGGGAACCAAAATAGAGATCGCGGGAGAACCCATGGTTTAGAGAATCTTTGGTGATTGCGAGTTTGGGCGGAGCCGGGAAGTGTTGCGTCGCGCAACCCTATTAAACATGCCGTTAATCTTCTCCTGGGCGATGGAGGGCAGAGACCGCCAATAAAGAAATACAAAAAGAGACTCAAGGACCAGAAACAGCGGCAGTGAAGTGCCGTTCCAATGCGGCCTGAGGGAGATGGCTAGTATAGCCGCCCCAGACAGGAAAACCGATCCCGTCACAATCGTGAATGCACGGGTCGGCCAGAACATTCCTCTGGTTTCGAGCCATTTCGCGGACCCGCGCACGATGCAGGCGGCAGCGAATATTTCCCCAACCAAAAGGCTCACTCCCGCACCCCTGAGTCCCCACATAGGAACCAGAACGATCAGACCTCCGGTGGTCAGCACTGCCACACAAAGCGAGATAAGCAACAGCTGCCGCACGAGATTATTACCGATAGCAATGGCCATCGCGGGCTGGCTAGCGGCGAAGACGAGAACGCCGAGCGACAATGTGCCGAACAGCAGAGGATCGAACACGATCTTGTTCCGGGTCCATAGCGTGAAGAAGTATGGAGCGGCGGTCTGGAGGATCACGACACCAGGAATCATCCCCCCCACCAACAGCATCCAGACTGTCCCAAAAGCGGCTTCGCTCCTCTGCTGATCCCTCATGTTGAGGAAGCGCATGAGTTCAGGAAGAAGAGGATTGGTGATCGAGGAGAGACCTTGGAGCGCCGCATTCGCGCCGGTGCGCATGGTGGCAAATGCGGTGAGCTGGGCGACCCCTGCGAGAGGAAAAAGGATGAGCCGTGCGCCTGTCGTTCGGGCGATATCCAGCACTGAACGAAGCGAGAGCAAGAGTGAGTGCTGGAAGTTCCTGAATCCAAGCCGCCATTCTCCGGTGGCGCTATCGTCGATCGAAGGTAGCACATTTTCCCGCAAATCATAGATGCAGGCCGCGTGAAGCAAGAGAACCGCGGCTGTTCCAACTAATACCGAAGTGGCGATACCCGCGCCGAATGGAATGACTGAAAGAGGGGCTACCGTTTTGACCAAGACATCGGCGATGCCCCACCAGACACCTCGCTCATAGCGTCCCATCGCATTACCGCAACGTACCCATAGCCCACCCCAGTTCCATAGAAGCCCGTTGCCGACGGCCATCGCGACAAGAGCAATACGGAACTCTGTCAGAAAGGCTCCGGGTACTGTCTCCGCCCAAAAAGAGGCAGGAGTGAGCAGAGCGAAACATGTAGCCGCAGCCAGTTCAAGGATACCGTAAGCGAATCCAATCTTCAGTCCGGACTTCAGGATTCGGCTGAACATCGTTTGGTCGGTATTGGAATAGCGGAGAAGCTCGTTGCCTACATAGTTCTGGTGCGCAATGCCAGGTATCTGCATCACCTCTGTAATGGCGACTATTGCTAGCCAGATTCCGTATTCATTGGCTGCCCAATACCCGAGGTAGATCGGCGTGACGATGATCTGTGAAAAGATCACCAGTCCCAGCCGCAACCAAGTTACTAAAGTACTGCGTATGATTCGTGTTTCCGCTGTGGATGACATGTAGAAACGACTAGGATGACCCGATTGAACACTGAGCGGGCCGGAGTCCGCTAGATTGCCAGTTTATCCGCAAGTGCAATTTGGCGACCCCTCAGGGTACAATCATCTGTCCAATGATATTTCCATTCGGCGAAGCGGCCCGCCATCGTGATTAATCCTTCGGGCTCCGGCTCCCGTGTCCAGTCGGTGGTGGCATCCAGATCATCACTCCGGCGGAGTAGGCCGTAGCGCTCAAGCCAGTTCCAGATCTTCTCGAGAGCCCCGCGCCGCGGATGGGTGAAGATGACATTGGCGTAGGGAGCCCAGCGCCAGCCGAATTTGCAGCGGCCCGCAGCGAAGTCATCCCCGCTGATGAAGCCCATTTCGACCATCTCCCCGGCAACCTGCTTTGCAATGGTGGATGGATTACCTGGGTAGGGTTTGTGCTTGCTGAAGTAAACTTCGACCTGCACTCCAGTCCATCCATCAGGAGTATTACCTGGAGCGAGCCGCTCGATGCAGTGAATCCGGGTTGCCCATTTGTCCTCATCATAGACGTAAAACCAATGTCCGGGCAGTTCTTGCAGGTGAGGAGCGAAAATGTCCACGATAAGGAGTTGGCTGCAATCTAGGTCCGCCGCCGCCTGACGGACTTCATCAGTCACTTGTACGCAGCGGTTGACGAAATCTGGAAGGGGAATAGTGGAGACGAGACGATCAAACTGATGACGTGACCCATCCGCGAACCAGAGATTACGATCCACCAAATCAATGGATGAGATCTGTTTGGCGAGATGGATGTCAGCGTTGTGGGAAAATGCATCGAAAAAAGATTGATAACCTCCGCTTTTCGGATACCGAATGCTGGTGATATAGTGGAGATTCTGATAGGTTTCGGGAACAAGGCCGGCTTGTAGCTCTTTCACATCAAGCTTTGGCATTCTAGGGCCCAGCCAGTCGACAGAAAGGTTGACGGGATCGGTGGTCCAATACTTGCGTGTGTAAGCTGCAGGGAAATTCGAGGCGAACGTCTTGCCGTAGCTAAGTTCCAGCCAATGCCGGTAATTTCGGGGAGTCTCCGCAGATGGTGACCC
Organism: Verrucomicrobiaceae bacterium; assembly: GCA_029865835.1. Taxonomy (GTDB): domain Bacteria; phylum Verrucomicrobiota; class Verrucomicrobiia; order Verrucomicrobiales; family Verrucomicrobiaceae; genus JAGRPD01. The sequence continues at coordinate 22,293 of JARXAL010000202.1, forward strand.
AGCGGCATGGATCATCTCATCGGCGCAGATGTTCCGGAGCGGTTGTGGAATTTGCCATAGATGGGCCTGGGCCGGATGCTCAATCCAGGTCCCTTGATAGAGGTTACGCGTGCGTACGGGAAACTCGAGGAAATCCCGATTAACGTTCTTCGCGAAAAGCTCCTTTACGTATGCATTTTTCGTAAAAGATACGTGTGGCCCGCGGTCGACGGTGAAGCCGAAAAAATTCTCGGAGCCCGCGTGGCCGCCGTGGACGGGATCTCGCTCAAAGATCGAGCAATTCCCGTGGCCGAGATGGAATGACGTGGAGAGGCCCGCAATTCCGGCACCAAGGATGGTTATATGTCCGGGGTTCATTTTCGGAAAGGGAGCGGCAAGGCCATAGATACGCATAATAACGGGGTGGACTTCATTAGCGGTCCGTGATCCAAGAAGGTGGGGTGCTATGCAACGGCGGCTGAGAATATAGAGTGATCGACCTGAGGAACAAAGCGCATCACTTCACCCTGACGGTAGGACTTCGCCCCGAAAACTAACTTGCCTTGAGCCTTCCATTGCAACCAACAATCTTCAGCAAAAGCCCGCAATGTTTGGGGATTGCCTGTGCCGATATGGCGGATCTCAGGCTGGCCTGGAGGGGGAGGGTTTGAACATGCATCAAGCACTTGTCTCGCGACCTCAGCAACAGGAACAAAGTCCCGCACTTGTTCTCCCTTTGTCATTGGGAAGTCTTCTCCGGCAATGGCTGCTTTGCGCAGCGATGGCCAGAATCTCGATTCCGATTCCCCCTCGCCAAAAACATGGAAGGGCCGCGCGACCGTCAGTTGCCAGTTTCGCTCCGTCGCCAAACTGATTGCTGCTAGTGTTGCTGCTGCCTTTGAGGCGGAATAAGGACCTATGGGCAGCAGTGGCGCATTCGGGGGTATGAAGTCAAAGGATTCGCCCGATTTCCCATATTCGAAACACGATCCGAAGAGTTCCAATGCCTTCTGGCAAAACCAGCCGACCCACCCCTGGTCGAAGGTGGCAAACTGACGCCCGCCATAAATTGACGAATGGCGAAAAACCACCGTTTTCAATCCATAAACTCGGCTCCAGTCACGAACGTATTGATCGGCAGCGCCCTTGGAGCAGCCGTAGGGAGTGGTAAAGTCAAGAGGGAGAGATTCATCGAACCCTTCAGGGTGATCAGGCAGCGTATAGCGGGTTGCAGTCTCTACATAGCGCATCTGTTCCAGATCCCCATAAACCTTGTTCGTCGAGCTGTAGGCGATGAACGCCTCAGGTGAGAAAGAGCGTGCAGCTTCCAGAACATTGAATGTGCCCACGACATTAGTCCGGAAGTCCCTTTCGGGGTCGGTCAGGGACGTGGTCATCGCCACTTGGCCACCCACGTGACAGATAAAGTCAAAAGGGCCGTATCGTCGGAACACTTGTTGCAAGCCTTCTTTTTCAGCCAAGTCAAGCTGGGCGAAGGCAAGTTGACCGCTTTTCGCTTTGGATTGAAGCCATCCCAGGTTTTCAGTGGAACCTCGCCGGAACAATGCGTGAATAACTACGACCTTTTCACCACAGTCCAGATAGTGAGCTGCTAAATTGGAACCAAGGAACCCGCAACCTCCTGTAATTAAGATATTCATGATGCTGATGGAAAAGTTAGGAAAAAGGGATCAAGTGAGGGAACGTAACGATGAATTTCGCCAGGACGATCCGGCCGCCCCCCGACTAAAAGGCGCCCCTTTGCACCGAGACGATTCCACTCCTGGGTGGCAAAGTCTGCCAGACTTACCGGGGTGCCGCTGCCCAAATTGGCTAAGCACGGCTGTCCTGGGCGCAAGTCCGCACAGCCACAGGCAGTCAAGAGTTGCGAAGCAACGCTTTCCACGGGAATGAAATCTCTCATCTGACGCCCTGAGGTCATGATGAAATCCTGTCCTGAAAGCGCGGCCTGGCAAAGTGACGGCCAGAAATTGCCCTTGTGTTGCCCCTCGCCATACGCATGAAATATCCGGCCATAAAACAACTCGCAGTGGGTGATACGGGCATGGGCGCAGAGCGCCACTGATGCTGCTGCCTTGGATGCGCCGTACAAGGTATTTGGTTGGAGGGCTGCGTTCGCCGGAATGAAGTCATAATGTGCCGCACCATCACCATATTCCAAACAAGTTCCCACTGCGACAATCCGTCGGACTCCTGACGCTACTGCTGTCTCGACAAGCGCACACGCGACATCCACATTCCAATAGATTAGTTCACGCCAAGTGGCTGCCTTAGGGCTGACGCCCGGCGATGCGAGGTGAACTACGACCTCGCTTCCCTGAAGGTCGTCCATGGTCAACTTGTCCATCGGTTTTGTGAGCCAGGTGGGTGCGACAGCCAAGGGCAGTACAGGGCCGGATTCGGAACTCCGTCGAAGGGCGATCACCTCATGTCCAGCAGCAAGAGCCGCTTGTAGAAAATGAGTTCCTATGAAGCCAGTACCACCGGTGACAAATAGTTTCATGGAATGTGTCTGCCTTCGATTGCTCTGGGATTACTCAAAAGCTGCGGACAAAGCGGGTGATGATGTTTATCTCATGGTCAATCATTGCAGGTGTCAGGCCTGGAAAGGTGCCAAGGAACAGAGCCGTGTTCATGATCTCATCGGCACCCGGATAGCTGTCGAGAGCCATTCGGATCGCATTCGGACGATCTTTCCGGAGCTGAACGAACACGGGTTGCCTGAGCAAGTTGCCGCCGAAAAGCATGCGGTTGCCGATCTTGTGGTCGTCGAGGTGTTGGCCGAGTTGGCTGTGGGTGAAGGGGGCGGTGGGGCGGACGCGGATCATGAAGCCGAACCAGGAGCAGTCGGTACGGTGGCCGCTGGTGTCCCAGGTGAAGCCATTCGTTGACCAACCCGTGGCATGAGTAGGGAGACTGAACTCGAAGTATTCTTCGAGATCCGCAAGGCCACGGCGCAACTGTTCCCAGTTTTGTTTGCGGGCTTCAATGAAGGCGGGCAGTTTTTTGAGTTGCTTGCGTCCGATCGCAGCCTGGGGGTCCAAGGGCTTCAGGTTAAATCCCAAATGGCTGTAAATGTACTTGTGATCAAAACCGTCGGGAAGTTCGCCGAGTTGCCACTGGAAACGTTTGTTGCAGGTGTTGTCTTTACCTGAGGGGCACCAGCAGTCGCGACCCCAGTCACGAAAGCTTTCCGCGTAGGTTTTCAGCGGCGGCCGACGGATGATGCTCACGGCCCCGCCTTCGCCCATGGTCAAGTGATGGGGGGGATAGAAGGACTGAGTGCTGAGATCACCAAAGGTGCCGGTGGGGGCGGTCAGGAGTGGCGTGGCGGGATTGGAATCATCAATGTGGATGAACGGATGGTTTCCTTGCTCCGCGATCTTCAAAAGGTGATCGAGACCGAGGGCTTTAGCCTTGGCGACCGGCAGCGTGTAAGTGCAACCGAGGGCGTCGCAGTTGTCTTCGATTAGCCAGAGGTCGTACTTTTTGCAGAAGGCAATCACCGCGCCAAAATCGAAGGGATTGCCGAGGGTGTGCGCCATCATGACGGCTTTGGTTTTCCCGGGCGCGTAGGCGGCTTCGAGTTGATCCACCCGGACATTCCCCGTCGAGGGGTCATTGTCGATGAAGACGGGCACGGCACCGACCTGCAGGATCGGAGCGACGGTCGTGGGAAATCCAGCGGCGCAGGTGATGACTTCATCGCCGGGTTGGATGCGTTTGTGATCCGGAAGCTTGTGGGTGGTGAGCGCTGAAATGGCCACGAGATTCGCTGAGGAGCCGGAATTAACCAGCAGGCAGTGTTTCACGCCGAGGAGGGCGGCGAGTTCGGTTTCAAAGGCCTCACCCTCGGGGCCCAAGGTGAGCCAAAAGTCGAGCGTGCAAGATACAGCTGCTTCGACCTCATCCTCGGTGAACACACGGCCTGCGTAAGGAACGCCATTTTGCCCGGGCACAAAGGTAGCGCGTTGCGGATCGGCGCCGGGGCGGTTTTCGGTGTGGGTGAGTCGGGAGTACTCGCGGGTAAGGCGCAGGATCTCGGTTTTGATTTCGGAAGAGTTCATTTTGATTTCGGAAGAGGTCATTGAATAAGGAGTCTAAGCCGCAAGGCAGGTGCGCTGTGTGGAGGGTTGCGCCCAGGGGAGCCCAAGTTCCCGGGCGGTTTCTGCGTAAACATGGATTTGTGAACGAGTCAGAGCTGAAGCGGTGGTGGTGTGCGGCCTAGCCGCATACCATGCGGCAGTCTCTGCCAAGGTGCGTTCAAAGCTCCAGACTGGTTGCCACTGGAGAAGATGGAAGGCTTTGTCGATGGCGAGGTTGAGTTTCGAGGCTTCATGGCGTGCGTGAGGATCTGAATGATCCTCCCAGTTGCAGCCTGGAAAATGCTTGAGAAGTTCGTGAACCAGGTCAGCGACGGTGCGGTTGCTGGTTAGGGAAGGCCCGAAGTTGAAGGCCGATGAGAGGATCGAAGGCGAAGGTCCAAAGTGGGCTTCACTTCCGGTTGCCGTTGCCATGCTGGCAGCTAACCAAAGATAGCCCGAGAGGGGCTCAAGAACATGCTGCCAGGGTCGCGTCGCCGTCCTATTGCGCACGGGAATCGCCTTGCTCGATTCGATGGCGCGGATGCAGTCCGGCACGATGCGGTCTGCGGCCCAGTCCCCGCCGCCAATCACATTCCCTGCGCGTGCTGACGCCAGCCGCACCGAGCTTTCAGGGGCTGAAAAGAAGGAGCTTCGCCAAGCTGAGACAACTAGCTCTGCGCAACCCTTGGAAGCACTGTAGGGGTCGTAGCCGCCCATGGCATCCTCTTCGCGGTAGCTATGCAGCCATTCCCGGTTTTCATAGCATTTGTCGGTGGTGACGACCACAACGGCGCATGCGTGCCCGCCCTGGCGCACGGCCTCAAGCACATGGCTGGTTCCCATGACATTGGAGGCGAAGGTTTCAACTGGTATATCGTAGGAGAGGCGAACCAGGGGCTGGGCAGCCATGTGGAAAACCACGTCTGGTCGAAGTGCGGCCACGACCGTTTCCAATCGTTTGCGATCTGCCAGATCGCCACGGTGATCGGCTTGTAACCGCTGGCTGAGTCCGAGAAGGTCATAAAGGACCTGATCAGGTTGGGGATCCAAGGCAAAGCCCGTGACCTTCGCCCCAAGTTCGTGTAGCCACTGGCATAACCAACTGCCCTTAAAGCCTGTGTGGCCCGTGACGAGGACTTTTTTATCTCGATAGAAATTTCCGAACATAACAGGTGAGTATCAGGGTTGCGCTGTTTACCAGACTTTCCAAGGGGCCTCGCCCTTATCCCAGAGTTCTTCGAGGGTGATCTTGTCACGTAGCGTGTCCATGGGCCGCCAAAAGCCACGATGTCGGTAGGCTGCCAGTTGGTCTTCGGCAGCTAGGGCTTCCAGAGGTCTGCGCTCCCAGATGGTGGCATCGCCCTCTTTGATGTAATTAAGGACGGAAGGGTCCAGCACAAAAAACCCGCCATTGATCCAGGCTCCGTCGCCTTCAGGCTTTTCCTGGAACTGTCCGATCAATCGTTCATCGCTGCAATGGAAAAGAAGCGAGCCGTAGCGTCCGGGAGGCTGAACGGCCGTCAGGGTCGCTCGTTTGCCGTGTTCACGGTGGAAGGCAATGGATGCGCTGATATCCACGTCGGCCACACCATCGCCGTAGGTGAAACAAAAAGCCTCATCGTCCAGGAAGGGTGCGACACGAGCGAGACGTCCGCCCGTCATCGTGTCATCCCCTGTGTCAACGATGGTAACATTCCAAGGTTCCGCTTTGCGCTTGTGCACCTCCATCTTGTTGTCAGACATGTGAAAGGTGACATCAGACATGTGCAGGAAGTAATTGGCGAAGTACTCCTTGATCACGTAGCCCTTGTAGCCTGCGCAGATGATGAAATCATTGATGCCGTGTGAGGAATACATTTTGAGGATGTGCCAAAGAATGGGACGTCCTCCAATCTCCACCATGGGCTTGGGTTTGAGGTGGGTTTCCTCCGAAAGACGGGTGCCAAGGCCCCCTGCTAGAATGACGGCTTTCATAATGGTTCTTGAATAGACGAGCCTGTGAGACTCATTGGTGGCTTGATGTTTTCTAACCTTCCGAGCTAGACTTGACTGAGGTTTCCGCTCGATCTGAAGAAGTCCGAACGAAGATCCCCAGCGGCGAAAGAGGGGGAACTGACAATGGTTCACTGGCCTACTGCTTCAGGGTCTTCTCCTTCCGGGCGAGCTCCCAGTCGGCTTCGGTCATGATTTTGACGAGCTCGGCGAAGGTGACCTTCGGTTCCCAGCCGAGTTCGCGTTTGGCTTTCTCGGGATTGCCAATCAGGAGTTCGACCTCCGCGGGACGGAAGTAGTCGGGATTGACGCGAACGCGGACTTGGCCACTGGCATCGCGACCGACTTCGTTGACGCCTTCGCCTTCGAAGGTTAGAGGGAGGTCTAGCGTGGAGAATGCGTGCTGGCAGAACTCGCGCACGGTATGCATCTCATTGGTGGCGCAGACATAGTCACCGGGTTCGTCCCTCTGCAGAATGCGCCACATCATTTCGGTGTACTCGGGGGCGAAGCCCCAGTCGCGCAGGGAGTCGAGATTGCCGAGTTCAACAACCTCCTGCAGGCCTTCCTTGATGCGGCCGGCGGCACGAGTGATTTTGCGGGTCACAAACGTCTCGCCACGGCGCGGGGACTCATGGTTGAACAAAATGCCGTTGCTCGCGTGCAGACCGTAGGACTCCCGGTAATTCACCACGATCCAGTAACCGTAGAGCTTCGCGACGCCGTAGGGCGAGCGCGGGTAGAATGGGGTCTTCTCGGTTTGGGGCACCTCCTGGACTAGGCCGTAAAGTTCGGAGGTGGAGGCCTGGTAAAAGCGGGCGCGCTTTTCGAGTCCGGTCTCTTTGATGGCATCGAGAAAACGGAGGGTGCCTACACCGTCCACCTCTGCGGTGTACTCGGGCACCTCGAATGAGACTTTCACATGGCTCTGAGCGGCGAGGTTGTAGATCTCATCAGGGCCGATCCTTTCCAACAAGCGGTTGAGGTTGCTGGAGTCCGTGAGGTCGCCATGGTGGAGGAAGAGCCGTTGGCCGTAGATTTCCGGATCTTGGAAAAGGTGTTCGATGCGCTGCGTGTTGAAACTGCTGGAGCGGCGAATCATGCCGTGAACAGTGTAGCCTTTGGCAAGGAGCTGCTCCGTAAGGTAGGAGCCGTCCTGGCCTGTGATTCCGGTGACGAGAGCGATTTTCATTAATGATGTAGGAAGCGATGGATCATTGGAGATCGATGATGGGAGGATTCAGCTTTTTCCCGGCCGGATCTCCAGCCACTTGGCTGTGAGCGGGCCGGTGGGCGCAAGACAGCGTGCGTTGTCTCCCAGTTCTGCGGGGATGAGAACAGTGGCCCCCGGCGAGAGAGCCAGACCGCCCAACATCGCGTCACCCCAGGCCATCATTAGGATCAGATGCTCGCCCGCTCTTCCCACCTCAGCAGTGCTGCCCACTGGAACAGACCGGCTTCGAATCTGGAATGAGGAACAGACGGCAAGTTCCCCATCGGCGATGGAGGTGAACGGTTCCGGCGCCTTGTCCTCTAGATTGATACAGCGCAAGGCTTGGGGAAGGTGCAGTTCCCGCGGGTTGCCGTCAGGACCTGAACGGCCCCAATCGTGCATGCGGTAGGTGGTATCGCTGTTCTGCTGAATCTCGAAAACCATGATGCCGCCTCCGAGCGCATGAACATGCCCGCTTTGCAGAAACAGGCTTTGACCACGGGAGGGGTGCCAGGAATTCAACAATTCGTCACAACGGCCCTCTTCAAGTGCTAATTCCAGACCCGGTCGGTCGACGCCGGGCTTGAACCCGGCCAGGATACGCGCTTGAGGGTCCGCTTGAACAACGTACCAAGCCTCTGTCTTGGGTTCGCCGCCAAGTTCGGCGGCTACTTCTGCAGGCGGGTGGACCTGGATGGAAAGATCTTGGGCAGCGTCAAGAATCTTGATTAGCAACGGGTAGTGCGCGGCGGGATGCTCCTCGAACTCCGTTCCGAAGACAGCGGAACGATGTTCCATCCAGAGCGAATTCAGAGTTTTCCCTTGATAAGGACCCTCCGCCACGATGCTTTGGCATTCCGGGCGATCAGAGATTTCCCAGGATTCCCCATATCTGGTGCGTTCATCGGGTAACCTCCGACCCAGAACCGTAGCCAATCGGCGTCCACCCCAGGGCCTGGGTTGATAGACCGGCGCAAATCTTAGCGGGCTCAACAATTTCATCTGCGGATCAAGTCAATGAGAGAGCGAGCATCCATCAGAGCAAAGCCGAATGGGGACTCTGATGTCTCGAATTCATGCGCCAGGGAGCGGCGCGCGACCGATTCCCTCTACCCGGAATCCGGCGGTGCGCAGAGCCTGGTGATCCAGGAGATTACGACCGTCAAAGACCCAGGCCGGCTTCATCATTTGTTGGAAAATCTGAGCAGGATTCACACTGCGGAACTCGTCCCACTCAGTGAGCACCAGCAGAGCGTGCGCACCGTTCACTGTCGTCAAGGCGTCTTCGGCCACACGCACCGCCGGGTCGCCCTCTCCAACGCCAAGGGCGCTCCGGATATCCTCCGGTTTCACTTTGGGATCGTAAATGTGCAGCACTGCGCGCTCCTGAAGGAGCTGTCGGCAGATGCTAATGGCTGGCGACTCCCGAGTGTCGTTGGTGTCCTTCTTGAAGGCGAAGCCCCAGATGGCGATTGCTTTGCCCGCCACGGTATTGAACAGGGCTCGGATCACCCTCACAGTGAAGCGCCTCTTCTGCCAGTCGTTCATCTGAATGACCTGCTCCCAGTAGGCGGCAGCCTCTGGCAACCCGAAGTGCTCGCATAGATAAACGAGGTTCAGGACATCCTTTTGAAAACAAGACCCACCGAAACCGACCGAGGCCCGCAGGAACTTGGGGCCAATGCGCGAGTCGGCTCCGATGGCCAAAGCGACCTCATCGACGTCCGCTTCGGTCGCTTCGCAAAGGGCTGAAATACTGTTGATCGATGAGATCCTCTGCGCCAGGAAGGCGTTGGCTACAAGCTTCGACAACTCCGAGGACCAAAGGTTAGTGGTCAAAATACGATCTCGAGGCACCCATTGCGCATACAGATCAACGAGTACCTGCATCGCCTCGCGGCCCTCTGGCGTGGACTCTCCGCCGATCAGAATACGGTCTGGATTCTCCAAATCCGCCACGGCCGAGCCTTCAGCGAGAAACTCTGGATTCGAAAGCACTTGGTGGCGCATCCCGTTGCCACTGTGGGCGAGAATCGTATGGATCAACTCCGCAGTCCGAACCGGAATCGTGCTTTTTTCGACGATGATCTTGGGACGATCCGCGCTGCGGGCGATCGTGCGCGCGACGGCTTCTACAAAGCGCAGGTCCGCCGCCCGATCCATTCCAAGCCCGAAGGTTTTGGTGGGGGTATTGACGCTTACAAAAACCACGTCCGCTCTCCTCACGGCCGATTCGACGTCAGTGGTAAAGAACAGATTTCGGCCTTTCGCAGCTTTCACCAAATCCTCCAACCCTGGTTCATAAATCGGCAGTTCATCCGAATTCCATGCGGCAATGCGCCGCTCGTTGAGATCCACCACCTCAACCCGGCAATCGGGGCATTTGGCTGCAATCATCGCCATTGTCGGGCCTCCGACGTAGCCTGCGCCGATACAACAGATGTTGATTTTGGGTGTCATCATAGACTTTGCTTCCATTGAGTCGTCACTCCGAATTCCCCGTTAGAGGACGTGTTTGAAATGGCGAACCGTGCGTACCAACCCTTCCTGCAGGGGCACCTGCGGTTGCCATGCCAGTTTCTCCTTTGCCAGGGTGATGTCCGGGCGGCGCTGCCGCGGATCATCTGCTGGCAGCGGAAGATGCACCAAGCGCGAGCGCCCGCCGACTTCGGCAAGCACCTGTTCCGCAAGTTCCAGCATGGTGAATTCTTGCGGATTGCCGAGGTTGACCGGTCCGGTGAGTCCTTCGCTGTTCATCAAGCGGACAAAGCCCTCCACCAGATCATCCACATAGCAGAAGCTGCGGGTTTGGGTGCCATCGCCATAAATCGTGAGGTCCTCGCCGCGCAACGCCTGAACGATGAAATTAGACACCACTCGACCGTCGCCCGCCTGCATTCGGGGGCCGTAGGTGTTGAAGATGCGCGCTACACGAATATCGACGCCGTTTTGCCGGTGGTAATCGAAGAAGAGCGTTTCAGCGACACGCTTGCCCTCGTCATAGCAGGATCGCTGGCCCACTGGATTGACGTTGCCCCAGTAGGACTCGGGTTGAGGATGGATGATGGGATCACCATAGACTTCAGAAGTAGAGGCCTGAAACACCCGGGCACCGATTCGTTTGGCCAAGCCGAGCACGTTGATCGCGCCCATCACCGAGGTCTTGATGGTCTTGATGGGGTTCTGCTGATAGTGGCGAGGAGAGGCCGGACAAGCCAAGTTGTAGATTTGATCCACCTCAAGGCGGATGGGCTCAGTCACGTCATGACGGACCAGTTCGAAATCCGGATGCTGGATCAGGTGACTGACATTTTCCCTCCGCCCGGTGAAAAAATTATCCAGACATAACACTTGATGCCCAAGGGACAAAAGTTTCTCGCACAAATGCGACCCTAAAAATCCTGCACCGCCTGTGACTAATATTACTTTTTTTTCCATACTTTACTTTATTAGATGAGCGCTTGTTAAAACGGATTGATCGAACCTCGATTGAGGCTTGATTGGTTTCGAAGTTTGGTTTGTGGTGGTTGACCAGTACCCATTTTCCATGTCATCATTAGCTATGACACTTTTTAAGTAGCTGCCGCCATTGGTCGCAGAACAGGCGGCCTAGAAAATGTGGAAATCGTATGCTCTGAATCAGGTGATATGTTCCAGTCATGGAGGCCCAACCGCTATGTCTCGATGGTTTAGAAAAACCTAAATAAAGATTTAATTAGGTCTCTGGAGCCAACTCCGGGTTTCCAGGTGCGGTAGTCAGGGCATGTTGTCCATCATGCCCTGGAACGAACTCCTCCGTCTCACCCTCAGGGCTGTGCTGGTGCTTGCTACGGCGATGCTTCTGGCCTGCCTGCCAATCTTCCGTGGGGCGGTTCAGCCCGAAGACCGCGCATGGCTGATGACGATCGCGGGCATGCTAGCGGCGGTTCTGGTCATTGATCTGGTGGCCCGTTTGGGGATGCGGCTTTGGTCCACAAGGCTGGGGCGGCAACGGTTCGAGGCAGGAACGTCGAGATCTGCGCCCTGGCTGATCTGTTGGTTAGCCTTGGTTCTGAGTTATGGCTGGCTGGCAGCTTTGCTGCCGCGGGGCATGGTTCACGCCGCGACCTCCGGGGTGTTTTTGTATGCGAATCCGTTGCTGGGCGGTTTCGGGACCGTGCAGCAGGAGGCCTCGCTGGCTGCCATGCAGCTCTATTCGATGGTTGCCGTGATGCTTTTGGCGGCCTGGCAGTGCGGACGCCATTCGCTTGGGCGGCGAGTCTTGTGTGGCGCGGTGGCGCTGGCTGGAACTTTGGCAGGGTATGCTGGCTCGGCTCAGAAGCTGGGTCTGCCGATGCCGGACATCTGGGCGGTAGAACGGGTGCCAGGCAACGTCTTCGGCTTTTTCTGGTATCACGCGAATGCCGCGTCATTTTTACTGCTGACCCTGCCGGTGACGGTATGGGCTCTGCGCTCCGCCATCCTGGAGCGCAGAGCCCAATTGGGCCGCTTGCTGCTCCTTGTCGCTGTTACCGTCCAGGTCTGTGGCCTCCTGCTGAACTATTCCAAAGTCGGGCACATGCTGCTGTTGTTGCAAGCGGGAGCGGCAGCATGTCACACCGCTGTCCAACTGCGCCGAAGCCGCGGGCAATCCCCTCTGTCCCTTGAGCGCACCCTGATCATAACAGTCCCCTTGGCGGCTCTAATCATCGTGTTGGCATGGGTGAATGCTAGCCAGATCGTCGGCAAGCGTTGGGAAGATTTTGCCGACCGAGGCTACCGCGATGAAGGCCGTGTTCGGGCGGCAGCCATTTCCTGGCGCATGGCGGCGGACGCTCCGTTCGGCTGGGGGCCGGGAACATTCGAAGGGGTCTTTGCCCAATACAGCGTGGCCGAACCCAGTCTGAATCGCAACCGATGGAAGTACGCGCACCACGACTACGGCCAGTTGGCAGCCGAATGGGGCTGGTGTGGTGGCCTGATACTCGTCTCCGGTCCGCTCATGGCCCTTTGGCGAATGGTGGCTGTGAAAGGGGGCAAGCGAGGCGGTCCCAGCATGCGCTCGGGGGCATTCTATCCGGGATTGGCGTTGGGTTGCCTGCTGATGCATGCTTGGGTGGATTTTCCGCTGCAGAATCCTGTCATCCTAATCCTGGCGGCGGCAGTGGTTGGGCTTTGGCTGACAACCTTCGATGACTTGGGTGGACTCCAGCAACGTTCCTCATCCCAGCGGCGCAGGCCAGAGGTGGCCTTTTTCCGAGGCCGGAGCCGAGACTTGCAGGGTTTCACTGATATCTAGTGAGCTGCGGCGAGTCTATCAGGGAAGTAGCCAACGATGAAGTGAGGTGGCAGTTCGCTGTGATGACGCACGCATCACGTCACTTATAGAAGCCATGACCACAATGCCGGGACGGCGCGGCATCGGTGGTTTCAAGCTTCCACATGCTATCTCTGTCCGAGGCATGTAAATAAACACTTAGTCGTCAATGAATGCTGCGGAAGCGGAACTTCCAGTGACGTGACCTAACTTAAAGGGTGGTAGATCCCATTAAAGCGAGAATCTCAGATTGGGCAAAGTTTCAGCTTTTCGCCGATCTTACGGCTGTCATAGCTTCGTGGCTACTGGCAAACCAATGTAGGGGCTTAGTGCTTGGGTTGCAAGCATGGCCATTTCCCGAGGCGGCGGTGGGCCCTTTAGTCGCTGGATCGCTGGCCCTCACTGCGCATCACTTCGCCAAGGGCAGCAACGAGGCCGTGCTACAGACTCTCGCGGGACGGCTGGGTGGCCTGGTCATTCGCCAGTGCATCCTGGTTGCACTTGGGGGCGTGCTCTATATTGCACTTTCCCAGAACTATGTGATTTCGCGAGCCTTATGGGTGACTCATTTGATGATCCTTCCTGCGATGCTTTACCTCCTGAAGTTGGGTGTCTTGTGGCTGACTCGGAACTGGGTGACGAAGCAAACAAGGCAGGGCCGCGTGATCGTGATTGGCTATCCGGAACGGGCGAGGGAATGGCAACAGTGGTTTAAAAGGCACCCTTGGCTGGGTTTCCAGGTGTGCAGCAGGATACCAGTGGATGAGGAAATCCTGGGGTTTTGCCCGGAGACGCAGTTCAACACGCTGTTGGGGAAAGTGCAGGAGTCTATTGGACAAAAATCGCCGTCGCTGGTGCTGTGCGGGTTGTCCATGCATGGCAATCACCTCGCGGCGCTCAAGCGCCTGGTGGAAAGCCAGGGCGCCCACCTCATGCTCGACCTGCACGGCATTGTGGGGATCAATCGAGGGATGGAACTGCGAACCGGGTTGTTGGCCGGGGTGGTGGGTTTTCATCAAGAGCCTCTTGCCAGTCCCTTGAACCGCATCATCAAGCGCACGTTCGACATCCTGGTCAGTCTGCCAGTGGTCGTGTTCATCCTTCCGCCCCTCTGTCTGGCGGTCTGGCTTCTCCAAAGAGTCGTCTCGCCAGGGCCTCTCTTTTTCCTTCAAGAGCGGGGCGGAATCGGCGGGAAGCCCTTCCAGATCTACAAGTTCCGGTCGATGCATCGATTCAATCCAGACGAGGCTGCCCAAGCGAGGCCGGGGGACGGCAGGTGCTACACAGGGGGCGGTTTACTCCGGAAGTTGAGTCTGGATGAGTTCCCCCAATTCCTCAACGTTCTGGCAGGAAGCATGTCCCTCATCGGCCCCAGACCCCACATGCTCAGCCATGATCTCCGTTTCTCCTCAGAGAGTGAAGCTTACCGGATGCGGCAGCGGGTCAAGCCTGGAATCACGGGACTAGCTCAAGTGCAGGGATGGCGGGGACCACTGGACTCCCACAGCGAACTACAAGGGCGGATCCGCGCTGATCTGGACTACGCGGAAAGCTGGACGCTGTGGTTGGATTTGACGATCCTGCTACGGACGGTGGCTCACGTGGTATCATTTCACCACAAGTCTTGTTAAGCCATGAGGCATGGGTGCTTGGATATCAATGGTGGGGGAGCATTGCCCGGAAGATTCAGCCCTTTGTCTAATCTAAACGGGGTTTCCTGACTGGGCCAACCGGTGCGCGGAGCCTTGCGCAAACAAGAGCGCACCCAAGAATTTGACTGTGTACAGATAAACCTTTATTTACTCGCTAAGCCGCATGATTCAACATAACCTCCATGTTAAAGAATATAATTTTTCTCTCAAACTTGACTAATCTTGCCTTTATTGTTCTGGATCGAATCTAGCTTATTCTAAACCTTCAAAGCTATGTTCACACCCACTCCGCTCGCATACCGCCCACAGATCTTGATCGTGGAGGATCACCCTTTGTATCGTGACGCTTTGGAGCTGATCGTGCTTTCCTGTTACCCCGACGCCAGAACGACTGGTGCCGACTCTGTCCTGGAAGCCAAGAGGATGCTGATGGAGAAACATTTTGATCTCCTGATCCTCGACCTTGAGCTAGATGACCGGCCGGGCATGGATATCTTGGAAGAGTGCAAGTTCCTGGAAACCCCCCCTGCGGTTCTGGTCGTGTCCGGGCATACCCGGAGCGATTATGTCGTTCGTGTGCTGCGTTTTGGGGCACTTGGCTATGTCTCAAAGGCCGCCCCCAAGGAGGAGTTGACGGACGCGATCCAATCTGTGCTAAACGGTAAGCTCGCGCTCTCCAAGGACGTGGCGAGGACGGTGGCTGAATCCACCATCTTTAATCAAAACCTTCCCGCCCATTCCCTTTTAAGTGCAAGGGAACTCGAGGTGATTCTGCTTTTGGCGCGCGGTTTACAGCCCAAGGAAATCGCTGCAAGATTGAACCTGAGTGTGCGCACGATTGCAGTCCACAAATTCAAGGCATTCCAAAAAATAGGCGTCAAGACCCTCATTGATCTTTTTCAGTACTGCCGTGAACACAACATGTTCCGGTATGAGACTGACATGCAGAAAGCATAGTCAGGTGTCTGATGAAGACTGAGCGTCCAATGGCCAGCAAAGAAAATCGGAGCAGGGGCTTTTCCCCCGCCTCCGTCCCGTGTCGGCTCAACCCATCCTCAACCCGGGCTCACCGAACCGCTCATTGGAGCACGTTCGCAAAGGCCGTAGGAATGCCGTTCCATTTGAAGAAAAGCATCCGCATTCGCAGCCTTCGGACAAAAGACCGCCGGGCCGTGGCTGAGCACCAGTTGGATAAAGGTTCCGCTAAGATCCTCCTCGTGCAGGAATACCAGCATCGATCGCTGACCCTCAGCACCACGAAGCCGTTTGAGTGTGGGCACCACGGACGTCAACGGAACGGCCTGCAGGGCGGCGCTGTCGATAAAAGTGATGCAGGGTTCAAGGCTGCCGAATTGATGGCACTCCGCAATGGGAACGATCACGGGAGTCAGTCGGGCCCCACTGGCCCATTGCACCCAGGCGCGCATGGCCGGGTCGTCCCCTGCCATGCCGACAAAAAGCGCGTGGGCAGATTGCGGTTTGACGTCAGGTGGCGTGCCGGGAACTGCGTCTTGCAAAGGTGTCTCCCACGGGTCTGGATTGATCGAACTGGGGGACTCTTCATCGTTAAGGGTGATGCCCCGCTTCAAAATCTGTTCAATATCAAACAGGGAATACCGAATGCGGCCACCAATCCTGATAGAGGGTATCCGTCCTCCTTTGGTGTGGAAATAAACGGTGGGCCGGGGCATCCTGAGAAAGTGGGAAACTTCGCTGGCGGTCAGAAGATTGACCGAATCCTTGCCCAACTCGAACGGCAAACCTGGAAGCTTTCCGGGGCGCCGCCGTTTGAACACTTCATTGCTGGAATAAGAGGCCTGCTTTGGGGCTTGAAAAGCCAAGGGTTTTCTAAAGTGCGTAAACTGCTCCATAATTTTTTTGTGAATCTGCTAGGCTTTGAATTTTCCATAAAAATCGGAATCTTTCCGTTGCGGCTTGGTTTTTGATTGCCATCACTTCAATTTATAAAGCTATACTTCATGACTAAGCGCAGTTTTTAGAGTATAAATGTCGACCTCACCATGGCTTCCGGGCCGAAACCCTTCCGACCCCTGCCTGAGAGAGTTCCAAACGCCTTCGATCCCACCGCGAGCCAAATCCGGCTCATTTTTCCATCACATCATGATCTCAACCTCCCCAGCCGCGCCCCATGTACGGCCCAGTTAACAAAGCCATTTGCGAGATGATGCTAACCGGGGGAGGTCCCTCGGACTGGCATGACGTCTTCGCGCCGGCCGCTGTGGAAGACAACGCTTTCACGATCGCTGAACCCTACGATGATCGGGTGTCGTTCGCGCTTGCAGAGGCGTCGGATGGGGCTCTCCAAGTTCTCATCCGGGAGTTTTTGCACAACTTGGGCCATTGGTGGATTCGGGAGATCGCTAGGCGTGACCACCAGCACGTGATGACGGCCTCCGGTTCGTCGCGAAGGAGCTTCCTGTTCAGATTGCCAGACTTTCACACGCGGGTGGTCGGGATCATCTTCCACCGTTCGCAAACCCTGAAGTTCGAGTGCACTGGTTCATTGACCGCCAGCCCCCGCCTGGGTGGCCGAAGCCACAGCTGCGGGCTTTCTCCATTTTTGATGGGCATGCTTGAAACCTTGTCCATTCACTTCCAGACTCCCATAGGCTTCACCCTCGAGCCTCAGACAGGTGCCGAGGACAGGCATGACGTCCATTTAATCGAGTGGACCCACCAGTAACTTACGTCCTCATGAAATTGTCTGCCGATCTCCTTGACCAGTTGTTTCCGTTCCACTTCACCTGGGACTCTGCTTTTCGGGTGGTTCAGTGCGGCAAGTCGCTGGCAAAGCTTTGGCCTGGCATGGCCGGCAGGAAGGTGTCCGCCTGTGTGCGGATTGAGCGGCCGGCGCAGCCAATCAATGCCAAAACCTGCGCGCAGCTGCAAGGCAGTCTGATCCTGCTTGCGCACGTCAACGAATCAGCCCCCACCCTGAGGGGGCAGTTGGTGGTCAATGACGACGGCACGGGGTGCTTTGTGGGCACGCTGAGCTTGCGCGCCCCCGAGGAGCTGGCCCCGCTGGGTCTGACGCTGAACGACTTCGCGCCGCATGACCCAACCTTGGATTTTATCGCGCTCGCCCAAATCCATGATGCGACCATCAAGGAGTTGACGGACAGCAACGCCGAACTGCGGCAGATCGACAAGGCACTGCGACTTCGCGAGACGGAGGCCCGTAGGCTGGCAACGGTGGCGGAGAGCACGGACAATGCGGTCGTTATCGCCACCGCCTCGTTTGAGGTGGAGTGGGTGAATCGGGCCTTTGAAAACTTGACTGGCTGGACCCTGCAAGAAATCAGAGGCCGTAATCCAGGTGATCTTCTTGTGGGGAAGGGCACAGATCTCCGGGTGTCGAAGCGCATCAGCCAGAATCTTCGTCGTGGCCGCAAGGTGAAGGAGGAGATTCTCAACTATCGCCGCGACGGCAGCGCGTATCTGGCACGAATCGAGATCGACCCCATCCGTGATGAAGCCGGGCGGGTCACGCATTTTATCTCATTGCAGGACGACGTCACGGAACAGTGGCAGCATGAAAAACTGCTGCGCATGGAGACCGAGACGCACTCGCTGCTCTTTAAGGTGGGTTCGTCACACACGGCGATTCGACACCTGCTAGAAAGCTTTGCGGTGACCCTCGGGGCTTCGACGGCCTCTTGGTGGCCATCCGGCCGCTCCGAGCACGCCTTTCGGCCGGAACTGAAGTGGGTCGAAGGCGTCTTCTTATCGGAGGAAGAACTGGGCAAGAATGGCCCACACGATAAGCCACTGCCTATCGGCGCGGACGCCAAGCCGGAGCCGCAGGATCTACTTCCGCCGAATACTCTCCGAATCGTCACCCTCCGCCTGCCCCTAAAGTCGGGCAGCCTCCATATGGGCTGCCTGACTTTTGAAGGCGCGGGGGTCCTACCTTTTGTCGCGGGACTCGAATCGCGGTTCCTGGGCCTGGGATTGCAGGTCGGATTCTTCCTGGATCGGCTGAACGCGGAGAAGGAACTCCGCGTTCAACGCAGTCTGCTCTCCCTTGGCCATCAATTCGCAGGAATCTGCACCTTTCTCCTGCACATTGATACCCTTGACATCAAGTGGAGCCCTGAATGCGATGATCGGCTTGGCACGGATCGTGTCGCAATGCCCGAAACCGCCGCCCAATTGTGCGCCGTCATGTTGGACGAGAAGGGTGGGCTGGCACTTCACGAAGGCATACGTGTGGTCGCCCTGACCCACGAACCCTTTGTCTTCGCTTGTTCCCTCAAGTGTCCGGACCAGCCTGCAAAAGATGTGCGCATCCTCCTTAGCTATAGCGGGGAGGATCCCAACGATAAGGAAATACTTGGCGTCATTCAGGATGTGTCGGTTTTTGTTGCCGAACAAGAGGCCCTCCTCAGGGCGGAAACCATCGCTCACTTGGGCAGTTGGCGTCTTGACCCTATCAAAGGGACCATGACGTGCTCCGGAGAGCTTCGCCGCATTCTCGGCTGGAAGAGTTCCCTGCCGAATCCCCGTTATGAAGACTGGTGTCAGAAGATCCACAAGGATGACCGGGAACGGGTCATTTTGGCGATACAGGGCCTAATCGCCCATAGCGGACGAGTCAGCCTGGAGCACCGTATTGTCGGTCCGAATAAGAGCGTGCGTCACCTGCGGTGTGATGCAGAGTCGGACGGCATACACGGCATCGTGGGCGTCCAGCTCGATATCACCGAGATTGTTGAGGCCCGGCACGCTCTGATATTGAACGAACAGCGCTGGCAACTGGCGATGGAGAACTCCGATTTGGGGGTGTGGGACTGGAACACTCGCAACGGTGACGTGATCTACACACCGAAGATCTTTGAAATGCTGGGTTACCAAGCAAAGGACTGGCCTAACCGCTTCGAAACCTGGTCCTCCAGAGTTCATCCTGAGGATCTTGCTGAAGCTCAGAAGCAGATCGCCGCTTGCTGGAATGGGACAATTGACACTTATCGCTCCGAGTATCGACTGCTCTGCGCGGATGGATCCTGGAAGTGGGTGCGCTCGGTAGGCCGGGTCGTGGCATTGGATGAGCGGGGCCAACCAATACGAATGCTGGGAACCAACATGAATGTGGACGGGGAACACCGGGTGGCAGCCGCCCTCAAAAAGCGCTCAAAGTTGATTCAGGACCTTCAGAAGATGCAACATGAGTTCTTCTCGGAGCACCGGACCAAAAATGCCTTCAGGTCATTGCTGGACATCGTAATCAACCAAACCAACAGCCAATATGGATTCATTGCGGAGGTGTTGTCTAAAGAATCCGAGGCTCCCCATGCCCGGTGCCTGGTAAGCTCTGATTTCTCCTGGGATGATGCAAGCCGTAAGAACAGCAATACGGCGGAGGCAAGCGGCCCGGAGGTTCGAGATCTGAACTCCTTGTTTGAAGCCACGTTGCGGACCGGTGAGGTGGTGATTTCCAATGAGATGGATAGTGAAACCCATGTGGAGGGATCACTGCCAAGCCACCCGGACCTGCACAGTTTTTTCAGCGTTCCGGTGTTTCATGGAATGGAGATGGTCGGCCTGATCGGTCTTGCCAATCGGCCGGGCGGATATGGCCAGGAGCAGTTGCTGGATCTTGATCCAGTCACAGCCCCATTGAGCGCGGTCATCGTGCAGCTGCGCCAGCACATCAACCGGGCGGAGGTGGAGCAGAGGTTGCGTGTCGCTCTGGAACAGGCGGAGAGGGCAAACCGCGCCAAAAGCAATTTCCTTGCGATCATGAGCCATGAAATTCGCACACCTCTAAGTGGCATGCTCGGGATGGCTGAATTGATGAAGATTGGCAGACTGTCCCCGGACCAGTATCAGCACTTGGACTCGATGATGCAGAGTGGAAATGCCCTCGTCTCCATCATCGACGACATTCTGGATTTCGCCAAGATTGAAGCGGACGCCATCAAGATACGCGAGGAAACCGTTGATCTGGCGTCGATGATTGACAGCGTGTTGGATTTGCTTGTCTCCCAGGCGTCCGAGAAGGGACTGGTCTTTGCCTCGATCATTGAGCCCAACATGCCTTACCAGGTGTTAGGAGACGCAGGCCGGATTCGTCAGGTGTTGATCAATCTGGTCGGCAACGCCCTGAAGTTCACCCTGGCGGGTGCGGTAACGATCCGTGTGGAAAGAAGTGGACGGTGGCTGAGTTTTAGCGTGACCGATACGGGGCGCGGCTTGACGAGGCAGGAACAGACCAAACTCTTCGAGCCTTTCACCCAAATTGACAGCTCAGACTCCAGGCGTCACGGCGGCACAGGACTCGGTCTGGCCATCTGCAAGAGGCTTGTCAGCCTGATGAAAGGCACGATCGGCGTGACAAGCCGGCGGGGCGAGGGATCCTGCTTCCGGTTCCGGATTCCCTTCCGGCAACCGCCGCAGGCCCACGAAGCAGCGACGATCGGCCTGCCTCCTGGGGCGGCGAAGATCGCCTGGGTGGCTGACCCGAGCCCGGAGCTTCGTGAATCCATTCAATGTGTTTGCCAACGCTGCGGGTTTGAGGTTCGCGAGTTTTCCACAGCTCAAACCTTGCTGCGGGCAGCGAAAGACCTTTCAAAGCCTTTTGACTTGCTGTTCATCGACGGGGCCTGGCTGTCGCCCGCCTTTCACAGGAGTTTTGTCGGCGCTTTGGGAAAACGAAGTGAAAAGAATTCCCGCGTCATCGTCACCCGGTCAAGAAAGGACAACCACGAGTTCAATGCTGTGGGCTGGCAGTTCATGCCGCGGCCTTGGCGGACCGCCTCACTGACGTCCCTCTGTCGTAACCAAACTGTCGATCCCGCTCCCCCCAAGCCTGTGAACAAAAGTTGGATTTCTCCCATTTTTTTATCACGCTTGCTACAGGGTCGTGACCACGCTGTCGATTCCTCCCCCCCCAAGCCCGTGAACAAAAGAGTGGGCATCCTAGGCCTCGATTTGCGGGTTTTAGTCGCCGAAGACAATCCCATCAATGCCACGGTGCTGACGACGATACTGGGCCACCTAGGTTGCACCTGCAAGCTGGCGAAGGATGGAGCGCAGGCCGTCGCGCTGTTCCGGGAGGAAAAGTTCGACCTGATTCTCATGGACTGCCAGATGCCGGTTCTTGACGGCTATGAGGCGACGCGTCAAATCCGGACAATTGAAGCAAAGCGGCAGAGAGGGGAACCCATCCGGATCGTGGCTGTCACGGCCAACGCCTTTGCCGAAGACCAGCAACGCTGTCTGGAGGCGGGCATGGATGATCATCTCTCCAAGCCGTTCACGCCAGAGCGGTTGAGTGCGGTGCTGCTGGCGCAAAACCCCAAGAAACCACCGAATCCACCGCTCGTTGGATCCCCGGTGCTATCCGGAGGCTTCGAAGAATTGGTTGGGATTGTGGGCATCGCAGGCGCGGGCAAGCTTGCCTCGAGGTGGGTGAAGGAGGTGCCCGAACGTTTGGCCAGGATTCGGGATGCAATGCTTGAGGGGGACTGGAAACGGATCCGCAGGGAGGCCCATTCCATCCTCGGAACCAGCGGGCTGTTCGGATTGTCGGAACTGGAGCGCCTCGCCAGGCTGATTGAAGCCGAGATAAACGAGATGCATTATCTGTCCGCAGCTTCGATGGAAGCGTTCGAGGCCGCCATCGGAAAAGCTCAACGGGCACTCATGGACAGGATCGACGAACCGGCCCGCGCTCAACCCGCGGAACCGGGAGCAAAGTCGCGAAAACGCCGCCTGTAGCCGATCAGTCCGATGGCACTCATGCAGAGCAGCACCCATCTGGAGGGTTCGGGAACAGTTGATAACTGAACCCCTTTCAGAGTGTCTGAAAAAGACAGGCCTGTTATGGAATAATCCACTCCAGGTGTTAGGTTGGTAAAGCGAAATTCGGCATGAGTGGCGCTCGAACTGACAGCCTCCCAATTGTCAAGTTCTGACAAGCTGAAGCTGTTTAAGCCTTTGGCGTTCTCGATTGCATCGCCTTGAGCGTTTGAAAATCCAATCATCGCTGACGCGCAAGTGAGGCTACTATTGCGGATCACCAGTTCCAAAAGGAGCGATTGCGTCGCCGTGATATCCCTTGAACGGATGTCAACGACCACCCATTTTGGAAGCTTCAGCCCAGTGAAGCTGTAGGAGAGGGTCAAATTGCTACTCGCATCAGTGGCGTTGGCAATGTGCATTGCGCCATTGAGCACAGCGAAAGAGTTACCCGTATCCGCAGCGCCAAAATACGGTCCAAAAACGACGTTTCGTCGGCCGCCTAAAATGTCAGTTCCAATGGATTCGTCATACCCTATCGCGTTGTTGAAGTCTTGCTATCCAAAGGTATAAACGGATCCAGCCGACCTATTGCCTGGGGGGCCCTTGGCAAAATTCCCTCCTGTCCCTCCATTTGCCGTGTACTGAATCGTCGTCGTGAACGAATCGATCATGATAGAATCGGACTGACACCAGGATGATCCTGGCGAAAACAGAATGAGAAGACCTAAACCGAATAAATTTTGAAAGTATATCAACTGACTAATCGAATGAAATTTGATCGGCAACCTCATTTAAGGCTGTCATTATGTCCGCACGCTGCGCAGTTTTGCCATGAAAACGGGTTGCACAGGTTTGGACGAAGACGGTGAGGCATGGTCACCTGGAGGGTGGCGGAACTTCGCCGTCAGTCATTGGAGTCACACCGCCAGTTTACAAGCATCCAAAGGCCAAGAAACATCGCCGAAGCCGACAACCAAGCCAACAGCCCGCCTAACAAGATCGCAGTCCAAGTTTCGGGCTCCGAAAGCAAACGCCATGCGCCAAAGCTCAACAACAAACCGAAAGACATCACTCCAATCAAATCCCTCGTTCGGCCAGACCTCCCGGGGGCATGGTCGGATACTCCATTTCGACTCATGCCCCCATTTGGCCGAGGGTTTGTGCGGTTCGAGCCCAACAACACACACGAAGCCCGCCGGCTTCGATTTTTGAACTCAAACTCATTCAGACCCCTCAAGGTAGATATAATGTGGGCAGAACGGATTAAAGAAACGGCACGAACATTTATTGTGGTCTAAATGAAAGCTCACTAATCGAATGGCCCCTCAGTTTGCTGGGCAAGCATGGCTTCCAGAAAAAGGTCAAGCGCACAAGGGCAAGGACGCCCCCCGCAGACGACTGAATTGAGATTTCACCGCAGACGCACTGGCGCACGGTGACCTGAGCGCCCCATCCTCATCGCCGCTAAAGTCAGTGCGGATGGAGCGCTGTTTGCGCTTGCCCGTACTCACCTTAGCCTTGCGGCCTCACTCCGACCCTGGCGTCTACAGCGGTGCAGCGTCAGGTCATGCAGTAGAGAGGAGATACGGATTACAATGCATACGTTCCAAGCTGGCAGAGGACCAGATCCGCCTCCGCCGCCCTTAACGTGCGGGCGGACAGCCGCCCGAAGCAGGGAGATGTCCGCCATACCATGCGCCGCTGTCGCTCTCATGAAAATCAAACTTGGCTGCTAACGCTCAGTGCTTGCCTGAAATGGGAGCGTCTACTTCAGCTACCTGAATAGCTTTGTTGTGACTTTCGTTCTCCTAGAGAATGGCTCTTTGACTGTAAAAGCTGGCGGAAGGGGCGGGATTCGAACCCGCGGTGAGTATTACCCCACGTTCGATTTCGAGTCGAGTGCCTTAAACCGAGCTCAGCCACCCTTCCGTCTTCGCTTTTGCGTTGAGCCGCAGAGGATAGCCGTTGCTGGAACCATTGCAAGCGGCAGGAATGCCCGCCTTTCAAACTTCCCCTCGGCCGCGCTCCGCCCCAAAAACGTGTCCAACGGCCTTTCTCACTCGTTATCACGAGGTGATTCGGCTCAGCGCCGAAAAAAAGTACGGTTCAAGTCCCATTTTGAAACCCCCATCTTGCCGATCATCTTTGCAGAGAAATCCGCAAAGGCTTGATTCATAAAGGACTGCGCACGTCTTGAGAATGATCTCGTTTTTGGTATGCCAAAGTGAGGTTTTAACGCAGAAAAAAAAAGATCGACGTGGAACGCCCCTAGCTACAACGAAAGCCTCAACAAACCCCTACCCATTGTGAAAAAGTATTTGGAGAAACACAACATCTTGTGCATGATCTAAACCGGGACATGGATATCTAGTATTTATCATGTTCGTGGCCGCTCCCAGTTCTTCCTCAAAATCCGCTTAAAACCCCTCAATTCTGTTACAAAATCGTCATGGACAAAACCTACACCATCGGAACCCGCCAATTCGTTCTCGACCAAGACAAAGCCGAAGCCGCTTTTGCTGCCAAACGCATCATCAATGGTCGTCAGACCATGACCTTCAATCTCCTCCCCCTGAAGTATCAATGGGCCTACGATATCTACCGCATCATGAAGGCCAATCACTGGGAGCCCGAGGACATTCAGATGCAAAAAGACGTCGAACAGTGGCGCTCCAATGACATTTCCCAGAACGAACGCTGGATCATCATGATGGCGATCGGCTACTTCTCCGCCGCCGAAGGCATCGTCGGAGACAACATCCAGCACGTCGTCCGGGAACTCGTCACCGCTCCCGAGTTGAAACTCGTCCTCGGCCGCCATGCCCACGAAGAAAACATCCATGCGGACAGCCTCCTCTATATGATCTCCAGCCTCGGCATCAACCCGCACGAGTGCGAGGCCATGTTCGAGCAGATCCCGACCATCGTCCGCAAGAACGAGTTCGTCACCCGCCACTCGAACTCTCTTCGCCGCGCCCTCGACCTCACCCAGGTCGAAAACAAAAAGATCCTCGCCAAAAACATCTTCGTTTTCGGCCAGTGCATGGAAGGCACCCAGTTCTACGGCCTTTTTGGCATGGTCCTCAGCCTCTATCGCCAAAACAAGTTCCCCGGCATCGGCCAAATGTTCCGCTACACCCTCCGGGACGAGTCCAACCACATCGAAGTCTTCCGCAACCTGTTCATGGATCTCGTTGAAGAGAACCAGGAAATCTGGACCCCCGAGTTCCGCGAAGAACTCGTCGACACCATGCGCGAAGCCGTCTCCCTCGAAAAAGAATTCATCCGCGACTGCCTCCCCGTCAATGCCGTCGGCCTCAGCCCCGAAGAGTTCGAGACCTACATCGACTTCATCGCCGACCGCCGCCTCGCCGGTTGCGGTTTGCCGCCCATCAACCCCGGTATCTCCAATCCGCTCCCCTGGCTCGCCGAGATGATGGACATCCGCAAAGAGCAGAACTTCTTCGAAGGCAAAGTCACCGATTACCAAAAAGCATCCTCCCTCATCTCCGGTTCCGACGACGATTTGTGACCTCCACCGCCTCTCTGCCCAACTGGCCCGTGTTCACTCCCACGGGCTCGGTCGGGCAAAAGCGTTGCCGTGTCAAAAAATGCTTCCCATCTGCTAATCTTTCCCGTCAAATTCAGTCACACACACACCCTCAGCTCCCCTCCCGCCATGCTCAATAACCTGCTCCAAGAGGATGCGCATCTCAAGCGCATCGCCAACACTCCCAAAAATCAAAAACCCCAGTTCGAATGGAGTTCCCTCGCGTCCGGCGTCGTCGGCACTGGCGGCAAATCCATCAAAGTCCTGGTCGGAGCAGATGAACGCGACTTCGACGTCGGTGAAATCGCTGACACCGTTGGCGGTGCCATCACCGATCTCCTCCTCGCCCGTCAGAAGGAGCAGGACATCTACAACGACCACAACCGCCGCCTGGTGAAGAGCATCTCCCAGGCTGTCGTCGAGGAACTGCAATCCAAAGCCGGTGAACGGGAGGCGTCGGGAGCGCCTTCCATCAACGCACGCGAAATCCACGACGTCATCGAGCGCGCCCTCGTCCGCCAAAATGCCCACGACGTCGCTCGTACCCTCGCTGAAAAACGCAAACGCAGCGGCGACGAACTCCTCTCCGGCGTCCGCACCACCACCGCCCCCCAGCCCATCTTCGTCAACGCGAAAGTCATCCGCCGCAGCGGCCAGCTGGTGCCATGGAACCACGACAAAATTGAGATCGCTGTCCGCAAAGCCTTCCTCTCCATGGAGCTCGACTCCTCACCCGCCGTTGCCGTCGCCGAAGCCGTCAGCCGCGCCATCTCCGAAGAAAGCAAGCAGTTCGTCCACATCGAGGACGTACAAAACCTCGTCGAAGAGGAGCTCATGAAACAAGGCCACTTCAAAGTCGCCCGCTCCTACATCCAGTATCGCGCCATGCGCAACACCCTGCGTGACGCCGACGACATCCAGGAATCCATCGCCGTCTCCGAAGAGTCCGAGCAGCAGCAATCCCTCATCCTCGTCCGCACCAACGACGGAAACTCCTTCCTCTGGGACGGCCAGGACCTCAAAAAACGCATCGACTTCGCCGCCCTCGGCCTCGATCTCTGCTTCAACCGCGCCGAGATCGAAATGGAGCTCCGCCGCTCCATCTTCTCCGAAATCACCGAGGACGCCCTCAAGACCACCATCATCCTCAATGCCCGCACCATGATGCAGCATGACGCGGACTTCGCCAAGTTCGCCGCCCGCATCCTGCTCACCTACATTTATGAGGAAGTCCTCGGCTGGGACATCGCCCGTGACGGCATCGAAGCCCTCCCCGCCTTCCACCGCCGCGCCTTCCGCCGCAACCTCGCCCGCGGCGTCGAAATCGAGCGCATCCACCCCCGCCTGCTGCAGTTCAACCTCGACCGCCTCGCCGACGCCCTCGACCCCGCTGCCGACATGGACTTCGACTTCCTCGGCATCCAGACCCTGTACGACCGCTACCTCATCATCGACAAAAAAGCCCAGCCCTCGAAGCGCCTCGAAGCCCCCCAGCTCTTCTGGATGCGCGTCGCCATGGGCCTCTGCGTCGACGAGAAAGGCGATGCCGAAGAGCGCATCATCTCCCTCTACCGCCTCTACAAATCCCGCCGCTTCTGCTCCAGCACCCCCACGCTGTTCAACTCCGGCACCATGCACTCCCAGCTCTCCTCCTGCTACCTCTACAAGGTGGATGACAGCATCGAGTCCATCATGATCCGCGGCATCGCCGAAAACGCCTTCCTCTCCAAGTGGGCCGGCGGCCTCGGCGGCTCCTGGACCTCCGTCCGCGGCACCGGCGGCTACATCAAAGGCACCAATGGCGAGTCCCAGGGCGTCATCCCCTTCCTCAAACTTCACAACGACCAGCTCGTCGCCGTCAACCAGGGCGGCAAACGCCGTGGCTCCGGCTGCGCCTACCTCGAAGTCTGGCACAACGACATCGAAGACTTCCTGCAGCTTCGCGTCAACACCGGTGACGACCGCCGCCGCGCCCACGACCTCAACACCGCGAACTGGATCCCCGACCTCTTCATGAAACGCATGGAAGCCCGGGAAAACTGGACCCTTTTCCGCGCCAACGAAGTCCCCGATCTGCACGACCTCTTCGGCTCCGCCTTCGAAAAACGCTACGCCGAGTATGAAGCCAAAGCCGAAGCCGGCGAAATCTTCGGCCGCCAGATCCCCGCCATCGACCTCTGGAAGAGCATGCTCAAATCCATCTTTGAGACCGGCCACCCCTGGATCACCTTCAAAGACCCCTGCAACGTCCGCAGCCCCCAGGACCACGTCGGCGTCATCCACAGCAGCAACCTCTGCACCGAGATCACCCTGAACACCTCCGCAGACGAAACCGCCGTCTGCAACCTCGGCTCCATCCTCATCGACAACCACCTCGAGGAAAACGGAGAAATCGACCACGTCAAACTGCGCGACACCATCCGCACCGCCGTGCGCATGCTCGACAACGTCATCGACATCAACTTCTACCCCACCGAAGCCGCCAAGACCGCCAACTCCCGCCATCGCCCCATCGGCCTCGGCGTCATGGGCCTGCAATACGCCCTGTACAAAAAAGGCATCGCCTTCGCCTCCAAGGAAGGCGTCGAATTCAACGACGAATTCATGGAAGCCACCGCCTACTACGCCTATGAGGCCAGCAGCGATCTCGCCAAGGAAAAAGGCACCTACTCCACCTACAAAGGCAGCAAGTGGGACCGCGGCCTGCTCCCTCAGGACACCGTCGATCTGCTCGAAAAAGAACGCGGCCTCCCCATCGAAGTCCCACGCGGCGGTAAAATGGACTGGTCAGGCCTCCGCGCCAAGATCGCCAAACAAGGCATGCGCAACAGCAACGTCCTCGCCATCGCCCCCACCGCCACCATCTCGAACATCATGGGTTCCTCCCCGTGCATCGAGCCCCTCTTCACGAACATGTACACCAAGAGCAATCTTTCCGGTGACTTCATGGTGCTGAACCCCTACCTCGTCCGCGACCTCAAAAAACGCGGCCTCTGGACCCCCGAGGTCCGCGCCCGCATCAACTACACCGACGGCGAACTCGGCTCCATCGAGGAAATCCCCATCGACCTCCAGCGCAAATACGCCACCGCCTTCGCCGTCGATTGGTCCTGGGTCATCGAAGCCGCCGCCCGCCGCCAGAAGTGGATTGATCAGAGCCAAAGCGTCAACCTCTTCTTCGGCGACACCGACATCCGCCCCCTCTCCCACATGTACCGCGCCGCCTGGCGCAAGGGATTGAAGACGACCTACTACCTCCGCACCAAGAGCGCCTCCAACATCGAAAAAGCCACCAGCGAAGTCGAGAAAGAGAAGCGCGGCATCGTCGGCACCCACGCCGCCAGTGTCGCCGCCGCCGCCAAATTCACCGCCGAAGAAAAACTCGCCTGCTCCATCGAGGCGATGCGCAACGGCGGCGAGTGTGAGGCTTGTCAGTAAAGTAGCACCAGCTTCCAGCTTGTGTGAAGACGGCGGGTATCTTGCCCGCCGTCCCTCATTCAGCCAAAAACGCGCCACCTGCCTTGTCCCACCATGCAGGTTGTCGCACGCGTCGGACCTTACCGCCTGTTCTTCTACTCGAGCGAAGGTACAGATCCCATCCATGTCCATGCCGAGCGTGACGACAGGGCAGCCAAGTTCTGGGTGGAGCCTGTAGAGCTTGCCTCTTCCGGAGGTTTTGGCGCAGCCGAGTTACGAAAAATTGAAGCCCTTGTGACTTGCGAATCCGCCGCGTCACCTTCCAGGCAGACCTCATGCGCGTCCACCTTGAGGACGGACAGGTGCTGGTCGTCCCCATCAGGCTCTACCCCCGCCTCCAATTTGCGACCATGCCCGAGCGCCGAAACCACCGCCTCATTGAGGGGGGCAAAGGCATCAACTGGCCAGACCTGGATGAGGACATCAGCCTGCAGGGCCTCCTGGCTCGCCAACCCTCCTCGGAGTCCGCCAAATCCGTGCTCAAGTGGCTCCAAGCCCGTCAGCTGAAACACTCACCCACGCCAACCTTGCTTGCAGACATTCAGCTTCTGGCTCCTCCCAAGTGACCTGAAACCGGAAGACCGCTGCCACCGCTTTGTTCGCTGGTCAGATGAAGACTAGTGCTACATCGGCTACTGCACGGACCTCTACCTCGGCGGTGTCTGCCAAGGCGACCAGGAAGAGACCACCTATTCCGAACTCTGCGCCATCGTCCGCGACGAAGTCGCCCACCGTCTTGCCAAAGGTGAGCCCATGCCCAGAGCCGCAGTCCGCGCCAGTCGCGACTTAGAGTTTGCAGTGAGCTAAGGTTGCGCTTCCCGCACACAGGGCTCAACACGATAAAAAATGTCTAGCATCTGGCGCACAAGCGCGTGATAGAACAAACTCTGGTTCATCCAGCCATTTTCCATCACTCACCCCTTCCCTCACCAACTTCTCGGATAAACCTAAAAACGGAAATGGCTGAGGGCGAATCTGCCGCCGTCATTGGCCCCACAAGGCTTCCCGCTTCTCGGGTGGCATCACCTTTTCGATGCAACCGCTGCGAACCGGGAAGCCTTGTGGAACCAAGCACGACGCCATCT
>JARXAL010000274.1 GCA_029865835.1 Verrucomicrobiaceae bacterium
GCGACGAGGCCGAAGGCGAAGGCCATGGCCCAGGGGGAGTCGGTGTAGAGAGCGAGGACGTAGCTGGCGGCGGCGGCGAATTTGGTGAGGGCCATTGGGAGCATGCGGCCGAGGCGTCTGCCGTGAGACCGGGTGAGGCGATCGGTGATGAGGCCGCCGAGCGGGAGGGCGGCGATGCCGACGGTGAGGGCGGCGGTGGTGATGAGGCCGGTCATGCCGTCGTCGAGGTGTTTGACCTTTTTGAGGTAGTCGGGGAGGGAGAGGATGAGGAAGGCCCAGCCGATGTTGTTGAAGAACTGGACCACGTTGGTGAGCCAGAGGGTGGTGCTGGCACAGGCGAGGCGGAGTGGGAAGCGGCGTGGGGGATCGGTGGTGGGGAGGAAGGTGCCGCGGCCTTCGGCGAGGAGATTGATTTCGGCGGGGTTGCAGCGGGGGTGGAGGCGAGGGTGGTCGCGGAAGACGGTCCAATAGAGGCCGGCGACGGCGAGGCCGATGAAGCCGTAGGTCCAACCGGCCCAACGCCAGTCGCCCGACTGGAGGATGAGGTAGGCGGTGAGGCCGGGGGCGATGGCGCCGCCGATGCGTCCGCCCCAGGAGATGAGGCTGCTGGCGAAACCGCGGGCGTCGATGTGCGCCCAGCGAGTGAGGAGGCTGGAACTGGCGGGGTAGTAGCCGGCTTCGGCGAGGCCGCAGCCGAGGCGAGTGAGGAGGAGGGTGGTGAAGCCGAGGGAAAAGCTGGTGGCGAGGGTGAAGAAGGACCAGAGGGCGATGTAGAGGGTGACGAGGATGCGGGTGCCGAAGCGGTCGCTGAGCCAGCCGGCGGGGACTTGGGCGAGGGCGTAGGCCCAGAAGAAGCTGCCTTTGACCCAGTCGATCTGGTCGGGGGAGAGGTGGATGTTTTTTTGGAAGGAGTCTGAGGAGATGATTTGAGCGAGGCAGATGCGGTCCAGATACATCAGGAACGCGACCACGGTGGCGGTGGCGAGGATGTGATGGCGAACGGCGGTGGGGGGCATGGGGGATTTTGTTTTTGGTTCTCAGTTCGCGATTTGTTGTGTCGGGAGTGTTTGGGTTGGGGAGAGGGGTGGCAAGGAATTTGTGGAGGCGATGGATTTGAATTTTAACTTGTGGGAGGTTGTGCTTAGGTGGGCGTGTGATGAAGCGATTGATTTGGCTTGGACTGATTTGGGTTTCTTGGGTGAGGGCGGAAGGCGTGGCTGTGGACGTGGTGGTGTATGGCGCGACGCCGGGAGGGATTGCGGCGGCGGTGGCGGCGGGGAAGTCGGGGGCGAAGGTGTTGTTGGTGGAGCCGACGGAGCGAGTGGGTGGGCTGGTGACGAGTGGGTTGTCACACACGGATTTTCATTCGCTGGAGTCGTTGAGCGGGACGTTTTTGGAGTTCAGCCAGCGGGTGAAGGCGCATTACGTGAAAACGTATGGAGCGGATTCGGAGCAGGTGAAGGCGTGTTACGAAGGGACGTTTGGGGAGCCGAAGGTGAATCTTTTGGTGCTTGAGGGAATGTTGGCGGAACAGGCGGGGGTGGCGGTGAAGAAAGCGTGGCATTTGAAGTCGGTGGGGAAACAGGGGGCGCGGCTGATGGAGGCGGTGTTTGAGTCGAAGGCGGGCGAGGGCCTGACGGTGAAGGCGAAGGTGTTTGTGGATGGGAGTTATGAGGGGGATCTGATGGCGCAGGCGGGGGTGCCGTTTCATGTGGGGAGGGAGGGGGCGATGCAGTATGGGGAGTCGCTGGCGCCGGAGGTGGCGGACGAGCAGTTGCAGGCTTACAATTTCCGGTTTTGCGCGACGGATGATCCGGCGAATCGAGTGCCGATTGAGGCGCCTGAGGGGTACAAGAGAGAGGATTTTTTGGCGGTGTTGCCGATGCTAGAGGAGGGAAAATTTAAGACGGTGTTTGGGTATCCCTCGGGGTGCGTTGTGAAGGCGCATTTGCCGGCGTTGCCGAACCGGAAGTATGACATCAACGATGTGTCACGGGGGATGGTGAGGCTTTCGATGCCGGGCTACAACTTGGACTGGCCGGAAGGGGATGAGGTGACGCGGCGGCAGATTTATGCGGAGCACTTGAGGTACAATGTGGGGCTGCTATATTTTTTGCAGCATGATGAGGCGGTGCCGGTGAAGTATCGGGAGATGGCGGCGCCGTGGGGGTGGTGCAAGGATGAGTTTGTGGAGACGGGGCATTTGCCGCCGCAGTTGTATGTGCGAGAGGCGAGGCGGATGATCGGGAAGCATGTGTATGTGCAGGCGGACAGTGAGCATGCGGCGGGGGATGCGCGGGCGAAGCTGTTCGGGGATGCGATTGCGATGGGGGACTACGGCAACAATTGTCATGGGACGAATCATGAGGGGCCGCAGATTGGAGGGCAGCATGGCGGGGAGTTTTACAATGCGGTGCCGCCGTATCAGGTGCCCTATGGGGTGTTGGTGCCGAAGGATGAGGATTGTGAGAATTTGCTGGTGCCGGTGGCGGTGTCGTCGTCGCACGTGGGGTTTTGCGCGCTGCGATTGGAGCCGATTTGGATGTCACTGGGGCAGGCGGCGGGTCATGCGGCGGCGATGGCGGCGAAGGGTGACGGGGTGGTGCAGAAGGTGGAGGTGAGGGGGCTGCAAAAGCGGTTGGTAGAGGATGAGTCGGCGCTGATTTATGTGAGTGATGTGCTGCCAGGGGATGCGGATTTTGCGATGGTGCAGTGGTGGGGTGTAGCAGGTGGGTGGCATGGGTTGAATCCGATGCCGGAGAAGCCGGGGCAGCGAGGGGAGAATCTGCACGGGCAGTATTACAAGGCGAACCCGGGGCATGCGGTGGAGTTGGAGAAGCCGCTGGATGAGGTGACGCGGAAGCGGTGGTTGGCGTTGGCGGAGAAGCTGGGGGTGAAGGGGGATTTGGCGGGGAAGGAGACGAGAGGGGCGTTTTTGCGGGCGGCGTTTGCGGAGGTGGAGAAAGGGAAGTGAGACGGTGAACGGGTGAGACATCTGGCGCTTAGATCGGTTGTCGAAATGCTTGTCACCTTGCCCAGCGGTTGAGTGGCCTCATCGGCTGCGTCAACGGCTTGCTCGTTATTGATTGAATAGCGGGCTGATCAACTTCCTTGCCACTAAGGCCACTGCGATCGCCGGATTAAAACGAAAATTTTTTGGAGAAATGGTCTCGTAAAGAGAACTTCGTCATCATCAGGCACCACGATTTATGGGGACCGCACTAAGAACGTAGGTCCTAGCCGAGTGCCATTCTTGCCAGGCATTTTTTTTAACCCTAAAAACGGAAATGGCTGAGGGCGAATCTGCCGCCGTCATTGGCCCCACAAGGCTTCCCGCTTCTCGGGTGGCATCACTTATCGATGCAACCGCTGCGAACCGGAAAGCCTTGTGGAACCAAGCACGACGCCATCTTCATACCTTTCCATTCCCGTTTCTAGGATAAAACCTGTGCAGAGAGAGGGCTGTGGCGAGAACGCCACAAGCTGCCACGGCAGATAACAGGAGGATACCGACGGGGTTGGGTTCGAATCTGGCGTAGCCGTTTAGCGTCTGCCAGAGGGCATAGCTAGCGAGGAGGCAGAAGCCTAGCGCGGCGAATCGCAAGCTAGCGAGTCTCTGATGGATTCCCACTCCCGAGAGGCGAAGTGCCCATACCCAGGCTGGGAGGATCTGTAAGGCGTGGAGGACGATTCCATGGACGAACTTGGGCACTCCTGCTCGACCTACGAGATCAGGAGCTTGCCCCACGTCCAATCTAGCCATTCCGTAGACGACAAGGGCGAATCCGAAGCCGCAGCTGAGCACGAGAAAGGT
Organism: Verrucomicrobiaceae bacterium; assembly: GCA_029865835.1. Lineage (GTDB taxonomy): Bacteria > Verrucomicrobiota > Verrucomicrobiia > Verrucomicrobiales > Verrucomicrobiaceae > JAGRPD01. Next base: position 3,815 of record JARXAL010000274.1, read on the forward strand.
CATGCCCCAGCGGATGGCGCTAGCATAGTCTGGCGCTACGACAGTTCCTTTGAGGGTTCGTAGCCATAGAACAAAGACGGCGATGGAGAGGAGAATGAGCAATAGGTCAACGACGAAACCCAAGGCACGGTCAATAGGGGCACCTTGATTGAAATGTGCCGGAACGGAGCGCCAAGTCTGGATGGTGATGATGAGGACTTCGATGAGGGATGATCCCGCTAGGGTCCAAGGGAGCCAATGGCTTCGCGGCTGGGATTTGCTAATGACCCAGGCAAGACTGAGAAGGGTGGTGCCAGTGGAGATGCCGAACAAGATGGGCTTTCGCCAGCCAATGGGGCTACCCCAGTCTCTGGGGTAGGTTACTTGAACGATTGAATGTGCGACGCCGAGGAGAATTAAAAATCCACCCGTCCACAGGAGGCTAGTGGGCCATCCTTTGAGAAAGGCTGAGGGGCTCTGTTGCGTGCCTGTGTGTCCATTCATCTGTAAGATTACGAGACGCAACGGGGCGGAAGAGCATTTGACGTGTGCTTTTGTGGAAGGGGTCACCTGAGAATGGCGATCCCTCCCGTGGGACTGTGGGATTCTGGGTAGATTGCTGGCAGGGTGTGGGTTTAGATTGAGAGGGATTTTTTCCTGATAGGATGCCTGGCGAACATTGATTCGGTTGAGGAGGGTGGGTTGGAGGCAAAATGGGGGCATTCTTGTGTCGAGCGCCGTTATTTCCAGTGTCGCTGAGGTGGCGAGGAATCGAGGGAGTGCGGTCGCGCCGTCGCGGAATGGATCGGGTGGGTTCTGGAAAAGCGATTTTCAGGGTTGCTGGGTCAGGCGCAAGACATTCATTTCAAGGGATTTGTAAGCTTTTGGCGAGTCATGGCGGTTTTGGGTGTCGTGGAAAATGCGTGGCAGCTTTTCCCCACGACCTATGAACCTGCCAGAGGTCGGCAAAGCAATAGTCCGGCAGTTCCGACAGGGCTGACTGCTGCGGACTTAACTTCGGGGTCGAGTTTTGAAATACGTCCTGTGGGGGTTCGATTGGAAGTGGACCCTGTGCTTTCCCCTGATGGCACGATCATCGATCTCAACCTCGCCCCTGAAGCGGTGATTCATTTGGGTGACAAAGCCATCATGACCCTGCCCCATGAGACCGGTGAAAGGGAGGTGCAGTCGATGCCAGAGTTTTACTCCATGAAAAACACAACAGCGGTGGCGATGCGTCCGGGTGGCACGGCGCTGTGCGGGATGAACACGCCTCCGAACGAGGATGGGTCACCGAATCACGCATTGCGCGTGTTGTGTCTGGTGACGGCTCGGTTGGTGACGCCGTGACGCAGAAGGGCGCCTGGGACAGGCGTGGTACTTTTGGGGACTCACGCTCTCACTTTTTTTGGGGGGGGCGGTGAGGGGAGCACTGGGGTTGCCGTTTAGCGGATGGCGGTGGCGATTTCGCCTTGGATGGCTTTGGCGAGGGCTTTGGCGAGGGTGCTGAGTTCGGTGGGGGCGGTGATTTTTTGGCCTTGGGCGTTGCGGATGTAGATGGCGTCGACAGCGACGCCTTTTTCGGTGTTGATGCGGGCGTGGGTGACGTTGTGGCGGTATTTGCCGATGGTTTTGAGGACGTCGTAGAGGAGGCCGAGGCGGTCAACGGCCTGGAGTTCGATGATGGTTTCGTCGGGGGAGACGGTGGTGTCGATGAAGATGCGCTGAGGGATCTCGGCGAGCATGGCTTCGAACTCGGGGGAGGGTTTTTTCTGGGGGGTGATGGCTTTGCTGAAGTCGAACTGGGTGTCGAGGAAGGAGTTGTTGAGGTCCTGTTCGAAGCGGAGGCGGGCGTTTTTGGAGGTGACGGGGGCGAAGTTGGTGTTGCAGACGCGGAAGGTGTCGAGGACGAGGTCGTCGCTGCGGCGGTAGAGGTCGGCGCCGAGGATGTTGATGCTTTGGGCGGCGAGGGCGCCGGCGACACGGGCGAGGAGTTGGGGGCGGTCCCAACAGGTGAGGGTGATTTCGGAGCAGCCTTGTTCGGGGAGGTCTTTCCAGGTGACGATGGGGAGGAGGCCGTTGGAGGAGTGCTCCTCGGTGAGTTGGACGAAGAAGGCGCGGAACTGGCGGAGGTGGGCGACGACGGTTTCGGCGTCGAGGAAGTTGAAGTAGGCCGGGGGCATGCCTTCGAAGTGGGCTTTGAGTTCTTCGGACCAGCCGGCGCCGAGTTTTTTGATGACGGCGTCCCGGAGTTCGTGGACGGGTGCGGCAGCGCGCTCCATGAAGTCGGCCGGGGCGTTGAGGAATTCGGTGGTGAGGTGGTAGAGGCGGCGGATGGAGGCTTCTTTGTAACCGGACCAGCTTTGGGTGGAGGTGCCTTTGGAGTCGGCGTAGGTCATGACGAGGAGGGTGTCCAAGTGGGCCTGGGTGCGGATGATGCCGGCGAATTCTTCGACGACGCGGGGGTCTTCGAGGTTTTTGCCGGTGGCGGTGCGGTACATGAGGAGGTGGTTGTCCACCAGGAAGATGAGGAGCTGGCGCTGGGGGCCTTTGATGACGAAGCGGCGGCAGACGGCGTTGGCGAGGATGACGCTTTCGTCGTCGTGGCTTTTGGCGTTGGCGGCGCGCCCGGTGTCGTGCATGAGGAGGGCGAGGTAGAGGATCCAGGGTTCGTCGATGCTGCGCCAGAGTTTTTGGTAGAAGGCGAGGGCGAGGTTGGGCTCGCCGGAGAGACCGTCGAGCATTTCGATGGTGCGGAGGGTGTGTTCGTCGGCGGTGTATTGGTGGAAGAATTCGTGCTGGACGAGGCAGGTGAGGGCGCCGAATTCGGGGACGAGGCGGCCGAGGAAGCCGACGCGGTGCATTTGGCGGAGGGTGCGGCCGACGTCGCCTTTGCGGGAGAGGATGGAGAGGAAGGTGTCGCGAACGGCTTTTTGGTAGCGGAAGGAGGCGTTGACGAGGCGGAAGTTTTCCTGGACGAGCTGGAAGAGTTCGGGGCTGAGGCGGAGGTGGCGCTGCTGGGTGTGGGCGAAGAGGCGGATGAGGCGGTGGGGGTCGTCTTTGAAGAGGTTGGGGTCTTCGGGGAAGATGCGTTCGTTGCGGGTGATGAAGCTGTCGAACTTGGAGACTTTGGCGACGCGGTTGCGTGCGAGGAAGGCGAGGGGGCGGCGTTTTTTGGCTTCGGCGTCGACGTCCTGGAGGTGGAAGCGGTCCATGATTGCGCTGGAGCGCTGGAGGATGTCGCGGGTGGCGGTGTAGTAGTCCCGCATGAAGGCTTCGATGCGGTTGAGGACGCGTTTTTGTTTGTAGCCGAGCTGGGTGGCGACGACGCCCTGGAGGCGGAGGGTGAGCTGGTCTTCGCAGCGGCGCTCAGCGTAGTGCATGGCGTTGCGGGTGCGGAGGATGAAGTCGTAGGCTTTGGAGACTTCCTTCCAGCCGGCGGCGGAGATGAGGCCTTTTTCGATGAGGTCCCTGGGTTTGAGGGTGCGGTATTTGGCGTAACTCATCCAGATGAGGTTCTGGTAGTCGCGGAGGCTGCCGCAGCCGTTTTTGACGTGGGGTTCCTGGACGAAGGGGGTGTTGCCGAATTTGCTGTGGCGGGTGGCGAGGTCCTGCTGGCGGAGGCGGAGGAAGGCGGTTTCCTGGCTTTTCATGCATTCTTTGTCGAAGCGGGCGCGGAACTGGTCGTAGGCGAGGGTGTCGCCACAGAGTTGGCGCAACTCCATGAGGGCGGTTTTGGTTTCCATGCTCTCGTTGGCGAGGCGCATGCAGTCGCCGACGGAGCGGACGCCGTGGCCGACTTTGAAGCGGACGTCGTAGAGGAGCATGAGGAACTGGCGGATGAGTTCGGCGATTTCCGGGGAGACGTTGGAGGCGTTGCCGGGGAGGAGGAAGGTGAGGTCGATGTCGCTGCCGGGGGACATGACGCGGCGGCCGTAGCCGCCGTGGGCGCAGAGGGAGAGCTGGAGGGTGGCGCGTTGTTTTTCGGGGAGGGAAACGAGGGAGTGCTGCCAGAGGGTGCGGATGAGCTGGTCGATCATGTCCGAGCGCATGCGGCAGAGTTCGCTACCGGAGAGGCCGGTGTCATGGCGCATGCGGATGCGGGTTTCCTTGAGGCGGAGGTATTGTTTGCTGAGGCGGAGGAGGTCGGTGCGGCTGCGGGGTTTGTCTCCGATGGGACCGAAGATGCGGTCGATGATGCGCTGAAGGTTGCGCTGGTATTCGCGTTCGGTCATGGGGTCCGGGCCTTCGTCGATCAGTAGGTGAGGAGGGCGTGGACGGGGCCTTTGCCGGCGAGTTTTTCGCGTCCGTTGAGGAAGGCGAGCTCGATGAAAAAGACGGAGCCGAGGACGTGGCCGCCGAGTTGGTGGATGAGGTCGAGGGCGGCGGCGGCGGTGCCGCCGGTGGCGAGGAGGTCATCGGCGAGGAGGACGGACTCGCCGGGGCGGATGGCGTCCTGGTGTATTTCGATGGTGTTGGAGCCGTATTCGAGGTCGTAGCTGGTGCCGAGGGTTTTCCAGGGGAGTTTGCCTTTTTTGCGGATGGGGATGAAGCCGGCGTTGAGTTTGGCGGCGATGAGGGAGCCGAAGATGAAGCCGCGGGCGTCGATGCCGATGACTTTGTCGACCTGGGTGATGCCGGTGGCGGCGATCATGCCGTCGATGGTGGCGGAGAGGAGGGCGGGGTCGGCGAGGACGGGGGTGATGTCCTTGAAGAGGATGCCGGGTTTGGGGAAGTCCGGGACGTCGCGGACGGCGTTTGCGAGGGTTTGAATTGCGGGTGAGAGCTCCATAATTGCCAAGATGACGGGTTTGACTACGGTTTCACAGTCATTGCCTTTTGCAATCTGGCAAAAGCGGGGCGAATGCATTTGTTTCCTTCGCTCCGGCGTTTTCTTTATCTGTGACGATCACTCAACTGCTTCTTTTGCTAGCGACTCTGGCTTTTGCCGGGGGGGCGGTGCATGCGTTTGTGGCGTTGAAGGCGGGGCGGTGGCATCAAAGCCGGTGGCATTGGGTGCTGATTTTGGTGGGGTTTGCGTTGCAGACGGGTTTTCTTTATTGGCGGGGGCGTGAGGTGGGGCAGTGTCCGATGAAGTCGCTGCCGGACATCTTGGTGTTTATTTCCTGGAGCATGGTGCTGCTGTATTTTCTGGTGGGGTCGGCGTATCGGCTGTCGTTGCTGGGGGTGTTTACGGGGCCGATGGTGGCGGGGTTGCTGGCGCTTTCGGCGGGGTTACCGGGGGCGTTTGGGGCGTATCCGGCGAAGGCGAAGATTGTGGCGCTGGTGGAGTTGCATGTGGCGGTGGCGCTGGTGGCGTATGCGGCGTTTGCGATGGCGGCAGTGACGGGGGTGATGTATTTGCTGCAGGAGCGGATGCTGAAGTCGCACAAGATCGGGCAGATGTTTTTTCAGTTGCCGCCGATTCGGGAGCTGGCGCGGGCGATTTTGAGGTTGGTGCTGCTGGGGTTGGGGTTGCTGAGTGTGGCGCTGGGGTTGACGTTTGCGTTGGAGCCGTCGGTGGCGGTGACGGGGTCGAAGGTGGTGTTTGCGTGGGGGGTGTGGGGTTTGTATGCGGTGATTGCGGTGCTGATGTGGCGGCATGTGATGGCGCCGCGGCGGATGGCGTGGTTGGCGGTGGCGGGTTTCATCCTGCCGTTTGTGTCGTTGTGGATTGTGTCGTGAACCATGTCGCTTTCCGAATCTGACAACGAGAAGCGCCTGCTGTGCCTGGGGCTGAACTACCGGACGACGCCGGTGGAGGTGAGGGAGCAGATTGCGTTTCCTGAGGCGCATCTACCGGAGGCGCTGCGGAAGATGCGGGCGCTGCCGGGGTTCGAGGAGAGTGTGGTGCTTTCGACGTGCAACCGGGTGGAGCTTTACGCGGTGCAGGGGGCGGAGGAGTCGAAGGAGGGATTTGGATTACTGAGGGATTATCTGGTGGAGTCTTTTGAGCTGGAGGCGGAGCATGCGGAGGCGCTTTCGTTTTATCATTTGGAAGCGGACGAGACGGTGCGGCATTTGTTTCGGGTGGTGAGCGGGATGGATTCGATGGTGCTGGGGGAGACGGAGATTTTTGGGCAGGTGAAGCAGGCGTACAAGACGGCGCTGGAGAGTGAGGCGACGGGGAAGATGCTGAACAAGCTGTTCCAACAGGCGTTTCAGGTGGGCAAGAAGGTGCGCAATGAGACGAGCATTCAGCGGGGGTCGACTTCGGTGGGGTCGGTGGCGGTGGATTTGTGCGAGAAGGTGTTCGATTTGAAGCGGTGCCGGGTGATGCTGGTGGGGGCTGGTGAGATGAGCCGGACGTGCGCGCAGAGTTTGATGTCGCGCGGGGCGAAGAGTGTGATTGTTTCGAATCGGTCGTATGACCGGGCGGTGGAGTTGGCGACGGAGATGGGCGGGCGGGCGTTGAAGTTTGATGAGTGGGAGACGGTGCTGCATGAGACGGATGTGATTATTTCATCGACGTCGGCGCCGCATTTTGTGATCAAGCCGGAGATGGTGGAGCAGGTGATGCGGAAGCGGCGGTGGGAGCCGTTGTTCATCATCGATATTGCGGTGCCGCGGGATGTGGATCCGAAGGTGAATGAGATTGAGGGGGTGTATTTGTATGACATCGATGCGTTGCAGGCGATCGCGGAGGATGGACGGCGGGAGCGGTTGAGGCAGTTGGCGGCGTGCGAGGTGATTGTGGAGGAGCAATTGGAGAAGTTTGGGCGGGGGCGCCGGTTTGCGCCGCTGAGTGAGGGTGAGGAGGGGCAATTGGAAACGATTTGAACGACGAGGAATTGATGATGATGAAGCATGTGATTTTAGGAACGCGGGGCAGTGAGCTGGCGCTGATGCAGACGACGATGGTGACGGGGGCGTTGGAGGAGGCCGTGGCGGATTTGAAGGTGGAACGGGAGATCATTCACACGATCGGGGACAAGCGGACGGATTTGAGGTTTGCGGATTTTCACGGGGGGGAGGTGCCGCTGGCGGACAAGGGGATTTTCATCAAGGAGCTGGAGGTGGCGCTGGATGAGGGGCGGGTGCATGCGGCGGTGCACAGTTTGAAGGATGTGCCTTCGGAGTTGGAGTCGCGGTTTCAGATTGCGGCGGTGCTGCCGCGGGCGCCGATCGAGGATGTGCTCATCACGCGGGAGGTGGTGAGTTTGGAGACGCTGAAGTTGGGGGCGCGGGTGGGGACGAGCAGTGTGCGGCGGGCGCGGCAGTTGAAGTGGTTGAGGCCGGATGTGCAGATCGTGGAGATTCGCGGGAATGTGGCGACGCGGGTGCGCAAGGTGCTGGGGGAGGAGCCGCTGGATGCGGTGATGCTGGCGGCGGCGGGGCTGCTGCGGTTGGGGCTGATGGACGCGGCGAAGGGGGAGTTGGTGATGGACGGGGTGAAGCTGGCGGCGTTGGCGCTGGATCCGATGGTGTTTTTGCCGGCGGCGGGGCAGGGGGCGGTGGCGGTGGAGTGTTTGTCGGGGAGTGGTGAGGTGAGGGAGTTGATGCGGGGGATCAATGATGCGGAGACGGAGGTGCGGGTGTCGGCGGAGCGGGAGTTTCTCAAAATCTTGGGGGCGGGCTGTCAGACGCCGGTGGGGGCGCACACGTGGGTGACTGGGGGAGTGCTGCACATGCGGGTGCGGGTGTTCAATGAGCAGGATGAAGCGGCGGCGCCGGTGGAGCGGGAGGGGAAGTCGCGGGTGGAGGAGGCGATGGGGTTGGCGAGGGAGTTGGCGGCGGGGTTGTGAGGGGTTCGCTGGTTGCTGTTCGCGGTTCTCCGTTCTCCGTTCGTGGATTGGGGGTTGGATGAAACAGGGGGGTGGGTGTGGCGTTATGGTGGTGAGATGATGTACTATTTGTTGAAGTTGTTTTTGAGTGCGGGGGTGATTGTAGTGGTGACGGAGGTGGCGAAGCGGAACAATGCGGCGGCGAGCATCATTCATTCGCTGCCGTTG